>JANOKW010000346.1:0-35232 GCA_031419475.1 Hyphomicrobium sp. | reverse complement strand
CCGACGCACTACCTCCCATTACGGACATGGTCGGCGGCGCTCTCCGCGTCGCCGATCCCCGACCGTCGACTTCTGCAATTGGGATCGAACGACGAATTCAGCACACGCAAGCCTTTCTGACCCAATGACTGCTTCTGGCCCTCAGCAGACACTTCAATCTGACGCCGCGAAGTCTGCTGAGTGTCGATGAGGGGACGACCGAACGTCGTGTCCAACCTGTTCAGTCATGATCCTCTGCCTCAATAGTCCGAGCCGGCAACTATCGGGCGATGTTCGGCCGGCGACTGGTGCCCTTGAACTCAAGCGCCGGGCGATCGATCCGCCGGGGCCCGAATGCCACTTGGCGTGGCGCCCTGGTGGCGCCCCAGTATTTATGGAGAAGGTCTGCGCAGTGATAAGGCTTTGAAATCATTGGTGCCGACTGCAGGATTTGAACCTGCGACCCCCTGATTACAAATCAGGTGCACTACCACTGTGCTAAGCCGGCGAATATCGAATTGTGCGGGCAGTTTGGCCGCCTGATGCGCCCGGCTTATAACCTGATTGCGTCGCGATAACCAGCCCTCAGGTTTGTCTCAGGACGCTTGGCCTGGCATAGAAATCAACGACCTCTAAACTGCCCGCCCGGCTGAGTGTATGGGGCCCTAAAATCCGCCCGCCAGGCTTGTGGGTCTTTGGGACGAAGGACATGCTGCCGACGGTTTCTTCGCGAAAGTGATCGCGGGTGAGTTCTGTAACACGCCGCAGCTTCAAACCGCCGCCGTAGGCTTCTGAACAGTCTTGCGCGGGGCGGTAGAGCGCGCCGTCCGCGATCCAGAGCGCGCCGGCGGGACGCGCAGCCCGGGCATCGATAAGCACGGGATTATCCGGGTGCGCCTCCCAGGGCCCAAGAAGTGCATCTGCCGAATAGAGCGATAGCCCGTCCCAGGATGCGCTTTGCAGCGTTTCGTTTCCGGCCGCGATCCAAAGCCGCCCACCGTGAGAAAAAATCGTGGCATCGTGAATGCGCCCGTCGATGAGGCGCGCTACTTTAGTCCAGCGATCGGGGAAACGTTCGGCGCGGTAGAGATCGAGTCCACCGGCGGCGGACGATTCCGGCAACATCCAGATTTCGCGGCCGTGTTCGAAGACCAGCGGATACGAGAGATGATAGGGCGCCTCAAGCACGGGGCGCGGAGTACTGGCGATGCCGTCAGCTGAAATTGTGAAATGGGAAATGTGGCCGCGTCCGGTTGCTTCGGGAAGTTCTTCGACAAAGATGTGGCGTTCGCCGTTCTTCAGAAACACAAATGGATCGGCGAAAAAGCGCTGGCCGTCGTCGGGGAGTATGTGGAATTCAGCGAGATTAGAGACACCGGGTTCAGGCACAGTGCCGTCTGCAATTGTGCGCCAGGCGACATGCCACTTGGGCGCGTCGCGCGTGATTTTTTCGCGCGCGCGCGTGACTTTGCGCGCGGCACGAGACGCAGCGAAGTGGCCGGTAGCCACGAGGATGGATGGGCGTGAACTGGCGCTATTTTCGGGCGCAGCAACTCTCGCGTCCCCGGGTTTAAGTCCAGCCGCAATTTTGCCCATGACACGCTGCACGCCTTGAACGAGACGCGACGTGACCTGGTCAAACGATGCCGCGATGCGCCAGGGCGTTTCTATTGCCGGAAGGCCGACGTTCCATATCGCGGCCTCGGTCAGGCTATCGGCAATAGCTAACGCGGGCGCGCGTTGATCGAGGAGAGCGTGAAACAGCGCGTAGTCTTCGATCGCGCCGTCATAGAGCGGACGCAAAACACGTTCCGGACGTGTTGTCGCTTTGGTCGATGTTGCGAGGTCGAGAGCGATGTCCGCAAGAGGCACAGGCTTCGCACAGGTCTTAGTTTCAAGCTGGGCGGCGACGTAGGGAGCGAAGGCTTGGCTATTCAAACGCGTCGAGAAACGGTCGCTGCTTGCCCGGCTGCGGGCCCGGTCGTAATCGAAGAGGGCAGTCAGGCTGACCGGCAGCGGTTCGCTATTGTCCACGAATGAGACAGCGATGACATGTCCATCGGCAGCTAATAGCTCCAGCAATGCCAGATGCCAGCGAAAGAGCCGGGCGCCGTCGAGGTAAACGTGGATGCGCATCGGTGGGCTCTCTGAGCTCGTGAGTAATGAGGTGCCGAGCGGCTAACTAACACGGACTTCAACGCTCGCAAATTTACTGCCAAGCAGCTAGACAAGAGCGCGCCCGATTATGAGGCGCGGATACAAGTTAGAACCTGATGCTTCTCCGTCAAACTTTATTGTATCTGCCCGCGCAGGTGCTGGGCCCGATCGTCCAGTTCTTTTCGATTATTTTATGGACGTATTTTCTCGCTCCCCAGCAAATGGGCGTATTCGCGTTGATCACGGCGGCACAAGAGTTTGGTTATGTCGGAACGCTGTTCTGGTTCACGCTCTACACAATGCGCTATTTCGACAAGGGCGCTTCGCCGGATGCCAAGGCCGTATATCTCAACACCGAAAGCGGGGTTCTCTTGGCTGCGGGCGCGATTACGGCGATTGGCGCTCTGGCTCTGCCGTTGTTTCTTGATGCCGCTTGGGACATGTCGCTGATTGCTGCGACGCTCGTCTATTGCCTCTCGCGCACAATCGCAACGCACCTGACGGACCGGGCGCGCACGGCCGCCGATACGCTGACCTATACAGTTTTGCAGATCAGCTGGCCCGTCTTGGGTCTTGGTTTTGGAATTCTGTTCGTCAAGCAATACGGAGCGAGCGCCGCGAATGTGTTGTGGGGCTATGCGGTAGCTCAAATACTGGCACTCGCCTACGCACTTTGGCGATTGGAAATCGGCGCGCAACCTTTGGCTTTTTCGCGCGAGAGTGTGCGCATAGCACTTCGCTACGGAATGCCGCTCGTTATTGGCGGATTGTTCGTCTGGCTTGCCAACAACGGCCTGCGCTTCGTGATCCAACATCAACAGGGCGCGGCGGCGGTCGGTCTCGTTACAGTCGGGTGGGGCCTTGGACTGCGCGCCGCTGCCTTCGCCGCTATGCTGGTGACGGCCGCGGCATTCCCGCTCGCGGTTGCGCGAGCGCGTGAGGGCGGAATGGCCGAGGGGCAAATGCAGCTCGTACGCAATGGCATCTTGTTACTTGCGGTTCTCGCGCCCGCAGCTGCCGGTTTGTGGGCGATTTCGACACCGTTGGTCGAACTTCTGGTCGCGGTGCCTTTCCGCGAGATGACAGCGGCGGTATTACCGTGGGCCATAATCTCTGGCGCGGTGCGCAACCTGCGCATCCACTTCGGCGAGCAAGTATTTTTGTTGCGCGAGGAAACACGCGTGCCGCTCGTGAACGACGTGATCGACGGATTGACGACGATTGCCGGCGGTGCTGTTGGGCTGGCATATGGCGGGCTTGCGGGCAGCGTCATGGGGGCAGCTGTTGGAGCGGTGCTGAGCCTCGCCATCACACTCGCGTGCGGCGCTGTTTGGCACAAGTTTACCTTTCCGCTGGGGCACCTGATCCGGATCTTGGGGGCAACTGCCATCATGGTCGCCGCTTTGCAGTTCGTGTCCGTGGTGCCAACCGTCTGGTCGCTGCTAGCCGCTATCGTCCTCGGGGGGGTGGCCTATGCAGCGGCTCTGGCGGTGCTCTACCCCCAGGTGGCGGGGCAGGCTGTGAGCCGCGTGCGCGCTCTTGGCCGGTTGTGAACCTTAATCGCAACTGAAACACATGTGAAAATAGCCAGGGCTGGATTTGGCATGAAGTTCGGATACTGATGATGCGGCGCCCTTCCGCTGGCTTTCACTGCTGCAGCCAAATTGAGAGACCCGATGACTTACCGTTTGTGCGTTATCCATTCGTTCGATCCGCTTGGCGTCAAGGTGGGCGGGCTCGAGACGTTTGTCCGCGATATGATAGGCCATTTGCCCGATGACTTTTCGTTTCTCATGATCGGGGTCGATGCGTCGGGTCATCGTGAGTTAGGCAAGGTCACGCGCGAAACGTTTCGCGGCAGAACAATCGATTTTCTGCCCGTGCTCCACTATTCCGAGGAAAAAGCCCGGGAAGCAGCAGACAGCATCAAAGATTCGATCAACTTCCAGTTCATGCAGGGATTGCTGCGGCATTTGCCGGCCGTGCGGCGCGTGCTGAAGGAGCGGCCAACGAGCGTTGACTTGCAGCGCGTCGAATTCGCAACCCTGGTAAAGGGCCTCGGCATTCCTTTCGTCCAGATGCTGCATGGTGAGGGCGCGCCCAAACTGCAGATGGATTCACTCCTGAAAAGTTATCGTTACGTCCACAATGTGAACGAGTGGCTGGCGGTTAAGGCGTGCGACAAGTTCATGTGTGTCAATCCGATTATTACCGAACGCATCCGCGAAACGTATCCGGGAAGCGCCAAAAAAATTCACACCCAATCGACGTGGGTGGACATGAGTAAGTTTTCCGCCAAGCCGTTTCCCGATCACGAGTGGTTCCGTGTTGCTTTCGCCGGCCGTCTCGATCTCTTCAAAGTGCCGTCCCTCATGTTCAAGACGATAGCCAAGTTGCGCGCAAAAGTCGGCCCTGGCGTCGAATTTCATTACATGGGAACCAGCGATCCGCATCGTTTCCCCGAGTTCAAGGCGATTGAAGACATTTCCGTGCTGCACGGGTTCAAAAGCGCCGCGGGCGTCGCCGAAGTGCTCTCGAACGTCCATGCCGGCATTCTGACATCTGAATTTGAAGGCATGCCCTTCTCTGTTCTTGAAACTCTGGGCAGCGGACGGCCTGTCTGTGCCATCCAACTGCCGCAGCTCGCGTCCGTCATCAAAGACGGCGTGTCGGGCGCGTTGGTGCCACGTTCGGCCAGCGACGACGACATGGCGGAACGGCTCTCGGACGCATTCGTAGCTGTCCGCAAGAAGATGCTGTCGGGTGCAATAACGCCCGAGGGTGTGGCGCGCGAGGTTGGTGAATTCACGCCTGAAGTGCAGCTTGCAAAAGTCTACGAGAACCACCGCAGCCTGCAACGCCAGCGCTTTGGCATTCGTGACGCCAACGCGGCTTAGCGTGTGGCTTAGCTAGCGGGCTGGTGCGGCGGAAAATGCGCGGGCGACGGCCTCCCACGCCGGTTTCTTGCGAAAGGTTTCGTCATAAAGCAGGGGGCGGGCTTTAGCGCGAATTCCCATGCGCGATGACGCGAGCGGATCGCGCATCCAGCTGGTGCCGTCGGCAATTTGCCAGGTCTGTACGACTTTGACAGCTGGTACTTGGAGCACGGCGTTGAGGAAGCGTTCGTAGAGATCAGCGACGGTTGCGTCACGTCCCGATATTGGACCGCCAATGCCGGTGTCGTTGACGTCAAGTTCGGTAATGTGGACATCGAAGCCGAGGTTGCCCAAGGATCCGGCGAAGTCTGCAAACTTGCCGAAGTCATAGGGCGCCGTGGCTTTGAGATGAGCCTGCAGTCCTATGGCGTCGATGGGCACGCCTTGCTCTTTGAGCCGCTTGACAAGAGAAAGAAGGCTCGTGCGAAAGACTTCGCCGTTGGCATCGTCCGTTTCTGTTTGAGCTTCGTTCAAGACGAGCTTGCTGGTTGGTGCGAACTCCCGCGCCAGTTTGAAGGCACGCGCGATATATCCTTCGCCAAGTGCTGAATAATACGGGCCATCACGAAGATTGTCCGGTTTCTTGTCCCAGGGTGCAATGGGCTCGTTGACAACATCCCAATATTCAACCTTGCCGCGATAGCGCTCAAGCACAGTCATGATGTGGCTTTCGAGCAGGTGCTCAACTTCGCCAGGGCCCAGCCCCTTGATCCAGGCGGGGAGATCGTCGTTCCAGATCAGGGTGTGTCCGCGCACACTCATTTGGTTATGAAGTGCAAAGTCGACGAGGCGATCAGCTGGAGAAAAATCAAGGCGGTCTACTGCGGGACGCAGCGACGACATCTTAAATTCCAATTCGCTGGTAATGATGGCGGCGTCGCTCTTGTAGAGTTCGGCGTAGCGCGCGCCGTGCGGCCGATCCAGCTCGTGGACGGCGAGCGAAGCGCCAAAAACAATGCCTTTAGCCGCAGCAAGGTGGCGGAGCGATTGCGATGAAGCGGCTGCGCGTGCGTTAGATGGGGAGAGGCACGCTCCGCATAACGCGGTTGTTGCGCCAATCGCGCCCACTTTTAGAACGTGGCGGCGGGTGATGCATGTGTCCAGCGGCTCGCTCATGACGGGCGTATCGCCATTCCAATACCTGCAACGCCGCCCGGTTGTGCCGCAAAGACTTGTCTGGCGCTATCGAGATCAGATGCAGCGAGTGCGTTCCAGCGTGTCACGTTGGCAAGAGCGGCTGCAGCACAGGCCTCGCGCCACTTGGGCAGCGAAATGACGTCATGGATCAGGGTCGCAGCGGTGGCGGGGTTCGACGGATCGATGAATGCGCCAGACGCGCCAAGCACCTCGCGAAATACAGGTTGGTCCGGCGCGATGACTGGAAGCCCGGCGTATTGCGCTTCGAGCAGCGGCAATCCAAGCCCCTCATCGTGTGACGTGCAGAGATAAACGTCGGCATCATCCATGCGCATTTTGACATCTTCGGCCGAAAGGTAGCCATGAACTATGGCGCCTGCGTGTGAGGATATCAGATCGGCGTCTGGCCCCCAACCCGCGCGGCCGACAACATGCAGTTCGGCGCCAGGATGGGTGGTGGCGCGCAATTGGTTGAGGATGGCCAGTGCCGCCGCGTAGTTCTTACGCGGTTCGACCGTACCGAGTGAAATCAGCCGGAGCGGTTTTGGTGGGCCTTCCCGGCGGGCTCTCGACCCGGACGAGAGGTTGAAAACGTTTCTGACCCCCGGGCGATAGACGCCAATGCTGGCGCCGGGCCTCGTATGTTGGGCCAGGTCGTCGCGCGTTTTTTCCGAATTAACGAGAAAATGTTGGAGAGATTTCACGGCGCGCCGGAACTGGGGTGCCATGTAGATCCGTGCCTTGAAACTCAGATCCTTCTGCCGCGTGATGAGAAACGTATCGTGCACGTACATCAGCACGCGATGCCGGATGAGCGAGAAAAAGGGGGACGGGGGAAACCCCGGAAAGACAAACAGGGCGTTGGGGTGGTGCAGCGCGTAAAGTGGCAACAAGAATTGCTGGCGCAGGATCATGGATATGACGCTCGACGAGCGCACAGGTATGAGCGTCGCGTCATCGAACGACACACGCTCAAACTGCTCGATTGAAACGCGTTCGATGCCGGTCACGTGCCGGCCGAGATGGGTCAGATCGAGATAAACGCGACGCTTTTCGGTAGTTGCTGCCATGCTCCCGTCCCATATATGACCCGTTCTCAGGCCACGGTTCTGCGCTGTTCGGCCAAATCTGCGACCGGCGGGACGTCTTCCGCTGTTGCCTCTCCGAGAACCTTGGCAACGAGGCGCTCGTAGGTTGGCACGCGTACGTCAAACGAGAAGTCGTCGGCGCGCTTGCGGCGAACGGCTGGATCGCCGGGATTGTCGAGAGCGCTAGCCATTGCGTGCGCTAGCTGCAAATCGTTGCCGACAGCAACGATGCGGCCAAATTCGCCGTGTCGGAGAATTTCCTGCGGACCAGAACAGGCCGTTGCAACGATGGTAAGTCCAAAGGCCATGGCTTCGACGACGACGTTACCGAAAGGTTCGGAGTTTGACGACAGCACGAAACACTTGGCTTGCGAGTAGTGCTTCCAAGGTTCCTTGCTGTAACCGGGAAGAGAGACGCGATGTCGTATCCCAAGCCGATTGAGTTCAGCGACGATCTTCGCCTCCTCCGGTCCCTTGCCAAGGATCACGAGCCGGGCCGAAGGGCGCTCGATCCGCGCGAACGCTCGCACCAGCGTGATGAAATCCTTTTCAGGAACCAATCGGCCGACGGCCAAAAGTAGATCCGGGCGCGCTTCCAATTCGGCCTTTGAGGGCACGCGGGCGCTTTTGGGATAAAATACAGGATTGAGAATGGTGATTGTTTTGTCGGGCCTTGCGCCCCACTTTGCGAGGAGCTGCTCTCGAAGACCGTCCGAGACAGCAACTGTGCAATCGGCAAATGCACTGAGGACCGGCAAACCTAGATAGGTCATGAAACTCAACAGTCCGGTCTTCCATTCGCGGAAGCCGTGATACGTGATGATTGTTTTGACCGGGGAGTGCGCTAGCCACTTGGCCAGCATCAGTTTGGTGTTCGATCCGCCAATTGCCGAAAGCGCAACGTCCGGTTTCTCGCTCTTCAGCAATGCGGCTAGCCGTTTGACTGCGCCGAAATGTCCCCGGCCAAGTGTAAAGAGAGGAATGGAGCTATCGAGATTGGCACGGTTTTCGTCGGCTTCGAAATCCTGAACAAACATGACGTCGTGGCCGCGCTGCATCATTGCGGTGGCCAAGCATGACCACAGCCGCTCTCCGCCGCCATCGACAAGTCCGTGTGTATAAAAGAGGATCTTCGTTGCCATGCCGTGACCTTTCGCGACCGATCGATCCGAATGTCTCCGGAAATTCAGTGCAAGCTTATTTCTGTATACAGCCGCGATCTCAAAGCCGGGTAAATGCCAGTGACTACGTGCGTAGTTTCATGGCCCGTTGACGAAGCGGTGCGATCACCACTAGGTCGAACAGAACACCGGCGCATTCGGCATAGCGCCGAGCCAATCGGCGCGGATTGGTGGCTAGCCGCCACAGCCATTCGAGACCATTATTTCGCATGCTTTCCGGCGCGCGCACCTGCGTGCCAGCGATGAAATCGAGCGCGGCACCGATGCAGACAAAGCCGCAATTCACGCCAAGCGAGCGGGCGCGCTCGGCGAACAGTTCCTGCTTTGGTGCGCCAAGCGCAATGAAAACAAGCTTAGCACCCGAAGCGCGGATGCGTTGCAATGCGGCGTCGGCTTCACGGCCGTTGGGATCGAAGGTGTCGGACGGGGCCAACGTTCCGGCGATGTCGATCAGGCCATCCGTGCGCTCTCCAAGATCGCGGCTGGCACGCGCCATGACGTCGGCGGATGAGCCGAAGAGAAACACGGGCAAACGCGCTTCGGCTGCAGCTTCAGCAAGTGGCATGAGAAGGTCTGCCCCGGTTGCGCGCTGAATTTTCGGGTTTTGGAAGCGCGCAAGCCAAGCAACCGGTGCGCCGTCGGCGGTTACAACGCTGGCGTTCGCGTAAGCATTCCGGAACGCTGCATTGCGCCGCAACTTCACTAGATGATCGAGGTTGAGCGTGAAGACCGAGAAGGGCTCGGCCGCTTTCGCGCGCGCAATGATGCTGCGGATGGCGCTGTCGAGATCTGCCGTGTTGATACCGCAGCCGTCGATTTTTGCGAGGTAAGGCAGGTGATGTAACGCCATAACTGTACTCACTCAAATGCGCGCTCATAAGGGTCTTTGAAACCGCTGAGCTGTGCTGTCTTTAGACGCAATTTTCTTCAAACCCAACGGACTTTTGTGTGTTTGGGCGCATAGCACTTGTGCGTCTCGGCGAGTTGGGTGTGCTCTGCGCGCGGTAAACACCCCTCGCCAGGTCCGGGACGGTTTTCCCGTCCCAACCAAAACGTAGCAACATCCGTGCCTTAGAATGACGTCGCGCGCAGAGCTGCGTCGGCATGATTAATGGAGTGCGCGTTGCTCTTATGAAGACCGGCACCTTTGCGCAGAGGTTAACGGAGTAGCGATGTACGCTTTGTCGCAGTGGGCGATAGCGTGGTGCGATTTGGTCGCATCAATACGAGTAGCATGAGGGTGAGGACGGCAAAAAGCGGCGTCTTGGCGGACAGACTGACTGAGGTTGATGCGACCGCAAAGAAAAAGACCAAAACCCAAGCCCCGCCGGGCCTGATTGTGCGCACCACGTCGCGACAGAAAAGGAACAGGCCGCCGAAAAACGCGATACCTGGCACAACTCCGTAGCTCAAGACAAACGATATTAAGAAGCTCTCGATGCCGAAATCCAAGCCGTAGATAGTTCTGAGTGTGGCCAGCTGCTTGGCGTCGGGCGCCAACATAAGCTCGCCCCAGGAGATGTGCTTGAACAACTCGAACATCTCCACGCGCGTGCCGGCACTTCCCTGGTCATCAAAGAAGCGTTCGATGAACTGATCGAAGAAGCCGGCTTCCGCCAATCCGCCAAGACACAGCGATAAGACAGGCAATGCCGCAAGTGCGGAAATAATGGCCCGCGTTGTGAAGCGTTTGCCACGCGCAAATTCGGCGGCGCGCGAGAGGCCAAGAGCCGCCAACATCACCAAAAGAATGACCGACGACGCACGGCCGCCGAAGACAACCATACCGGCCGACGCAATGATAAATCCGGCAACGGCGAGTGCGCGCGGCAGTTCGCGTGCGGCGCCGAGTGCGAGCGCCAGGATATAAGCGCCTGTTAGACTGGCATTGGCGAGGGGATGGCCGAGCAGCGCTGTTGAGCGCCAATCGTCCTCGATCACCAGGCCGCTTGCGACCAGTGGCGTAATCCTGAAGCCGGTTGCGAATTCCAAAATGCCGACAATGGCATTGGCCATCATGAGCGTGTGAAACAGCCAGACGAACCGGCGGGCGCGACCCTCGCGCATGTCCTTGAACAGAAAGAATACTAAGACTGGAGCGAGGAATGTGTCGAAAAAGAACGTAAATGGCAGACCGACGACCCAGATGGAATGAACAACGAGCAGTGTAATCATCAACAAGAAGAATGCGGTGCCCGGATATGCAAGGAGCCCAGACATCAATCCCGACAGGGGGTTGCGCTTGTGCAAGGCCGCGAAGCCCAGCACGGCAACAGACAACATGGTTGCCGGATGAACCTTCTCTAGCGGGCTACCTCCGGTTTCGTCGTAATTCAAACCCAACGCAACGAGAGCGAGTGGTGAGATGGTGACGAACGCGATCGCGACGACCGCCAGCCCCAATCCGATCAGCCGGCCATCGGGCGGGAAATGAACGGTGCCATCGCTACGCGTTATCATGACACTCTCGTAAAGGCCCAAAACGGCTAGTGACCGGCTAAATTACAGCGGGAAATGTTAGATCGGCGCCATGGTAAGAATGGCACCCGAAATACGATCGTGGGCAGGATCTAGTACTTCAAGGATGCTCGCCAACTCTGATTGCGTCGTGTGTCCGGAGCGGGCAACGATAAAGATCTGATCGGCCGCCGGCAGCAAACTTGTCGTTGCTTCGTCCTCAAGGACTGCGCCTGCGTCAATGAAGATAAGATCATAGGATTGGCTCAAGCCGTTGAGCCCCGCAATCAGCCGGCGGCGTTGCTGAAGTTTTAGGGTTCTCAAGTCGGCTAACGCAATAGGCAGAAATGCCAAGCCGGAGCGGTCGTCTCGTGTCGTTATCTGAGCAAGATGGTCCTTATTGTCGAGAACAACGACATTCGTTTGCTTGAGCGTTGTCGCAAAGACTTTTGACAATTCCGGATTGCTCGATGTTGCGTCAACCAACAGAACTCGCTCTCCAGCGAGTGCCGCAGCGTATGCCAAAGCCAACGTCGTTCCAGAATTCCCGGCATTGGCTGAAGGCGACGCAATCAAAACCGTGTGCGGTCGCGCGGGCTTTTGGCGGCTCTTAATCTTCGAGAGCAGGCGCAGAATGGATTGCCGGTAGTGACCGTCCTCGTTTGTGCTAACGTCGGCGAGTGCATTCAAGATATCGCTGAACTGCGCAGCCTCCAGGCGCTCCGGCCGATGCCTGTTGCTGGAACTCCGGGATACAATTCCCCCGCCAGCCGTCAGCTCGGGTATGGACGACACATTCGATGTACCAACTTCGTCACCCAGATCTTCGACGGTTCGCAGACTGCTGTCGAGATGATCGGTAACCAGCGCCGACGCCAAGCCAAGCCCCAATCCGCCAAGTAGTCCAAGGGCCAGAACCAGCCAGGTCATAGGCTTCGATGGCTTCGATGGAACGGACGGAGCAGTGATAACACGGGCGTCAGGCGTCGAAACGTTCTGCTGCTCCTGAGTTTCCTTGGCGCGGCCCAGGAACATGCGCAGCAACTCGCGACTGGCATTAACTTCCTGGTCAAGTTCCCGGAGCTTGATCTGAGCGGTATTGGAACGAGTTACTTCTTCCTTTGCGCGGTCGAGCTGCCCCGACAAATCGCGTTCCCGGCTGGAGGCGATCTGAGACTCGCTTTGAGACGAAGCTGCGATGCGCTTCAGTTCTGCATTGATCTGGGTCTTCACTTCTTTAAGCTGCGAGCGCACGTCGATGAGAACCGGGTGACGGGACTGGAGTTGCGAACTCAGCGAGGCTTCGCGTCGCGCGACCTGGGCATATTGTTCGCGCAATTTCTGAATTAGGCCCGAGCGGATGGCGTCCGGCAAGACTTCAGGACCAGCGGCGGATTTCAGGACGATGTTGATCTGTTCCTGACGGGCCTTACTCTCGGCGGCGACGGAGCGTGCAGTAATCAGCTCGCTATTTATCTTTGAAAGTTGTTGTTCGGTAACAATCCCGCCTTCAGACGTCAAAATTTTGTTCGTTTTCTTAAATTCATCGACCCGGGTCTCGGCGCGCCGCGCTTGCTCGCGCAGTTCGCCTAGGCGGGCATCGATAAGGCCGTTGGCGCGTTTGGCCTCGGCGGCCTTGGCCGCTGTCTGGTCAGCCAGATATGCTTCCACAACGGCTTCCGCGACACGCTGGGCCTTGATCGCAGAGGAAGCTGTCACGTCGACATCTACGACGTAAGTCTTTTGCGCTCGCTTCACCTTTATGGTTTGGTATAGCGATGCAATGGCTTGAACAGTTTTGTCCGGATCGTTGGCGCGCGTGACGACGAGCGCCTTGATGCGGGAAAGGACGCCCTGCCCGAGGGGAGGGGCAAATTCAGGATCGGCCACGAGCTGCAGTTTATCGACGACGCGCTTCAGTACCGCGTCGGAAGTCAGGATCGAAACTTGGCTTTCAACGAGTGCTAAGTCGGATCCAAAGCCGCCTTGCACGACTTCTTCGGAGACGATCTTGCGCGTCCTTGGGTCAACAAAAAGTGAAGCGGTCGCCGTGTAGAGGGGTGTCGCAAAGGCCAGGTAAGTTACGGCAAGCGTGAGAGCGGCAATCGTCGAAGCAATAATTTTCCAGAGATTTCGCCTGAGAATCCCAAGCAGGCCGCCAATATCCGTGGATCGCTCGGCACGATTAGTATTGGTGCTCAATCGTTCTCTCGCCGCCATCAGTGGCGAATTAGGCGTTGTTGATCGTGGAAATGGAATTGCACCAAGTTTCGGGACTATTTGTACCATTTTGATCTCTTTGCCGTGGCTGTATATTGTGGAGAAAAACTGGGGTTTGCCAATTTCGCCCGATTTATTGGCGGTTTTTCCCGACATGAGGTACGCGTCAGCCTAATTTGCAAGCGGCGTGCCCACCTGCGGCGTGCCCACCTGCGGCGTGCCCAGCAAGCGGCGAGCCCAACTCATGTTAAAAAGTTGGCTGAATGACGTGTATACGCCGCAACGGCGATGCGCGACATCGATTTAGCGAACTCGAATAGAACAGTTGTTCTCCAATGGCAATTTTAACCGAGAGAGCAAAACGCCACAAATGTGTTAGCGGAGTGATCTAAGTCTCAGTATAAGTACGGTTCTCGTCCATTAGGCTGGGAGTGAGGGTTCGAATTGTCATTGCGCGGGTGGGTAAGCAGTGTTTGGTCGCGTGAGTGAGGCTGGGACGCGCGGGTTCGCGCAAGTGGAGCGCTTTGCGCTGTCTCGCACGGCGTTTGCCGCCACTGCATTCGGGCTGGAAGTTATTTCGGTAATTCTCATCGCGATGGTCACCGGAATTGCCTATCATCAGGCCGTTTATGGCGTTGCCGGCGACATTGAGAGTTACGCCGGTGTTGGCGCGATGGCAGGTCTTGCCTTTGGGCTGACATTTCTAATCCAGGACGAATATGGCGTTGAAAGCCTTCTTGAAGGCCGCCGCAGCAATAGCCGGTTGTTCCTCGTCTGGAATATGGCATTCGCAGCACTTGCCGTCGTTGGCTTCCTCACGAAGAGCACGGCATTGTTCTCGCGCGCCTGGTTGCTGATCTTCTACATTGCGGGATTGATCACGGCGATCGCATTGAACGCGCTCCTGCATCGCAGCCTTGGGACGCTGATCGAGTACGGTCTAGTGCGACGGCGCCGGCTCATGTTGGTTGGCCGGGAGGAAGACATCGCCAAGCTCGCGCGCGAAATCGCAGACGGCACGTCGGGAGTTTACATCGCCTCGAGAGTGATCCTC
This sequence comes from Hyphomicrobium sp., assembly GCA_031419475.1. Lineage (GTDB taxonomy): Bacteria > Pseudomonadota > Alphaproteobacteria > Rhizobiales > Hyphomicrobiaceae > Hyphomicrobium_B. The sequence continues at coordinate 21,023 of JANOKW010000346.1, read as the reverse complement.
CCAGGAACGGCCGTCACAGACGAAGATGTCTCGAACCAACTTGAGTCTGCCATCAGCAATGCGCGCATGCTTGGTATTGAGGATGTCGTCATCTCGAGTTCCTGGTACAGGGCCGATTTCATCGAGAAAGCCATTTCGGCGTTCAGCGTTTTACCGGTTGTCATTCATCTTGGTGCGGGCGGGCTGGTCGGGCGCTTCAAAGACGCCCGTGTCGCGCGCTTCGGCCGGGCAATGACACTCTCGTTGACCCGCGAGCCACTCGGTCCATTCGAAACCCTTTCCAAGCGTGCCTTCGATATCGTGCTCGCGGGTTTGGCGCTCATTTTGTTGTCGCCACTCTTCGTTTTAGTGGCGTTGCTGATCAGGCTGGATAGCCGGGGACCTGTTTTCTTCCGACAGCGCCGGCGCGGCTTCAATCTCGAAGAGTTCGGAATTTGGAAGTTCCGAACCATGACGACGCTGGAGGATGGCGACCTGGTGCAGCAGGCCACGGAAAATGACGTTCGCGTCACGCGGGTTGGCCGCTTCCTGCGCAAGTCCTCTATCGACGAACTGCCTCAGTTGCTCAACGTTCTTCGTGGTCAGATGTCACTTGTTGGCCCGCGTCCGCATGCGGTTGCGCACGACCGGTTTTTTGAAAAACGGATTTTGCTTTATCCCCGGCGCCTTAACGTGAAACCCGGTATTACCGGATGGGCGCAGGTCAACGGTTTTCGTGGTGCAACCGAGACCGACGAATTGATGCGCCAGCGCGTCGAACACGATCTCTATTACATCGATAACTGGTCGCTGGTGCTCGATATTTACATCGTCATAATGACGCTGCTGTCGCGCAAATCGATGCGCAACGCTTACTGAGCCGTCACTCGACCCTGGTGAGGCTCAAGTTTCGCGGAAAGCGCGGGCCATCATGTCAGTCAACGGTTTCATGAAGTACGACAGGATCGTGCGCGATTTCGTCTCGAGATAAACTTCAGCCGGCATGCCAGGCACGAGTTGCTGCGTGTTATCGAGTTTGCCAAGTTCTTCGGGTGTAACTTGGATTTGAGCCGTGAAATAGGCTTTGCCGTCCTTATCGGCCAGTTCCGCCGCAGAGACCTTACGCACACGCCCTTCCAAACGCGGCGTGGTGTGGCTGTCAAAAGACGAGAAGCGGACCGATGCAACTTGGGCGATGTGCACGCTGTCGATGTCTTGCGGGGCGACGCGGGCTTCGACGAGCAGTTGTTTGCCGCTGGGAATTATTTGAGCGATGGTCCCGCCGGGTGGCAGTACGCCGCCGTTGGTATGGATCGTCAGACCGTGCACGATGCCATCGACGGGTGCACGAACTTCCGTGCGGGCGAGTTTGTCGGAAACGGCTTTGCGGGTTTCACGCTGTTCGGCCAGTACGGCTTGAACCTTTTGCAAATCCTCCGCAGCCTGCTGCGAGTATTCTTTGTCCGCCTGGGCGAGCCGGGCTTCGACCTCAACACGCGCAGACTTCAGTTTTGACGTCTCCGATCTCAAGTTCCCGATCTCGCCCTCAAGGCGCGCCGCCTCGCGTTGCAAGGGGCCGAGCCGCTGCTGGTTAACATAGCCCTTTTCAAACAACGGCATGACGGTCGCGAGTTCTTTGGCGTTGAGATCGCGCTCTTTCGTGCGGGCCTGCAATTGGCTGGCGATGCCCTTAGAATCGCTCCCGGCCTGAGAAAGTTTTTGGCTCAGAACCTTTTGTTGTCCGAGGTAAGACAGACGCCGTGTGTCAAATAGGGCCTCCTGTGCCGTCATCAGGGCGGCGTTTTCAGGGATTGAAAGATCAATTCCTTCAGGCACTTCGAAGCTGGGTTTGCGGTCACGTTCGGCGATCAACCGCGCCTCCTGAATAGCGTGATCGGCAACTTTGCTGGATGTTGAAGTCATGCTGGCGAGCGACTGAGTGTTGTCGAGACGGACAAGGACATCGCCTGCTTTCACCCGGTCACCGTTTTTTACGAGGATCTTCGAGACTATGCCGCCTTCGAGATGTTGCACCGCCTGATAGTCGCCTTCGATTGTGACAGTGCCTGTTGTGACGACGGCACCCGAGACCGGCAGAAACGACATGAAAAACAGACTGATGCACAAAACGGCGACGACCTTCATGCCATAGGCAACCCAGGGCTCGGTTGAGTGCCAGTCCGCTTGTGCCGCAGCTGACGGCGAAAAGACGCTGAGAAGCGAGGACAGTTTCATCAGCTTACACCCCCAGCCGCTTTTGCGGGAGCGTCGCCGCGCGGGTTAGCGCGCCGCTCTTCAACCGGTTGATCGGCCGGTCCCTGAAACAGTTTCATCACTTCGGCGCGCGGCCCGAAGGCGCGTTGCTGGCCCTTTTCGATGAACAGCAACAGATCGGCCTTGCCGATGGCTTGGACGCGATGGGAAACTAGAATGACCGTCTGGCCGCGCTTGCGCATGCCGTCGATCGCGGCCGACAATGCTTCGTCGCCAGGACGGTCAAGGTTGGAATTTGGCTCGTCGAGCACAACGAGCGGCGGTGTTCCAAATAACGCGCGGGCAAGGGCAAGGCGCTGGCGCTGGCCGCCCGAGAGGTACGATCCAAACGTGCCAAGTTCGGTTTCATAGCCGCGTGGCAACGCCAGGATCAGCTCGTGGGCGTGCGCTTGCTTTGCGGCATCGACAATGTCTTCGTCGCTTGCGTCGTCGCGGAAGCGCGAGATGTTTTGCTTCACAGTGCCGGCAAACAACTCGACGTTTTGCGGCAAATAACCGATGTGGCGGCCAAGATCTTCCGGGTGCCATTGGTCGAGACGCGCGCCGTCGAGCAGGATTGCGCCGGCAAACGTTGGCCAAAGACCAACGAGCGATCGCACGAGCGTTGATTTACCGGAGGCACTTGGCCCGATGATGGCTAGCATTTGACCGGGCATCGCGGTGAAAGTGATCCCGTTCAGGATGACGTTGCGCGTTTCAGGCGCCGCGACGCGGATGTTCTGCACATCCAGAACGCCTTTGGGGCGGGGCAGCTGGGTGCGATTGCGTTCGGGCGGCGCGTAGGTAAGAACTTCTTCGAGCCTGTGATAGCTCTCGCGGGATTTGATGAAACCGCGCCAATGGCCGATCACCTGTTCGACTGGCGCGAGCGCACGTCCAAAAATAATAGTCGCGGCAATAATAGCGCCGGGTGAGATCGCGCCATTGACAGCAAGTCCTGCAGCGATAGCCAGCATCAAAGATTGCAAGAGAAGGCGCATGGCTTTCGTTAGCGCCGAAAGACCTCCGAGCCGGTCGGAAGCGAGTAACTGCCAGCCAAGGCCTTCTTCGTTCAGAACTTGCCAGCGTTTACGGTATGACGAGAGCATACCCATGGCCGTTATTGCCTCGGCATTCCGTTGGCCGGTTTCGGCCATTTCCAGGCTCTTTGTGACGGCGATGCCGGCTTGCTTCAGCGGTTCGCGGCCGCTCTGGTCGCTGGCCCAAGCGAGGCCGAGCAAAATAAAGGTTCCGATCGTGGCGGCAACGCCAAGCATCCAATGCGTCATGAAAATGACGAGCAGGTAAACAGGCGTCCAAGGCGCATCGAAGAAGGTGAGGGGCGCGGGACCGGCGATAAACTGCCGGAAACTATCGAGTTCGCGAATGGCGTGTCCTGCCGCGCCCTGTGTCGCGAGGCTCTTGCGCAGCGACGCTTCAAATATCCGGTCGCTGAGACGCTGATCGATTTCCGCACCAACGCGGCTGATGATGCGCGAGCGGGCAAGCTCCAGCATTCCGATAATGGCGTAGAGAACTGCTGTGATGACAGACAGCGCGATTAGCGTCGGGAACGACCCCGACGTCAAGACGCGGTCATAGACCTGCAGCATGAACAGCGGCCCGGCGAGCATCAAAACGTTAATGACGGCGCTGAAAATAAAAGTTGCATTGAGCGCACGGCGGCTGGCGCGTACCGCATTTTTGACTTCGGTTTCTTCGGGGCCCAGCATCCACCTGAGGCACAACCCAAAAAGGCCGGCGCTCGAACGGGTCGGCGAAAATCCTTTAAGGCCCGGAATTTCTTTAGTTTTCGGAGCGTCTTTGCCGGTCGCCTCGGAGGCGCGCTGGGGTGGAGACTTTAGGCCTGGGGCGAGATTGAGACCCGGGGCGAGCTCGTCAGCCAAGCCTTCGGTGTGTTTTGCAGTTGGCTCGCTGGGCGCAGCGTCCTTTGGGCTTGCTTGCCCGGATACGCCGCTAAATTGGGGAACGGATCCGCCGCCCTCTGGTTTGCCGATGGGCGTCACGACAATTCCGGGACCAGGATCTTGCAACAGCTCTTCGAGACGGCGCATGGCCACCGTCATGCGCTCGCGATCTTCCTCTTTCTTGTCTTTTCGCTGCGTCACAAGTCTTGAGCCCCACACATCCGCATGCGACAGCGCTTTTGGCGCAATCGTGCCTATCCGGCTCAGAGTTCCGAATCGGCCAACATCAGTCTTGGCGCCAAGAGGGTGTCGATTTGCTTAATAGATAATTGCTTGCGTTTACGCGCCAGAGGCAGTGTCGTTATCGGAGCGGCAAAAGTTGCATGAATTGAAGATGCAACGTAACCATTCGTTAGCTATTCTTCGGCAAATATTACCGCTGCGTTTACCGGGTTTTCGTTTGCAACCCTTGCCCGGATATCGAGGAGTACGAGTGATGCGTTTGAAAAGCCTCCTAATCGCAGCTTTTGGTCTCTTGACCCTTGCGATTGCCAGCCCTGAGCCTGCCTCTGCGTTTCATTGGGACCGTCCCGATCAACCGCGCGGCTGGGACAACATGCGCACCGTGCGCCACTGGGTCTACCGCCCGCACTACAATCACGTGTACCTGCGCCATCGCGCGACAGACCCGTATGCGTACAGTTATAGTCCGCGGGGGTATTATCCCTATTACAACACGAATTACTGGCGTCCGGTGCACAAGGTCCGCCGCCACCGCCACCACTTGCCGGCGTACTACGCGGCGTGGGGTTCGCCTAAGCGCGGTTACCGCCACGTCGAGTGGCATCGCCGCCATCATGGCGGACACCGCCGCGGCGATTGGTAAAAACTCTCATTCGTGAATTTCATGAACGGGTGCGGCCTTGGGGGTCCTCAAAGTTCGCACCCGTTCATGCCACATTCATGTGCGATAGGCGATAGTTACGCTCTTGGGGACGCACGGCCCCTGAGATATCTTTTAAATGAAATCGTCGCGGTGGGCGGCCAGCAATGGGGAGAGACCCATGTTTAAGAAAATCACACACGCACTTATGGCGTTAGTCATGGCTTTTGGATTTGCGGCATCAGCGGCTCAGGATGCTGAGGCGCGTAATCGACACGGCCGCAATTTTGCGCTTGGCGCAGCTGCTGGCATCATTGGCCTTGGCATTCTTGGTGCCGCTGCCAACGCGCGTGGCCGCCACCACTCCAATTCATCCTACGACGACGATGGCGAGGCCTGCTACTATGGTCAGCGCGAATGTCATTGGGCGGGACGCCGCTGTTTTGAGAATCGTTGGGGCGACACAGTTTGCCGTGGTGGACGCTATGTTTGCGAGCGCCCGCTGATTTGTGAGTAGCTTGATTTGCGAGCAGCTTGAAAAATGCGATGAAGTTCCAACGCCAGCGCACACCGCGCTGGCGCTTTGCGTCTGAGAAGGCCGCTATCGTTCTCTGACGCGCGACAACGCTGCCGTATGCAGCGCAATGGCTGCAGCATTCGATACGTTGAGGCTATCGATTGGGCCGTCGGTTGTGATGCTGACCAGGAGGTGGCAGTTTTCTGCCGTCAGTCGCCGCAGGCCCTTGCCTTCAGCTCCCATCACAAGTGCTGTCGGACGGGACCAGTCGGTGGCTTCGAGCCGCGCTTCGGCCGTGCCATCAAGACCGATAACGTGAAATCCAACTTCCTTGAGCTCTTCGAGTGCGCGGGACAGGTTTGTCACCAGCGCAACAGGCACCAATTCCAGCGCGCCCGACGCCGATTTTGCAAGTACGCCATTGAGCGGCGGGCTGTGGCGCCGGGTCATGACGAGGCCGGCCGCGCCGAAGACAGCTGCCGAGCGCAGGATTGCGCCGACGTTGTGCGGATCGGTCACTTGATCAAGAACGATGAGCGGGCGGCTGTTAGCGTTCTCAACAAGATCGGCGAACTCGGGCTCTGGCAAGTCCTCCGTCTCGAGCATGGCACCTTGATGCACGGCATCGTCGCCCAGAATTTTATCGAGATCGCGGGGCGAGACCTGTTCGATTGTGAAGGCGAGTGGTCCCATGGCGTCGATAAGCCTGAGTTCGGCGTTTTCAGTGAGGACTAGTCTGTTCTTTTTGCGCAGCGGGTTGCGCAGCGCGGCTTCGACCGCGTGAAGGCCAAAGAGCCGGAGCGGCCCGTCTGCAGCTTGCGCACCGTCGCGCCGGTCTCGGTGCCCATGCCTATCTGGGCGAGGTCCTGGGTTGCCGCCACGCTTGAAAAAACGCTTGCCCTCAGGCGTATTCCCGCGCGCTTTGCCTTGCCGGTCAGGCGCATCCGCGCCTGCTTTGCCGTGCCGATCAGGCGCATCCGCGCCTGTTTTGCCGTGCCGATCAGGCGCATCCGCGCCTGTTTTGCCGTGCCAATGTCTTTTGCTAGACGTTTTTTTGCTTGGGTCTTTACTCAGAATACGCCTCGAAGTTAAAACCGGCTTTGGTCTCTATCTGGGCGTGCTGCCGCATTTTGCCAGGGAACGGGACCATGCCGCTTTTCCGATTGACAGGAAAGGCCCCCGCGAAGATAACGCACCCAAGGCCCTGCCCAATCCGGCAGGGCGCTTTCGTTTGAGACTTGCGGTTTATCTGCGCGTCTAAAGCGGTTTGGAGAGGTGCCCGAGTGGTTAAAGGGGACGGACTGTAAATCCGTTGGCTATGCCTACGCTGGTTCGAAACCAGCCCTCTCCACCAAACCGCTGAAATAAGCGTTGAACGGGCTAATGCTTCAAAATCAACTATACTCAAATTACAAAAATAGAGTATAGTAGAGCCATGAAAGAAATCCCCCTAAATCTTCAGACGCTGTATGCCGATCTGCTGCAGAACGCTGCGGTCAACGGGCGTCCCGCGAGCATCTCGCCACGGAACATCGGCGGCGTGGAGCACATCTACGCGCTGGAGAAAGACGGGGTGACGCGCAGGCAGCGCTATATTGGCCCCGAGAGCGATCCCAAGACAAAGGCCAAGGTGGAGCGCATCCGGCATGCCGCAAGCCGTGCTCGAGCCGGTCGAAGTGCCGTGGCAGCACTCAAAGCGGCACGAATTCCGGCACCGCCGCTCTATGTCGGACGACTACTTGAAGTCCTCTCAAATGCCGGATTATTTGAGCGTGGCGTGGTGTTGATTGGGACCGCAGCATACCAGCTTTACCCATGCGTAGTTGGCAAGATACTGGCCGCTGGCGCCCTCCAGACAAACGATGCCGATTTACTCATTGCTGGTCTCGTTGCGCCAAAAATTGAAAGCAGCGAACCGCTGGAGCGAATCCTAAAACGTGCAGATCCAACGTTTGCGGCCAATATGACCCACAACGACAAGTGGCCAAAGAACTTCATCGCTTCAAACACATTTCAAGTCGATGTCCTCACAGCAAGAGGCCGGTCAGATAAGCCTGTGGTCATCCCCTCGTTGCAATGTTCGGCAATACCGCTGCGCTTCATGGAATACCTCACGGCAGCTTCGATCGAGGTCGTTGCACTTTATGGTTCCGGCGTCCTCGTCAAGGTTCCAGCACCAGCCCGTTACGCCGTGCACAAATTACTGGTGATGGCGGAGCGGCCAGCACATAGCCGCAAAGCCCCGAAAGACGAGCAACAAGCGCGCGAACTATTCGAATCACTAACTGGGACACCGGACATTGAAGACGCCATCGACGACGCCCGGAGGCGCGGGCCAAAATGGCGCAAGCTGGTTGACGCAGGCCTAAAGAAAATCGGGCGCGGGGTGGATGGCGAGCGAGTCACAAGCGCAGTGGCAGGCCCAAGAACTTGATGGGACTTGAATCGACGGGGTGGACCATGGGGGGTTGAACTTGACGGGAGGTGCGACGCGTGGTGTTTACGGCGCTCAGCGTCATGTCCGGCCAATTGAGGCCTGCTGGCTCTGTGCGCTGTCTCCTAGCGGCCGGCCCTCCAGCGGGGAAGTCGCCACGAACGCACAAAGAAGCGGATGTAGTTCAATGGTAGAACGGAAGCCTTCCAAGCTTCATACGAGGGTTCGATTCCCTTCATCCGCTCCATCCGCCTCTCCTATCCACAGCAATCATCCGTCGCGCCCTTGAAACGCGCCTTGCCCATATTACTTGCGGAGTTCATGATTGGTTCCGGAGGGGGACGTGATATGAACTGGGATGACGTAGAAAAGCTTCAGTTGGCCGGTCTCGAAAGCGAAAAAAGATTTTGCCGCGTAGAGCAATGTATACACCAGCGGCTTATCGATGCGCGGCGCGCTGCTGAAGTACGGGCGACAAACCAGTATGGAATGCCGACGCCGGAGTTTGGCGAAGACGATTACGCGGTGTCGATATCGGCGACCATTGAGTATGGCATGACCGACCTGAGCGATTTCGATCTGCCTTGGCCTACAGATGAAAACTCCGAAGCTCAATGCCGCATGTTCCGCGCTCGTGCGACGCAGCTGTCTCAACAGTTTCTATTTCGCTATGCAGCGCGCAACGATCCGAACACGGTCGCGTTCGACCAGAAGACAAAAGATAAGCTACGGTTTCATCTCTTGCAGCTCCGCATCGTCATCAAGAAGGACGCGATGCCGGACTGGCAGAAGCAGGAGTGGGAAGAAGCAATTTCCGCGCTCGAAGCTCAGATAGACAAGTCGCGATCGGCGTTGGTTGCATTCCTCGACGTGGCCGGAAAAGGCCTCACCGGCTCAGTCCCTATTTCCGAAGCAATCGGCAAGCTCGTGGCTATCGCGAAAGAAGCAAAGTTCGTCGAAACCGCGCGTGAAATGTTGGGAGCGCCGCTTGCGCCGAAACAGATCGAAGGACCGAAGGCAAAGCAGTTGGCGGCACCGAAAGCGAAGGCTTCAAAAGGTGGTTTCGGCAGCGGCTTCGACAAGGCGCTCGACGACGAGATTCCGTTCTAGCTCGCGGCTAACACGCGCAACGATAAGATCGACAGAGATGCGCGCCGCATGGCACACGTCCTTGAGTGGATCATCTTCGCTTGGTTAGCCACCAAACACATTGGCCTGTTTGTGCCGATTCTGCGGCAACTGTTTCAAAAATTGAAAGAATTGCCAACGACGGCGGTCGCGAAATTAACTGCTCATCGGCAAGGGCCGCCACAAGCGCAAAGTCGCAGTAACATGTGAAGAAACTTCACAGGTTCGGAATTACGGAATGAAGTAGCCCACGCCCTGACCCAGCTCACTCTTTATCCTTCTTATCCTTCGAATTAACGTTCGAAACACCTTGGCTAAAAGGCGATTGAACCTCATATTGGCTGGCGAAACCCCCAACGAGACCCAGAGGAATTTCAATCCATGCTCGTCGTCACAATCAATGAAATCGAAGGCCATCGCATCGTGCGCAACCTGGGCGTGGTGCGCGGATTGACGGTGCGGTCGCGCTCGGTCGTCGGCAATCTAGGCGCGGCTATTCAGATTTTCTTCGGCGGTAACATCACCGTTTACACCAAGCTCGCCGAACAAACCCGCCAGGAAGCCTTTGATATTTTGATCAAGAATGCGCAGGATATGGGAGCAAATGCCATTCTTGGCTTCCGCTATGACGCCAACGAAATCGCGGCCGCCGTGACGGAAGTGCTGGCCTACGGCACGGCCGTCGTGATTGAGCCTGTCCGATAGTCCAACATGCCGGTTGAAAAAACCGCGGCGAACCCCAAGTGACAAACCAATTGACTTGGTCTAAAGAGACGGACCCTGGAACGTAAAGAGCCTTCTCAAGCGCTGTGTTTGAGTCGCTCGTAGGGGCGTAGCTCAATTGGTAGAGCGTCGGTCTCCAAAACCGAAGGTCGCAGGTTCGAGCCCTGCCGCCCCTGCCACTCGTTCCACACTGGCTCGTAGCGCCGGCCTCAGAAACCCTGGGGCAGGTAGCGGCGAGTTGTCGCATGTGCGCTAAGGATAGCAGATTGATGGCGAAGTTGAACCCGATCGCGTTTATGCAGGAAGTCAGGCAAGAAGTTGCCAAAGTTACTTGGCCAACGCGCAAAGAGGTTTCGATCACGACTATGATGGTGCTCATCATGGTCGCGCTCGCCTCTATTTTCTTTTTGTTGGTCGATCAAACTTTGAGCACGATCGTACGCCTCGTCTTGGGTTTTGGCGCCTGACGGGACTTGAGGCGAGAGGGCAATTGACGATGGTTGTCGCGCAAGCACGCGAAGAAAAGATTACGGTTGCCGGCACGCGCTGGTACATTGTTCACGCCTACACCAATTTCGAGCGCAAGGTGGCGGATGCCATTCGCGAGCGTGCGAAGGCTGGCGGGCTCGATCATTTGTTCGAAGACATCGTCGTGCCCACGGAAGATGTCATCGAGGTGAAGCGCGGCCGCAAGATTCACACAGAGCGCAAGTTCTTGCCGGGCTACGTGCTCGTCAAAATGAAGATGACGGACGCGGCGTTCGTTCTCATCAAAAACACGCCCAAGGTTACAGGCTTCCTGGGTGCCGACAACAAGCCGATGCCGATTTCCGAAGACGAGGCGATGCGCATCCTTCACCAGGTGAAGGAAGGCGTCGAGCGTCCCAAGCCCACGATCACCTTCGAGGTCGGGGAAAACGTCAAAGTTGCGGACGGTCCGTTTGCTTCGTTCACGGGTGTCGTGGAAGAAGTTGATGAAGAGCGTTCGCGCGTCAAGGTGGCTGTCTCGATCTTTGGCCGACCAACGCCGGTTGAACTTGAGTTCGGTCAAGTTGAGAAAATTGCGACCTGAACTCAGCCTCAGCGAGCGATTGAAGTTACACGAATTCCGGCACGTCGTGCCGGGCCCGCAGAAGAAGATCCTTTCTGATGCGGTGTTGTGCGGGAGGGCGGCGCTTCGGTTTTTGAAGCAAGGCCCGTTGAACCGCTAACCCTAGATGTGAATGCCTTTCGTCGAGGCAATTGCGTCTCAAACGCTTAGGGGAGACCATGGCGAAGAAAATCGACGGCTTTATCAATCTTCAAGTACCAGCTGGGGCGGCCAATCCGTCGCCTCCGATTGGTCCCGCGCTCGGCCAGCGCGGCGTCAACATTATGGAATTCTGCAAATCCTTCAACGCCAAGACGAAGGATCTTGAGCAGGGCACGCCCATTCCGGTGAAGATCACGGTCTTCTCCGACCGTTCCTTCACGTTCGAAATGCGCAATCCTCCGGCAACCTTTCTTATCAAGAAGGCCGCGGGTCTGAAGCCAACTGGCAAGGGCGGATCCGGTTCGAAAGAGCCGGGGCGTATCGTTGCTGGTCAGGTGACGATGGCGCAGCTCACGGATATCGCGAAGGGCAAACTTAAAGACATGAACACCAACGACGTCGATGCTGCGGCGCGTACGCTTGCCGGCAGCGCCCGTTCGATGGGCCTTAAGGTGGTGGAGTAACCCATGGCTGACAAAAAGGCTGATCAAAAACCCGAAGTGAGCGCCGAAAAGGCCAACGAAACCCGCCTCGCAGGCGGCAAACGCATGTTCACTGTCAAGGCCGGTCTCCCGGCTGGCAAGTCGTATGCTGTTGATGAAGCTATCAAGATCATCAAGGCCCGCGCGAAAGCGAAATTCGATGAAACCATCGAGATCGCCATGAACCTCGGCGTCGATCCCAAGCATGCCGACCAAATGGTGCGCGGTGTGTGCAACCTGCCAAACGGCTCTGGCCGTACGGCGCGCGTTGCCGTGTTCGCCAAGGGCGCCAAGGCAGATGAAGCCAAGGCCGCCGGCGCAGACATCGTTGGTGCTGAAGACCTCGTCGAACTCGTCTCGAAGGGCACGATCAACTTTGATCGCTGCATCGCGACACCCGACATGATGGGTCTTGTCGGCCGCTTGGGTAAAGTTTTGGGCCCGCGCGGCCTGATGCCCAACCCGCGCGTTGGCACAGTGACGATGGACGTTGTTGGCGCCGTCAAGGGTGCCAAGGGCGGCTCCGTCGAGTTTCGTGTCGAGAAGGCCGGCATCGTTCATGCGGGCGTCGGCAAGGCGAGCTTCACCGAGCAGGCGCTGGTCGAGAACATCAAGGCATTTGTCGATGCTGTCGTGAAGGCTAAACCGCAAGGCTCGAAAGGCACGTACCTGAAGAAGGTCTCTGTGTCGTCGACCATGGGTCCGGGCCTGAAGCTCGATCCGGCGACCGTTTCGTCGGGTCCAGTTATCTAAGGCAATACGAGAATTTCGGGGCAACCCGGAAAACCCCGGACCGGGGCGTCAGAAACTCCGGTTCGGTACTGTCCGAGATTGTGGGTGCTAAGTGCGGTAATGCCGCGCGACGCTTAAGTCTCTCAATTCGAGGGCCCGCATGAGACAGAAGTGAATTCGGATTTATCGGCGTTTGCCGATTGGTCCGGTTTGAACCTTCTGGGTCAGCACCGTGCCGCCTCTGACGAAGAGGCTCGCGGCGTAAAGGACAGACCAACCGTCGCTTGGCCCGTCAAGGCTTGGCGGCACAAGGTGCAACCCGCGGGGACATTTCGTCCTCGCAGCAAGGAGACGAGACGTGGATAGAGCCGCGAAACGTGAGCTCATTGATAAACTCCATGGCGTGCTGAAAAGCACTGGCCTGGTGGTTGTCGCCCACAACACCGGCATGGTGGCTGCTCAATCGGCAGATTTCCGCAGGAAGGTCAAAGAAGCCGGCGGAACTGTCAAAGTAGCCAAGAACAAGCTGGCGCAGCTCGCGCTCAAGGATACCGACGCTGAACAGCTCTCGGGTTTGATGAAGGGGCCGATTATTTTAGCCTTTTCGAAAGATCCGATTGCGGCCGCGAAGGCTGCCGTCACGTACGCAAAGGGAAACGAAAAACTCGTCATCCTCGGCGGCGCGATGGGCAAGATCATCCTTGACGCGAAAGGCGTTAAAGCACTCGCCGAACTGCCGTCGCTCGATGAGCTGCGTGCAAAGCTGATCGGACTCTTGAATGCTCCGGCGACGAAAATCGCCCGGACCGTCAAGGAGCCCGGCGCCCAGCTCGCACGCGTCATTCAGGCTAAGGCTGCAAAAGGCTGAACTGCTGGAAATGTGGACGGCCCGCCAAGGGATTATTGATCGCTTAACGCAGCCCAATTGGCTGCACTCACCACCAAAGTTCAAACCGGAAGGAAGTTGCTTATGTCTAAGATCGAGAAAATCGTTGATGAACTGTCGAGTCTGACCGTTCTCGAAGCTGCCGAGCTCGCCAAGATGCTCGAAGAAAAGTGGGGCGTATCTGCTGCTGCCGCTGTCGCTGTTGCTGGCCCCGCCGGTCCTGCAGCTGCCGCTGTCGAAGAGCAGACCGAGTTCACCATTATCCTGAAGTCGGGTGGCGACAAGAAGATCAACGTCATCAAGGAAGTCCGCGCCATCACGGGTCTTGGCCTCAAGGAAGCAAAGGACCTCGTCGAAGCCGGCGGCAAGGCTGTCAAGGAAGGCGTCTCGAAGGACGAGGCCGCCAAGCTTAGGAAACAGCTCGAAGATCAGGGCGCTGTTGTTGAAGTGAAGTAAATGAACTTCGTGCCCGGCGGCCGGCTTCGCGGAGAGCGTAGTCGCCGGGCACAATCAAAACGGTTTTCCGGAGGGCCTCTGGGACGCGCAAGCTCCCAAAAAGGCCTTCCGGCAAGCCGTTTCGAGAGACCAGTCTCTCGAAGTGCTGTGTATTTTTAATTGGTTCGCGGGAAACCCCCTCCCGCATTGAAGAGCATGAAGGAGCGGACATGGCTCAGACCCTTCCCAGCCGCAAGCGGATCAGGAGAAAATTCGGAACCATCGCTGAGGTCGCAGAAATGCCGAACCTCATCGAAGTTCAGAAAGCATCGTACGATGACTTCTTGATGGTCAAGGAGCCGCCGGGCGGGCGTCTTGACGATTTCGGCTTGCAGTCGGTTTTCAGATCCGTGTTTCCAATTTCGGACTTTGCCGGCAAGGCGACGCTTGAGTTCGTGCGCTATGAATTTGAAGCGCCGAAGTTCGATACCGACGAGTGCATGCAGCGCGATATGACTTATTCCGCGCCGCTCAAGGTGAAGCTGCGCCTCATCGTATTCGACGTGAACGAAGAGACGGGATCGAAGTCGATCAAGGACGTCAAAGAGCAAGACGTCTATATGGGCGACATGCCGCTCATGACGCCGAACGGCACGTTCATCATCAACGGCACCGAGCGCGTCATCGTATCCCAGATGCACCGTTCGCCCGGCGTGTTCTTCGATCACGATCGTGGCAAAACGCATTCCTCCGGCAAGCTGTTGTTTGCCGCCCGCATCATTCCTTATCGCGGTTCGTGGCTCGATTTCGAATTTGACGCCAAGGATATGGTCTACGTCCGCATCGACCGCCGCCGCAAATTGCCGGTGACGACGATGCTGTATGCGCTGGGGCTCGACGACGAGCAGATCCTGTCGCACTTCTACAAGCATATAGGCATCAAGGAATCGAAGCGCGGCTGGAAAAAGCCGTTCGTGCCCGAGAAGTTCCGCGGCATGACTCCGCAATCCGATTTGGCCGACGCCAAGTCGGGCGAAATCATCGCGCGTCAGGGTGAGAAGATCACGGCACGGCGTGCGCGTGAACTCGCCGAAGCCGGGCTCAAGGAAATCCTGGTTTCAGCCGACGACCTCGCCGGCCGGTTCATTGCCGAAGACATCGTTGATCTCGAAACAGGCAAGATTTTTGCTGAGGCCGGCGACGAACTCGACGCTAACTTGTTGGCCGAACTCAAAGAGCAGAAGGTCAAGGAATTCAACATCCTCGACATCGACTACATCAACATCGGCGCGTTCATCCGCAACACGCTCAACATCGACAAGAACGCCAACAGCCAGGAAGCCTTGATGGACGTTTACCGGGTCATGCGCCCCGGCGAACCACCGACCATCGAAGCCGCAACTGCGTTGTTCCACGGTTTGTTCTTCGACAGCGAGCGTTATGATCTCTCGGCCGTTGGGCGCGTGAAAATGAACATGCGCCTCGAACTCGACGCACCTGACACCATGCGCGTGCTGCGCCGCGAAGACATTCTCGCGGTTGTCAAAACACTTGTCGATCTTCGCGACGGTAAGGGCGAAATCGACGACATCGACCATCTCGGCAACCGCCGCGTTCGCTCAGTCGGCGAGCTGATGGAAAATCAGTATCGCGTCGGTCTTCTCCGCATGGAACGCGCCATCAAGGAGCGCATGAGCTCGGTCGATATCGACACGGTCATGCCGCAGGATTTGATCAATGCCAAGCCGGCAGCGGCCGCGGTGCGCGAGTTCTTCGGTTCGTCCCAGCTTTCGCAGTTTATGGACCAAACGAACCCGCTCTCGGAAATAACCCACAAACGCCGTCTCTCGGCGCTGGGCCCGGGTGGTTTGACCCGCGAACGCGCAGGCTTCGAAGTTCGCGACGTGCATCCAACGCACTATGGCCGTATCTGCCCAATTGAAACGCCCGAAGGCCCCAACATCGGTCTCATCAACTCGCTCGCCACCTTCGCGCGCGTGAACAAGTACGGCTTTATCGAAAGCCCATATCGCCGTGTCGTGACCTCCAAAGTGACGGACGAGGTCGTTTACCTCTCGGCCATGGAAGAAATGCGCCACCACGTCGCTCAGGCAAATGCCGAAGTCGATGCTAAGGGCAAACTCTCGGGTGAGTTGGTCATCTGCCGTTTCAACGGCGACGTCTTGCTCGTCTCGCCCGACAAGGTCGATTATATCGACGTGTCTCCGAAGCAGCTTGTGTCGGTTGCGGCCGCGCTCATCCCCTTCCTTGAAAACGACGACGCCAACCGCGCGCTCATGGGCTCGAACATGCAGCGTCAGGCCGTCCCCCTCATCAAGGCGGAAGCTCCGCTGGTCGGCACCGGCATGGAAGATCGCGTTGCGCGCGATTCAGGTGCTGCGATTGCTGCCCGCCGCACCGGTGTTGTCGATCAGGTTGATGCAACCCGTATCGTTATCCGCGCGACGGAAGAAACCGATCCGTCAAAATCGGGTGTCGACATCTATCGTTTGCGCAAGTTCCAGCGCTCGAACCAGAACACCTGTATCAACCAGCGCCCGCTGGTGAACGTCGGCGATTCTGTCAAGTCGGGCGAAATCATCGCCGACGGTCCATCGACGGAGTTTGGCGAGTTGGCGCTCGGCAAGAACGTGCTCGTCGCGTTCATGCCGTGGATGGGCTACAACTTCGAAGATTCGATTTTGATGAACGAGCGCGTTGTCTCGGAAGACGTGTTCACTTCGATCCACATCGAAGAATTCGAAGTCATGGCCCGCGATACGAAGCTCGGCCCTGAAGAAATTACGCGCGATATTCCAAACGTCTCGGAAGAAGCGCTAAAGAACCTCGACGAAGCAGGCATCGTTTACATTGGTGCCGAAGTGCATCCGGGCGACATTCTCGTCGGCAAGATCACGCCGAAGGGCGAAAGCCCGATGACGCCCGAAGAAAAGCTGCTCCGCGCCATCTTTGGCGAAAAGGCTTCCGACGTTCGCGATACCTCGCTGCGGTTGCCGCCAGGCGTTTCGGGCACAATCGTCGAAGTGCGCGTGTTCAACCGTCATGGCGTCGAAAAAGACGAGCGTGCCATGGCTATCGAGCGCGAAGAGATCGAACGTCTTGCCAAAGACCGCGACGACGAAATGCAGATCCTCGACCGCAACGTCTACGCGCGCCTCAAGGACGCGCTGATGGGCAAAGAAGTTTCTAAGGGACCCAAGGCCGCCAAGAAAGGCGCCGAGGTCAGCCAGGAAATTCTTGACGATATTCCGCGCAGCCAGTGGTGGGAAATCGGCCTCAAAGAAGAGAAGGCAATGGCTGAAGTTGAGGCCATCCAGAAGCAATACGAAGAAGCCAAGAAGGGTCTTGAGCGCCGCTTCGTCGATAAGGTCGATAAACTGCAGCGCGGCGACGAGTTGCCGCCGGGCGTCATGAAAATGGTCAAGGTCTTCGTTGCTGTGAAGCGCAAGATCCAGCCGGGCGACAAGATGGCCGGCCGTCATGGCAACAAGGGCGTCGTGTCCATGATCGTACCGTCGGAAGATATGCCGTTCCTCGAGGATGGCACGCCTGTCGATGTCGTCTTGAACCCCTTGGGCGTGCCGTCGCGCATGAACGTTGGGCAAATTCTCGAAACGCACATGGGTTGGGCGTGCCGTGGACTGGGCCGCATCATCGATGACGCGCTCGAGAAGTACCATGAGAGCGGCCAAGGCAAGGCGCTGCGCGAGCAGATGATCCGCATCTATGGTCCCAACGAGTTCAAGGCGAACATCAAGGACGAAGAACTTGCGTCTCTTGCTGAGAACCTGCGCGGCGGTGTGCCGATCGCTACCCCGGTATTCGATGGCGCCCGCGAAAAAGATATTGTCGAGATGCTGGAAATGGCTGGCTTCGATTCTTCAGGACAGGTCACGCTGCACGACGGCCGCACGGGCGAACCGTTCGACCGCAAAGTGACCGTCGGTTACAAGTACGTGCTGAAGCTGCACCATCTTGTCGACGATAAGATCCATGCCCGTTCGATCGGTCCCTACTCGCTCGTCACCCAGCAGCCGTTGGGCGGCAAAGCGCAGTTCGGCGGTCAGCGCTTCGGAGAAATGGAAGTCTGGGCACTGGAAGCTTACGGCGCCGCATACACCCTGCAGGAAATGCTTACCGTCAAATCGGACGACGTCGCGGGCCGTACAAAGGTTTACGAGTCGATCGTGCGCGGCGACGATGCGTTCGAAGCAGGCGTGCCGGAAAGCTTCAACGTGCTCGTCAAGGAAATGCGCGCGCTGGGCTTGAACGTCGAGCTGATCAATACCGAGGTGCCGCCGCCGGAAGCGGATGCGCCCGAACCCGAACCGCAAATGCAGTTGCCGCCTGCTGCCGAGTAGCCGCTTCAATAATGCCTCTTCCCGTTTTGCGGGGAGAGGCAAATGCCCGTGACAAAAGCCCAGATTGAGGGACCAGGCCGACCCCCGCCGGTCCCACGAGGAGAGAGTCGATGAACGAGATCACCAATATCTTCAAGGCGCAGGCGCCGGTCCCGGCGTTTGACCAGATCAAGATTTCGATCGCCAGCCCCGACGACATCCTGTCCTGGTCGTATGGCGAAATCAAAAAGCCGGAAACGATTAACTACCGCACGTTCAAGCCCGAGCGTGATGGTCTGTTCTGCGCCCGCATCTTCGGGCCGATCAAGGATTACGAATGCTTGTGCGGCAAGTACAAGCGCATGAAGTACAAGGGGCTGATCTGCGAGAAGTGCGGCGTCGAAGTCACGCTTGCCAAGGTTCGCCGCGAGCGCATGGGTCACATCGAATTGGCCGCGCCTGTCGCCCACATCTGGTTCTTGAAGTCGCTGCCGTCGCGCATCGGCTTGCTGCTCGATATGGCGTTGAAGGATCTTGAGCGCGTTCTCTACTTCGAGAACTACATCGTCATCGAGCCGGGTGTGACGCCTTTCAACGAAAAGCAGCTCCTCACCGAAGAGCAGTACAACGCCGCGATCGAAGAATACGGCGCCGATAGTTTCACCGCCGGCATCGGCGCTGAAGCCATCCGCGAAATCATGTCCGCTATGGACTTGCCGAAGATCG
Organism: Hyphomicrobium sp.; assembly: GCA_031419475.1. GTDB lineage: Bacteria > Pseudomonadota > Alphaproteobacteria > Rhizobiales > Hyphomicrobiaceae > Hyphomicrobium_B. Next base: position 2,304 of record JANOKW010000346.1, on the reverse strand, counting down.
CCGTCGATCTGCGCCAGGAAATCTCCGAAGCCACAACCGAACTGAAGCCGAAGAAGCTCGGCAAGCGCTTGAAGGTCATCGAAGCGTTCATTGAATCCGGCAACCGCCCGGAATGGATGATCCTGACCCAGGTTCCGGTCATCCCGCCCGAACTGCGGCCACTTGTTCCCCTTGACGGGGGACGCTTCGCGACCTCCGACCTCAACGATCTCTACCGCCGCGTCATCAACCGCAACAATCGCTTGAAGCGGCTGATGGAACTGCGCGCACCCGACATCATCATACGCAACGAAAAGCGCATGTTGCAGGAAGCTGTCGACGCGCTCTTCGATAACGGCCGCCGCGGCCGCGTCATTACAGGCGCAAACAAGCGTCCTCTGAAGTCTTTGGCCGACATGCTCAAGGGCAAGCAGGGCCGCTTCCGTCAGAACTTGCTTGGCAAGCGCGTCGACTATTCTGGCCGGTCGGTCATCGTTGTTGGTCCCGAACTCAAGCTGCATCAGTGCGGCTTGCCCAAGAAGATGGCGCTTGAGCTTTTCAAGCCCTTCATTTACGCGCGCCTGCAGACGCTCGGACAGGCCGCGACCGTCAAGCAGGCGAAGAAGCTCGTCGAGAAAGAGAAGCCCGAAGTTTGGGACGTGCTCGACGAAGTCATTCGCGAGCATCCGGTGCTCTTGAACCGCGCCCCGACGCTTCACCGCTTGGGCATTCAAGCTTTCGAACCACAATTGATCGAAGGCAAGGCGATCCAGCTGCATCCGCTCGTTTGCGCGGCCTTCAACGCTGACTTCGACGGCGACCAGATGGCTGTCCACGTCCCGCTGAGCTTGGAGGCTCAGTTGGAGGCGCGCGTCCTCATGATGTCGACGAACAACATTCTGCATCCCGCCAACGGCCATCCGATCATCGTGCCGTCTCAGGACATCGTGCTCGGCCTCTATTACCTTTCGCTCATGCACGAAAAAGAGCCAGGCGAAGGCATGCTCTTTGGTTCGGTATCGGAAATCCATCATGCGCTTGCAGCCGGTGCTGTAACGCTGCACGCCAAGGTTCGCGGCCGCTTCCGCACGGTCAACGACAAGAACGAACCCATCATCGAGATCCATGAGACAACTCCGGGCCGCTTAATCCTCGGCGAACTTTTGCCGAAGCAGCCGGGCGTGAAGTTCGCGCTCGTCAACCAGATGCTGACCAAGAAGAACATCTCCGGCATGATCGACGCGGTTTACCGCAACTGCGGTCAGAAGGAGACCGTGATCTTCTGCGACCGCATCATGCAGCTTGGTTTTCATCACGCCTTTAAGGCTGGTATTTCGTTCGGCAAAGACGACATGCAGATTCCGGCATCCAAGGCAAAGATCGTCGAAAAGACCAACAATGAAGTGCGCGATTTCGAGCAGCAGTATCAAGACGGTTTGATCACGCGCCTCGAGAAGTACAACAAGGTTGTCGACGCCTGGTCGAAGTGTACGGACCAGATCGCCAAGGAAATGATGGATCGCATTTCTGCTGTCGAAAAGGACCCGGTGACGGGCCGCGATAAGCAGATCAACTCGGTCTATATGATGAGCCACTCGGGTGCGCGCGGTTCGCCAGCGCAGATGAAGCAGCTCGCCGGTATGCGCGGCCTGATGACGAAGCCTTCGGGCGAAATCATCGAAACACCGATCATTTCGAATTTCAAAGAAGGCCTCAGCGTTCTTGAGTACTTCAACTCCACGCACGGTGCGCGTAAGGGTCTGGCCGACACGGCGCTTAAAACGGCGAACTCGGGCTATCTGACACGCCGCCTCGTCGACGTTGCTCAGGACGCCATCATCTCGGAAGTCGACTGCGGCACCCCGGACGGCATCAACGTTCAGGCTGTTGTCGATGCCGGTCAGGTGATTGTTACTCTCGCGGCGCGCGTGCTGGGCCGCACGGCTGCCGAAGACATCAAGCATCCTGTCACGGGCGAGTTGATTATCGAGGACGGCGACCTCATCGTCGAACGTCACGCGGAATCTATTGCGAAAGCCGAAATCCAGGAAATCCGCATTCGCTCGGTCTTGACCTGCGAAGCAGAACTTGGCGTGTGCGGCAAGTGCTATGGACGCGATCTCGCACGCGGCACACCGGTCAACATCGGTGAAGCCGTTGGCGTTATTGCCGCTCAGTCGATCGGTGAACCGGGCACGCAGCTCACCATGCGTACCTTCCACATCGGCGGCACGGCGAATCTCGTGGACAGCTCGTTCATCGACAGCAACTTCAACGGTACGATCAAAATCAAGAACCGCGCGATTGCCAAAGACTCGAAAGGTC
>JANOKW010000345.1:0-9115 GCA_031419475.1 Hyphomicrobium sp. | reverse complement strand
AACAGCTCGACTTCCCCATCCTCTATGGCTCCGGCCGCAACGGCTGGATGGCCTTGGCGCCCGAGGGCCCGCAGAAAGACTTAGGCCCGTTGTTCGATCTCGTGGTCGCGCACGTGCCCCCGCCCGCCGTTGACGATGGCCCGGTACGCATTCTGGCGACCACACTCGAGGCCGATCCGTTCCTCGGGCGCATTCTGACCGGCCGCATCACGTCGGGCACAATCAAGTCAAATATGGCGATGAAGGCCATCCGCCACGACGGCACGCTTGTCGAAAATTTCCGCGCCACTAAGGTTCTGGCCTTCCGTGGACTTGAGCGCGTGCCGGTTGAAGAAGCGCACGCTGGCGAGATCGTTGCCATTGCCGGCATGACAGAAGCGACGGTCGCCGATACATTGTGCGACCTGAGTGTCGAAATCCCTCTTATCGCGCAGCCCGTCGATCCGCCGACGCTGTCGATGACGTTCCGCATCAATGACGGGCCGTTTGCCGGTCAAGAAGGCAATAAGGTGCAAAGCCGCGTTATTCGCGACCGCCTGTTGCGTGAAGCCGAACGTAACATCGCGATCAAAGTAACCGCAGGTGATGACAACGACGCTTTCACTGTTTCGGGCCGCGGCGAATTGCAGTTGGCCATTCTGATCGAGAACATGCGCCGCGAGGGCTTCGAAATTACGGTTTCGCGCCCCAAGGTCGTGTTCAAGACCGACGATAACGGCCAGCGCTTAGAGCCCATCGAAGAAACCATCATCGACGTGGATGATGCTCACACGGGCATCGTCGTCCAAAAACTTTCCGAGCGCCGCGGCGACTTGATGGAAATGCGCCCCTCGGGCGGCGGACGCACACGCATGGTGTTTCTTGTGCCGACGCGCGGCCTTCTCGGTTACCAATCGGAACTCCTGTCGGATACGCGCGGCACGGCCGTGATGAACCGCTTGTTCAACGCCTACGCTCCGTTCAAAGGCGAAATCCAAGGGCGCCGTACCGGCGTTTTGATTTCCAACGGAACCGGCGAAGCGACGGCTTATTCGATCTTCAATCTGCAGGACCGCGGTTCCTTCATGATCGGCGCGCAGGCACGCGTCTATGAGGGCATGATCGTCGGCGAGCACTCGCGCGACAACGACCTCATCGTCAACGTGGTGCAGGGCAAAAAGCTGACGAACGTGCGCGCCTCCGGCAAGGACGAAGCGCTCATCCTGACGCCGCCGATGCGGCTCACGCTTGAAAAAGCCATGAGCTACATCACGGACGAAGAACTGGTCGAGATTACGCCGGAATCGATCCGGCTGCGCAAACGCTGGCTCGACCCGAACGAGCGCAAAAAGCAGGAACGCAAGCGCGAATCCGACCGCGAAGCGGGTGCCGCGTAATTTCCTCGCAGGATTAACTCCTCGTTCACGAATTATAAATCCGGACGCGTCATAATCGCGCGAGCGGCGGGAAATATTCGGCCCGCATTTGAAAACGGATATCGATCATGTCGGCTTCGGCGAACGCACAAGAACAATTTGAGATGGACGGCAAGCCGCGTTTTGGGCGGTGGCACCTTCTCATGCCAGTCTTAGTCGGCCTCGTGGCGCCGGTTTTTGCGCTACTGCTTGTCGATCCGCGCGCGCTGTCCAGCTACAGCGTTATGATTCAGATTTACCTCATTGCCCTTCTGATTATTGCAACCATCGCTTTTGTCATCAGTGTTTTTGATCAGGGCGATGTGACGAAGGTCATTTTTGATAGGACGAGCAAGGTTGTCATCGTCGAGAGAACGGGACTGCTCGCCAGAAAACTGACCGAAGTGCCGTTTGTCGATATCGCCAACATCCGCATCGAGACACGTTACGACGACGACGGCTACCAAGCCGCAGTGCCGTTCATGACCTTGTCGACCCACGAGACCATTCAGTTGCCGTCTGGAACGGGCGAAGTTGAGGTTGCCGCTATGCGCGCCATTCTTGGCCGACACTGAACTGGGCCAGCGCCACCCGCGAACTCCACAAGCGACATGAGCGGCCGGACCCAACCGGCGGCCATTGGCGCGTGACAAGCTTCCGCGCCTTGACTACAGCTGCGTTGTGCAAATCGATCCCAAGACCGAGACGACATTAGAACGGTGCGAACCAGCGCACGCGGCCGCGCAGTCCATCTCATGGCCCGACGGCATTATGCCAACGCCGGAATTCGTTTCCGCGCTCGACTTCATACGAACAGCCGAAGGGCACTTGTTCGTGACAGGGCGTGCGGGAACCGGCAAATCGACCCTGCTGAGAGCGCTGCGCGACAACGGCGCCGCAGACATGGCGGTGCTCGCACCAACGGGTCTTGCTGCCATCAATGTCGGCGGGCAAACCATTCATTCGTTTTTCGGCTTTCCGCCGCGGCTTATCCAAAGCGAAGATATTCGCCGCAGCCGCAATGGGCGGCTGATGCGCAAACTTCAGCTGCTTGTCATCGATGAAGTGTCGATGGTGCGCTCGGATTTGATGTGGGCCATCGACTATAGTCTGCGCCTTAATCGCGGGCGGCCGCGCGAACCGTTCGGCGGGGTGAGGCTCGTCATGTTCGGCGATCTGCATCAGTTGCCGCCGGTCGTGCAGGAAGCCGAAGTTGCAGCTTATCTCGCTGAAAATCACGGCGGACCGTTTTTCTTTTCGATGCCTGCACTGAGAGAAGGTGCAGGCACGGTTCGCATCGAACTCAGCCATGTGTTCCGGCAAAGCGATACGGCACTTATCACAGTTCTCAACCGCATCCGCGATGGCGACGTTTCGGAAGATGACCTCTCTTTGCTGAACACGCGCGTTCATCCCATTCGTACTTTGAGCGAAGGTGAGCCCTACGTCATTCTCACCCCGACGAACGCCGCCGCCCGGCGCATCAACACGGCATATCTGGAAGCCCTGCCGGGGACGGCGATGCGTTATGAGGCCGGCGTCTCTGGCGATTTCAGCGAGAGCGCACACCCTGCAGACGCCCAGCTGCAATTGAAGCTTGGTGCTAAAGTCATGATGCTGCGCAACGACCCGGACAGGCGCTGGGTCAACGGCACGATCGCGCGAATTTCCAGGCTGACCGGCAAACAGGTCTGGATCGAAGCAGAGGGCCGCGAATACGAAGTCGAGCAGGCGTCCTGGGAACACCGGCGCTATGCCTTCGACCAGGCGGCCGAAAAGATCGTCGAAAGCGTTGCGGGTACATTCAAACAGTTTCCCCTGCGCCTGGCTTGGGCCCTTACCATCCATAAGGCCCAGGGCTTAACGCTCGATAAGGTCTACATCGACCTCGGACGGGGCACCTTCGCGCACGGTCAAACCTATGTCGCTTTGTCGCGCTGCCGGTCGCTCGAAGGTATCGCTCTCGCCCGCCGGCTCACGCCATCGGACATCATGTTCGATCCTGCGGCCACCGGGTATCGCGAGGCATTTCCAGCACTTGTGTGAACCAACTTAGACGGCGCCTATGCTGCGATTGCGAGATTTGTTGCACATAGAACAAGTGCGCCGAATCTATGTTTTTAGCGCGAAGAACGCTCGATTAACCACGATGGGGTCGTAAAAACATTGTCCCGCACCTCAAATAATTGTTGCAATGCAGCATGAGTTGCCCTACATATATTGCACGAACAAGATTATCCCCGGCACGACTCAAAACCACATTGCGACCCCGTCAAACCAATCAGGAGCCTAAAATGAGCGACGCTTTTACCCGCCAGGTCCAGGACTTCACCCGCCAGGCACAAGACATGTTCACGGCTGGCAAAGATGCCAAGATCCCTGAGAACATGTCGGCATTCGCCGAAGACGCAGTTGCCAAGTCGCGCGACGCCTACGAAAAGATGGCGACCGTGACGAAAGACAACGCAAAGGTCATGGAAGACGTCGTTTTGACGGCACAGGCCGGCGCCAAGTCGATCGGCGAAAAGATGCTTGCCAACACACTTGCTAACACCGAAGCCGCTTTTGACGCCGCCCAGGCCATCGCCAAGGCGAAGACGTTCCCTGAGCTTGCCCGCCTCCAGGCAAATTTCTGGCAGCAGCAGTTTGCCATCGTCGGCGCACAGTCGAAGGAAATCTTCGAACTGTCGACGAAAGTTGCTAAGCAGTCCTTCGAAACTGTCGGTTCGGCCACGACCAAGTCGTTCGAACAGATTAAGAAGGTTGGCTAAGATTGGGCCTCAGCCCATCTTGGTCAGGTCGCGCGGAGTTACAGCTCGCGTAACCTGAAAAGTTCTAAAAAATCTCGACGCGCCCGTGGTTACCTGCGGGCGCGTCTTTATTTTTTGCCAAGTCTGTAGAAGTTCCTGACATCGCCACACGGGGCGCTATAATGGCGCTATGATCGGAGCAGGGACCAAAGCCGTTGTGCGTCGTGCCAAGCAATCGGACAGCGAAAGGTTGGCCGAAGTTTTCGCCGACTCGTGGCGCGGTGCCTATCGCGGCATCATCCCCCACCAGCACCTCGAATGCCTCATCCAGCGGCGCGGCAAAGCCAGCTGGAGCAAAGCCATCAAAACTGAAGCGCATCTCTTGGTGGTCGAAGCCGCTGGTCAGATTGCCGGTTACGCCAGTTTCGGGGCGGCACGCCGGCAGGGCCCTTACAAGGGTGAGATTTACGAGATCTATCTGGCGTCGGCGTTCCAGGGACTTGGATTGGGCGAGCATCTCTTTGAAGCCTGCCGCAGCGAACTTGACCGCCGCGATTTTGAAGGCCTCGTCGTGTGCGCCCTGGAAGATAACGTCATTGCCGGCGATTTTTATTACCGGCGAGGCGGCCGGCCGATTGCACGGATGACCGAAAACTTCGGCGCCGCGAAACTCGGCAAGATCGCCTTCGGTTTCCATTGATCGCGCACGACCACTAGTTCACTGCAGCTCGCGTCAAAAATTGCACTTAAGCCGCATTGCTGCAAACGGAACGCTTGTTTGAACTCGTGACCCCTTCCCCGCATGACGAGAGGATTGAAGCCATGCGCATTGACGCCATCAAGACCGGCACGAACCCGCCCGACGACATCAACGTCATTATCGAAGTGCCGGTTGGCGGCGAACCTATCAAATACGAGATGGACAAGGCGTCAGGCGCGCTGTTCGTCGATCGCTTCCTCTACACGCCAATGAGATACCCGGGGAACTACGGGTTTGTGCCGCACACGTTGTCGGCAGATGGCGACCCGATCGACGTTCTAGTCTGTAACACGCGGGCGATAGTGCCGGGCGGCGTGATCAATTGCAGGCCTGTCGGCGTTCTCGTCATGGAGGACGATGGCGGCGGCGACGAAAAGATTATCGCGGTACCGAGTACAAAACTGACTAAGCGCTATGACAACGTCAAAACCTACACCGACCTGCCGCAAATCTTGCTCGATCAGATCGAGCACTTCTTCGCCCACTACAAGGACCTGGAACCCGGAAAATGGGTCAAGATCGACCACTGGGGCCACGTTGATGAAGCGAAAAAGCTGATCCGCGAATCTCTTGTTCGCGGCGTAAAACCAGCCTGATCGTCAAGTGAATCGTCAAAGGACTGTTCACCACGTCATGAAAGTGCCGCAGCGCCACTTCCGTTGCAGTGGGGCGGTTGCTATACCCCCCGCACGCATTGGGACCGCCTGTGGGATCACATGTTGAACGGGAGCCGCCATGAAGATCGCCGTCATATGAAGATTGCAGTCATGGGCGCCGCCGGACGCATGGGCCGGGAACTGGTCCGCGCCATTGCGGCGACACCCGGCTGCGTTGTCTCGGGCGCAACCGAAGTTCCGGGCTCGCCGCTTTGCGGCAGTGATATCGGAACGCTCGCTGGATTGGAGGCCCTCGGCATCAAAGTCAGCGATGACGCAGCGGCCGTGATTGCCGCCTCCGACGCAATTCTAGATTTTACCAGCCCGAAGGCGACCGCCGTCTTTGCTGCGCTCGCGGCTAGAAGCGGAAAAATCCACGTCATCGGCACAACAGGTTTCGACGCGGCAAGCGAAGCGGCAATCAAATCTGCGGCGGCCGGTGCCACCATTATCAAGGCCGGAAACATGAGCTTGGGTGTCAATTTGCTCGCGGCTCTAACGCGCAAGGTCGCCGCCGCATTGGGCGAAGACTTCGATATTGAGATCGTCGAAATGCACCACAAGCTGAAGGTCGATGCCCCGTCCGGCACGGCCCTGATGTTGGGTGAAGCCGCCGCTGAAGGCCGTGGCGTTAAACTCGCGGATAAATCTGTTCGGGTGCGCGACGGCCATACAGGTGTGCGCCGCGATGGCGACATCGGTTTTGCCACGCTTCGCGGCGGCAGCGTCGTTGGCGACCACACTGTCATGTTCGCTGGCAACGGCGAGCGCATCGAACTGACGCACCTGGCCGCCGACCGGGGAATTTTCGCGCGCGGCGCGGTTAAAGCCGCGCTCTGGGGAAAAGGCCGCGGACCCGGGCTCTATTCGATGGCCGACGTGTTGGGTATCTGACGGCCAGAAGGGTTACGAGACGGCAACACGTGCAAATTAACGAAAGCAGTGGTTCGGCTTCGAGATGACAGACGCGCTCACAGATAACGTTCTGGTTCTTGTTCGCCACGGCGAGAGCGAATGGAATCGCTTGAACCTGTTCACGGGCTGGAAGAACCCTGATCTCACCGAAAAAGGTTTGATCGAAGCGCGCGTGGCCGGCCGCCTGATCAAACATGAAGGCATCAAGTTCGACCAAGCATTTACGAGCGGGCTGAAACGCGCGCAGCACACGCTCGACATCATGCTTGCGGAACTCAATCAGTCGTCCGTGCCAATCACCCGCGATCTGGCCTTGAACGAACGCGATTACGGGGAACTGTCAGGTCTCAATAAGGACGAGGCCAAGGCAAAGTGGGGCGAGAAACAAGTCTTGCTCTGGCGCCGCTCGTTCGACGTGCCGCCGCCCGGCGGCGAAAGTCTCAAAGATACACTTGCACGTGTCAGACCCTATTACGAAGCCGCGATCTGGCCCGAGATCGTCAAAGGTAAAAACGTGATCGTTGCCGCGCACGGCAATTCGCTGCGTGCGCTCATCATGGTCTTGGAATGCCTATCGGGCGATCAAATACTGCAGCGCGAACTCCAGACCGGCGCGCCCATCGTCTATCGCCTCGGTGCTGACGGAAAATCCATCGATCGTAAGGATCTTCTCCCCCCGCGTTCAGCGGCCGCGCCGCATGTCGACCGGATTGTTTGAGTAAATTGTCATGGTCAAAGGGCAAAGCACTCGAAGCCGAGCGCGACGAAGCGCTGAAGCGAGGACCCTATTTCGACAATGGGCAAGCGCTTTTGCAAATCGCCATCGTGCTGGCTTCCATTGCCATTATCGCGGGTGGAAATGCGCTGCTTGTTCTGAGTTTCATGCTCGGCGTGCTAGGCACGACTTCGGCGGCGGCGGATTTACGCTCGCATTTCCGTTACCGTTTTAAGGCGCCTTCACCGGTGCCATATCGTGCTGTCCTACTGCGGCAGCGATCACACCGCCATCGCGCACAATTTCTGCACGCGCCTCATAGCGCCCTTGCTGCCAGGGAACTTCGCGCCGCTTCTTGCCTGCGTATGAGATGTAAGTTGCTTTGTTTTTTTCCAGCGGTTCGGACAGTTGTTCGACCAGCGTTCCGCCCGGCCCATCGATCACAATGCGGAGTCTGTCTCCAGCCAGAAGATTGATAAAGCGCGCGTAGAATAACAATACCGGACTTTCCGCTTTAAGCGCTTCGACTGCGGTGTGTGACTTTTCAAGAGCGTCGAGACTTGGTGCTCCGCCGGTGAAGCCCGTCGTGATGATTTCGCCATTTCGATAGGCAAAGGGTGCGATTGCGGCAGGTTGCCAAAGCCCCGTCGACTTAATGTCTTTTTGACACGCACCGTCCGTGACGTCTGGCAGGAAGGGATCGACAACCTCGCCGTTTCGCCGCACGGTGAAGTGCACATGCGCGAAATCTGCCATGCCGGAGAAACCGACATTCCCAAGTTTTTCGCCACGTTTGACGGCTTGCCCTTTGCTGACGGCGATTGAGCCCATCATCATGTGACAGTACTGAGTTTCCCATCCATTGCCGTGATCGATGACCGCGCCGTTGCCGCACTCGCGGCTTTTTACATCTTCAGGCTTGCCTTCGCGCAGGAAGATATCTTGGACGCCGTCGCGGGTTGCTTTGACCTTGCCGTCAGCGGAGGCGATGACGGCGAACCCTTGCTTGGCTGCGTCGGCCGAGAGGAGACGGAAATCGATCCCGTTATGCTTCTCGTAAGTCGCCCCGCCGCAACGGTAATCGCGCACGCCGGGGCTTGGATCGAGATCGACGTAACTCTGAATAAAACAGGTCTTGTGCGGCTCGCAGGCAAGCGGCAAGGACAGTTCGAGCCCTTCTTGCGCCATAGCAACAGTAACGAAAGCCGCCATGGAAACGCTGCCGGCAGCGATAACTTTAACCCACCTCATCCCGCCCCCACATCATACTGCCCTCTGCGCCAAAGTGACAACGAACTACGAGCCTCGCTTGCCGGGCTCCGCGCAAGAGGCTAGCACTACCGCGCCGCATCTTGCCCTCACAATCGAACGAAGGACTCCAATGGCCACGCATTCCCTGCTCCTGCTCCCCGGCGATGGTATTGGCATCGAAACCATGGCGGAAGTCGAGCGCCTGATCGCGTTTTTCAATGCCAAAAGCAATACGGCAAAATTTGTCCTTGATCGCGATTTGGTTGGCGGCTCGGCGTTCGATGCGCACGGCGTCGCCATCACGGACGCGGCCATGGCCAAAGCTTTTAAGACAGATGCGGTCATTTTCGGTGCGGTTGGCGGGCCGAAGTGGGAAAAGGTGCCGTATCAGCACCGCCCTGAAGCCGGCTTGTTGCGACTGCGCAAGGATTTGGATCTCTTCGCTAATCTTCGTCCCGCCATTTGCTATCCGGCACTTGCGGATGCCTCCAGCCTGAAGCGCGAGCTGGTCGAGGGCCTCGACATCATGATCGTGCGCGAATTGACAGGTGGGGTTTATTTCGGTGAGCCGAAAGAAATCGTCACGCTTGAGAACGGCGAGCGCCGCGCGGTTGACACCCAGATTTATACCTCGCGTGAGATTGAACGCATCGCCAAGGTCGCCTTCGACCTCG
>JANOKW010000344.1:0-3876 GCA_031419475.1 Hyphomicrobium sp. | reverse complement strand
CGCGGCTCCGCGCGCGCCATCGCCACGCGAGCAGATCTTGTCGATCTCGTCGAGAAACACGATGCCGTTGTCTTCGACCGCCCGTATGGCTTCAGCGGTGATCTCGTCGTGGTCGATAAGTTTGTCGCTCTCCTCGCGAATGAGAAACTCGTAGCTGTCTTTGACCGTCACGCGCCGCGATTTTGTGCGTTGACCCATGGCTTTGCTAAGCATTTCGCCGATATTGACCGAACCCATGGAGGCACCGGGAAGTTCGAACATCGGCATCGATGGTGCGGTTTCGGCAACTTGAATGTCGATCTCCTTGTCGCTCAACTCGTTGCCGCGCAACTTCTTGCGAAAACTTTCGCGGGTCGCCGGTCCAGATTGTACGCCAACAAGAGCATCCAAAACCCGTTCTTCTGCGGCCTTTTCTGCTTTGACGCGGACGTCCTTGCGCTTGGCATCGCGCACAAGGGCAATTCCGACTTCGACGAGATCGCGCACGATGCTTTCAACGTCGCGCCCAACGTAGCCGACCTCGGTGAACTTGGTGGCTTCGACCTTGAGGAACGGAGCGCCAGCAAGTCTTGCAAGCCGCCGCGCGATTTCGGTTTTGCCAACACCGGTCGGGCCGATCATCAGGATGTTCTTCGGCAGAACTTCCTCGCGCAAGTCTCCGGTCAACTGCTGCCGCCGCCAGCGGTTTCTAAGCGCAATTGCAACGGCGCGCTTGGCGTCGTTCTGACCAACAATGTAGCGATCCAGTTCTGAAACGATTTCGCGGGGGGAGAAGGTTGTCATGGATTTCGATATTGGCCTTTAGGACGCGGGACGTGATCGATCACCGGCTCGAGTCAATCTTTTCAACGACGACATTGGTGTTTGTGTAGACGCAAATGCTGGCCGCGATTGCCATGGCCTTGCGCGCGATTTGCTCAGCGTCGAGCGGTTGATCGAGAAGGGCCCGCGCGGCCGCGAGCGCATAGTTGCCACCCGAACCAATGCCCATCACGTGGTCTTCGGGCTCGAGCACGTCGCCTGTGCCGGTCAAGACGAGGGTTGCGTCCTTGTCGGCAACCAGCATCATGGCTTCGAGACGGCGCAAATAGCGGTCGGTGCGCCAGTCTTTGGCAAGCTCGACGCAGGCTCGTGTCAGCTGGCCCGGATATTGCTCTAGTTTTGCTTCGAGGCGTTCGAACAGGGTAAAAGCGTCGGCGGTTGCCCCTGCAAATCCGCCAATGACGTCGCCCCGGCCGAGGCGGCGCACCTTGCGGGCGTTGGATTTAATGACTGTTTGGCCAAGGCTTACCTGCCCGTCACCGGCAATCACGACAATGCCGCTTTTGCGCACTGTCAGGATTGTAGTGGCGTGCCAGGACGAATCGGAGGCATTTTGCGGGTGTAGGATCATGGTTCACGCGTCACTTAAGGATTGCACTGCGGCAATCAAGGGCTTGGATTGGCTATCCAGCCGTTTCCTGGAGTATGTGAAGCTGTTAAACGCTGCGGGTATATGAAGCAAGCTTCGCGCCCGGCAGAGGGCAGACGAAGCACGAGAGACCGGAGACGGCTTTGAAGCGGCACGCGACCATCACCCGGACCACCAAAGAGACCGAGATTTCGGCAACTGTCGATCTCGACGGCATCGGCGCCTATGACATTAAGACCGGCATCGGTTTTCTTGACCACATGCTGGAGCAACTCGCGCGACACTCGCTGATCGACATCACGCTCAAAGCCAAGGGCGATCTGCACATCGATTTCCACCACACCGCCGAAGACACCGGCATCGTCATCGGCCAGGCCATTGCCAAGGCCTTGGGCGACAAGGCCGGTATCGTGCGATACGCCGACGTGCACCTGCCGATGGACGAGACGTTAACGCGCGTGGCTATCGACGTGTCGGGCCGGCCTTTCCTGATTTGGAAGGCGGACTTCTCGCGCCATAAAGTTGGTGAAATGGATACGGAACTCTTCCGCGAATGGTTCCAGGCTTTCGCGCAGAACGCTGGCATCACGCTGCACGTTGAAAACCTTTACGGCGAGAACAATCATCACATCGCTGAAACCTGCTATAAGGGCTTAGCGCGGGCCCTCAAACTGGCGATTGCGCACGACCCGCGTCAGGTCGGCCGTATTCCATCGACAAAAGGCATGTTGACGGGTTGATGAGGACGGAACATTTTGCGAGGCGCGTCAGAGTAACCGCATGAACATGAGATCAGCCGTGGTCACGTATACCGTACATGAACCGCCCGATACTGCCGCCGATCGCGTTGATCGCGCCGGCGATCTGTTGTTCGTCAAGGACGGCTTTCATTGGCTGACGGCGCTGTTTCCGCCTCTTGGGCTCATTACCAAGCGGCTGTGGCTGGAACTTCTCGGCTATGTATTGATTGTTGGCTTAGTCACCAGCCTGCTGCATTGGGCTGGGCTCAATCCGAATTGGATCGCGTTGTTTGTTGCGGCGCTCAGCTTCTATCTCGGTTTTGAAGTCTCGAGCCTCGAACGCAATCATCTCGACCGCAATGGGTGGCAGACGCTTGGGTCCGTTACGGGCCGCAATCTCTCTGAATGCGAGCGCCGCTTCTTCGAGACGTGGCTGCCCGATCAGCCCATCATAACGGCTGCAAAGTCGCAACCGATGCATGCAAGGTCAGGGCTATCCGGGCGATCTGGCGGCGGCTGGCCTTTCGGCGCCAAGGCTTGATCCGGCATTTTATTCGAGCTTCCGCCTAGCTCTTCACCCCGCCCCTAACCCCTCCCCGCCTGCGCGGACGAAGCCGCTTCGGCGCGGCGGAGGCCCATCGAGGGAAGGGGGATTCGAGCGGTGCCCTTGTCGAGAGAGAAAGTCCACAGTTCCATGCAGCGCGTCGTCATCATCGATTATGGATCGGGTAATCTCCACTCGGCCGCTAAAGCGTTTGAACGCTCGGCGCGTGAAGGCGGCACGAATTCGCAAATCATTGTCAGCGCACAGGCAGAAGATGTGAAATCAGCCGATCGCGTCGTGCTGCCGGGTGTCGGCGCCTATGCCGACTGCAAGCGCGGTCTCGACGCAGTACCGGGCATGCGGGACGCGCTCGAAGATGTGATCCGCAAAAAAGCCAGGCCATTCTTGGGGATCTGCGTCGGCATGCAGCTGATGAGCGAGCGCGGCCGCGAATTCGAAGTGACAGAGGGCCTAGGTTGGATCAAGGGCGAAGTCCGCCCAATCTCGCCCACTGATTCCGCACTTAAAATTCCGCACATGGGATGGAACACGCTGAACGTTGCGACACCACACGCGCTGCTTGATGGCATCGCCACGGGTCCGGCTGGGCTTCACGCGTACTTCGTACACTCATTTCATCTGGTCGCGACCGAGCAGCGCGTCGTTATTGCCGAAACCGATTACGGTGGAGCGGTAACGGCCATGATCGCTGATGACAACATGGCCGGCACCCAGTTCCACCCGGAGAAGAGCCAAAAGCTCGGCCTCAAGTTGATTGCGAATTTTTTGAAGTGGCGGCCGTAGAGCACTTCGCGCCCGTGAACTTACTGCTTCGTTCCATATGGGGACTGATTTGTCGGTTCGAGCGATATCTCTTCGGAAGATGCCTTTGCATAAATTGCAGCTTCGGTGCGCCCGTGCTTGAGTCCGATAACGCGAGTGGGCATGTTGCCTTTCGCTTCGGCTCTGAGTGTTTTTACTTCCTGTGCCGTCCAGGGCGTGCCGGAGTTTCGTGTTGACTTATACC
Source organism: Hyphomicrobium sp. (assembly GCA_031419475.1). Taxonomy (GTDB): domain Bacteria; phylum Pseudomonadota; class Alphaproteobacteria; order Rhizobiales; family Hyphomicrobiaceae; genus Hyphomicrobium_B. Next base: position 154 of record JANOKW010000344.1, on the reverse strand, counting down.
AACCTTCCTTGAGGCTGACTCTTGTTGCGCCGGGGGTTCCCTCGGGAGTCATCCTGTGATTCCGTCTCGGATCGGGCAACTGATTCGGGCGGAGAACAGGATGGCAGCGGCGGTTGAGCTTCGAGACGACTTTAGCGCGTCAGATTTGCGTCAT
>JANOKW010000343.1:0-1996 GCA_031419475.1 Hyphomicrobium sp. | reverse complement strand
CGGATGCTTTGGCTGCATTTATTCCGTGCGCGGCGCCGGCGGTTATCAGATGTTCGGCATCACACCCATGCCGATTTACGACCCCGCGCAGACCATCAGCTATCTGCGCGACTTCATGTGCCTCTTCAAGCCGGGCGACATCGTCAAATGGAAACCTATCGGACGGGATGAGTATGACGCGACGGTTGCCAGCGTCGATGCAGGGCGTTTTGTGCCCCTGATACGCGACGTTACATTCTCACTCAAAGACTTCAATCGCGATATCGACGGCTACAATCGCCAACTCGATGGGGTTCTCCATGGTCACTAGAAATATGGCCATTAATGTCCTGACCCCCGGTCTCGCCACCACCGTCCAAGATCTCGGGCGCCCGGGCTACTATCACATCGGCATTCCGCTTTCGGGCGGCATGGATAGGTTCGCGCTGCGCTCGGCCAACATGCTCGTTGGCAACGGCGAAGACGCGGCCGTCTTAGAGGCCGTATTCACAGGGCCAGAACTTGAGTTCACAACCGCAGCCCTTGTCGCCGTGACCGGTGGCGATTTGCCGGCCAATGTCGATGGCGTCCCGCAACCGGCGTGGACCTCGTTCCATGTCCGAAGTGGTCAGAAACTCTCTTTCGGCGTGATCAAGGGCGGCGCGCGCGCCTATATCGCCGTCGCTGGCGGCATTGACGTGCCAGTTGTACTTGGCAGCCGCTCAACCTATGCGCTCGGCGCACTCGGCGGCTACCAGGGCCGGAAATTGCAATCTGGCGATCAGCTGCCCATTGGTCACGCGGCGCCGTCGGCCGAAGGCTTGAGCATACCCGCATCCTTGCGCCGCGATTCCGCCAACCCGGCTCAACTCCGCACGCTTCCCGGCCTCTATAATCACCGTATCACACGTCAGTCGGCCGAGGCCTTTTACGCAGATACATGGAAAGTTGCACCCGAAGCCGACCGCATCGGCTATCGCTTTCGCGGCGGCTCCCCGCTTGCCTTCGAGCCACGCGAACAACCTTTCGGTGCGGGATCTGACCCATCCAATATTGTCGACGCATGTTACCCCTATGGTTCGATCCAGGTGCCGGGCGGCACGGAACCCATCGTCCTGCATCGCGATGCGGTGTCGGGCGGCGGTTACTTCATGATTGGCACCGTGATCTCAGCGGACATGGATCTCGTTGGCCAGCTACAGCCAAACACGCCCGTTCGTTTTGTCGAAGTGTCGATGGACACGGCACTCGAAGCCCGGCGTCTACGCCAAGACGCACTAGCACGCGTGCGCGCGTCACTTGTGCGTTAAGGCATCAAGCGATAGTGAGAGCCACTCGCTCGCGCGAAATAACTTATGTTCGACAACATTGCCGTTTTAACGGTGCTGTCTTGCGGACCGAGTTCGTCACGCGAGAACCCGCACTTTCGGCTCTCGGACCCACAAGCGCTTGCGCGCATGTAGTAAAAAGCCGTCCAGATCGTCTTCGAGTTCTACGACGGCTTCATCCCGCTCTATACCGGCCTTCTCCAAGAGCGGCCATGCTTCCTTGCTTAAGCCGATGGCCTTTAAATGTCCAAAAGCATTTGTAATGAAATCAGACGCCGCACTGTCATTCATAAGATCGGCGCACCCCTCTTTGGAGAGTACGAGAGCTACGGCGTCGAAGAGGAATGACGGCGTTCCGGCAAGCTGCCCATCTGCTTTCAGCTTCACGCCATCCTGAAGCGCCACGCCGCCTACTTTTGGAGCAACAATCTTCACACTCGCCCCTTCTGATTCAGCGGCCTTCTTGATGGCTTTAACCAGTTTCCCGTCAGCGCCTTCGCTCACCAGAATTGCCACCGCACGGCCATCTAATACCAACCTTCCTTGAAGCTGACTCTTGTGGCGCCGGGGGTTCCCTCGGGAGTCATCCTGTGATTCCGTCTCGGATCGGGCAACTGATTCGGGCGGAGAACAGGATGGCAGCGGCGGTTGAGCTTCGAGACGACTTTAGCGCGTCAGATTTGCGTCAT
>JANOKW010000342.1:0-4068 GCA_031419475.1 Hyphomicrobium sp. | reverse complement strand
ATGACGCAAATCTGACGCGCTAAAGTCGTCTCGAAGCTCAACCGCCGCTGCCATCTTGTTCTCCGCCCGAATCAGTTGCCCGATCCGAGACGGAATCACAGGATGACTCCCGAGGGAACCCCCGGCGCAACAAGAGTCAGCCTCAAGGAAGGTTGGTATAATAGCGCTGTAACGCTCGACAAATCTTCCGCTGTCAAAACGAAGACTTCGCCTTCGCTGACTTCGGTATCGAGCCACAAGAACGGCAACAGCGGGTACGCGGCTTCGAGCGCCTCGCGCGCTTTGCCAATTTCAACCACAAGAATTCCAGTTGGCTGCAAATAGCGCGGCGCTTCATCAATGATGCGTTTGACGAGGTCGAGGCCGTCGCGCCCGCCGAGATGCGCAAGTTCAGGTTCAGCCCGGTATTCGGGCGGGAACGCAGCGACAGCGTCCGACCTCACATAGGGCGGATTGGCGATGATAAGATCGAAGCGTTGATCCCCAAGAGTGCCGTAAACATCCGATTGCAGCAGTGTCACGCGTTGACCGAGTTCATAGTCCGACACGTTGCGCCGGGCGACATCAAGCGCGTCCTCTGAGACATCGATGGCGGTGACGTGTGCATTCTCGAACGCTAATGCCGCGAGTATGGCGAGGCATGCAGATCCGGTGCAAAGGTCTAGAACCGACGAAACGCCGTTGGGATCGGTTACCGCTGTCGAAAGCCGGTCATTGCAGAGAAGTTCCCCGATGTAAGAGCGGGGAACGATGACACGTTCATCGACGAAAAACTTGTGATCTTGGATCCAGGCGCTTTGGGTCAAATAGGAAGCTGGTTTGCGGGTAGCAACGCGCGCGCTGATAACCTGATGCAGCTGCTCGCGTTCGTCGCGTGTAAGACGGCAATCGAGCCAGGGCTCGAGATTGTCTATTGGCAGATCGAGTGTGGACAAGATAAGAAACGCAGCTTCATCGACAGCGTTGGTCGTGCCATGTCCATAGACGAGTTTGGCCTTGGTGAACGTGCTGACTGAATAACGCAGCCAGTCTTTGAGCGTTAGAAGTTCGTCGATTAATCCGGGTGTAGTCACGGGCATGTATTGGGCCTAGTTGACGGGATGGGTTCGCCGTTTTGCTGCCACCTGGCACATATAGCAAATTTTCAAGACGTATGTGCTTAAGGTCTTTTGATCTCGAGTAGCGGCGAAAGCGCGTTTCTTGCAGTCTTGGTTCAAGCACGGCAAATATGGACGGCACGATGACAGTTCCGAAGAGCTGGTTTTATTGCGTAGTCGCGTTTTTGCTGCTGTTCGCTGCGACTTGGCCTTATCGGGATTATCCTTGGCGTCATGTCGCCGCCTACAAGTCTGCAGGGCCCCTGACGGACGCCAAGTCATGGCACTATCAACTCGATGACATCGACGTCGATAGGTTGGCCGCGACGCCCGCGGATTTGCTCGTCATCGACTATGCCAAGCTCCAAGGCAAAACTCCGCTGACTAAAGAGGAAGTCGCCCGCATTAGGTCTGGGCCTGATGGGCGCGGACGTTATGTACTTGCTTATCTCTCCGTCGGGGAATCGGAAGAGTACCGGTTCTACTGGGATGCGGCGTGGAAGACGTCGCCGCCAGATTGGCTCGGCGAAGAAAACTGCGCGTGGCCGCAAGCGCATCGCGTGCGCTTTTGGCGGCCTGGATGGAAAGACATTAATTTCCGCGGACCGGAATCGTATCTGCGGCGGATCATCGACGCCGGATTTGATGGTGTTTATCTCGACCGGGTCGATATCTACGAAACCTACGAAAAAGAACGCCCGGGATCGCGGGCCGAGATGATAGCGTTTGTGCGTGAATTGGCGGAGGTTGCGTGGCAGGCAAAGCCGGGCTTTTTCATAGTTCCGCAAAATTCGGAAGCGCTTCTGGAAGACCAGTCTTACCGGTCGTTTATAGACGCGCTCGGCAAGGAAAGTTTGCTGCATGGCGCGTCGGCAACAGCCCGCCGCAATTCACCCGCCGATATTGCTTGGTCCATGGGGCTGATTAGGAAACTTCAAGTCGAGGGAAAGCCCGTCTTCGCCGTTGAGTATCTGATAAATCGCCAGCACATCGATGTTACTGCACGGGAGCTGCGCGGCCGCAGGATCGTTCCGACATTTCAAACCCGTGCGCTCGACGGCAAGGATCCAACAGCGCCGGTGGTGCTTAAGTCAGAAGTTGGAACCCCTGAGCGCACCGCGTCGGAGTGTCCGCCCGGAACATCGTGGTAAACGGCAAAATGCAACCAAAACAGCGTAAACCCTAAACACACGAGCCAGTCTGATTTTTCTCCATCATCGGGCCTAGTCTGATAAACTGGGGGACGATTTGGGACGGGGTAAATTCAATTCTGTTTGGCGGTTTGCGATACCGCCTGAGCAGGAAAAAAAGGGAAGTACAGCGTATGAAGCCTATAAGTTCGATACTGGCCTCCATGGTGCTGCTCTGTTTGGCGACGAACGCGAGCGCAAATAGCGAGGAGCGCGGAAAACTTCTCGGTTCGGTTAAATCCTGGGCCTATCAGTTGAAGGATGTGAGCCAAGACAAGATAGATAAAATTATTGCCTCGCCCTACGACATGGTGATCATCGACAGCTCGATGTTTCCCGCCGGAAAAGAAATCCGCATGACGCGCGAGCAGGTCGAAAGCATGAAGAAGAAGCCGGACGGCGGGCGGCGCTTGGTCGTTTCTTACTTCAGTGCCGGTGAGGCCGAGGACTTCCGTTACTACTGGAAGCCCGAATGGAACAAGAAGAAACCTGCGTGGGTTTATAAGGCCGACAAGGACTGGAAGGGCGATTACATCGTCCGCTACTGGTTTCCAGAGTGGCAGAAAATCATGTTCGGTTCTCCGGACGCACTCATCGATCGCATTTTAGACGCTGGTTTCGACGGCCTGATGATCGATCGCGTCGATGCCTACTACTACTTTGGCGACACGGACGAGCGGCGCCAACAGATGATCGAGTTCGTAAAGAAGATGTCGGACTATATCCGCTCAAAAAGTCCCAACACGATCCTGATTGGCCAGAACGCAGAAGAACTCTTGGTTGATCCGATCTATCTCGATGCCATCGATGCGATCACCAAGGAAGACCTAGTTTTTGGCATCAAGCATAACTCAACGCGCAACGGCGAAGACGAGATCGACTATTCCACCAAACTTCTTGATGGGGCAAAGGCCAAGGGCAAGCACGTCTTCGTCGTAGAGTACCTGACCAACAAGAAGGACATCGCGACGGTCCGCGAATTTCACCAAAAGCATAATTTTGTGACCTACATCGGACGCCAGCGGGATTTATACGAGCTGTCTGGCGCGGTGAACGAATAGGTTACTCATTAGAGTGCCGGCCCTTAGTCCGTAGGGGCCAGCGGCGTCTGCGGTCTTTCTTCCAGAACTCGACACTGGCGCAGTTCGTCAAATCCATTATGCTGCGTCATCAGCAAAAGCATACTGCCTGAGGTGCACCATGGAATACGCCGGCTGGATCGTTTTGGGTCTGCTTAGTCTACTCGTGCTCTGGTTGATTGGGACTTACAATGGTCTCGTCAGCTTGCGCCAGCGCTGCAGGCAGGCGTTTTCAGACATCGATGTGCAGCTGAAGCAGCGCCAAGATTTAGTGCCGAACTTGGTTGAGACCGTGAAGGGCTATGCGAAGCACGAGAAAGAGACGCTTGAGAACGTCATCAAATGGCGCAATGCGGCTCAGAGTGCGTCTGGCCCCGCGGCTCAGGCCGCTGCCGAGGGGCAGCTTACGCAAGCCCTCCGTCAATTGATGATCGTTGCGGAGGCGTATCCCGATCTCAAAGCCAACGCCAATTTCCAGCAGCTGCAAAGCGAACTCGGCGATCTCGAAAACAAGATCGCGGCCGCGCGGCGCTTCTTCAACAATGCGGCCGCCGAATACAATGCAACTCGCGAAAGTTTCCCGGCTGTGCTCTTTGCCAACGCCATGGGTTTTGCCGTACAGGACTTCTTCAATCTCGATGAGGGCGAGCGCAAAGCAGCCTCCACCGCGCCCAAAGTGCAGTTCTGAGTGGCGGTTGGAAT
>JANOKW010000341.1:0-6056 GCA_031419475.1 Hyphomicrobium sp. | reverse complement strand
GGAGCCGCGGACGTTTCACGTGAAGGCGTGCAGCGCGATCTATTGCCCTTGATCGAAGGCACGACGGTCGCGACCAAGCACGGCCCCGTGAAAACAGATCATGTGCTCTTTATTGCGTCGGGCGCATTCCATGTCTCGAAGCCGTCCGACCTGCTTCCCGAATTGCAGGGCCGCTTGCCCATCCGGGTCGAACTGCAGGCGCTGACGCGCGAGGATTTCAAGCGCATTCTGACCGAACCCGAAGCGAGCCTCATCAAGCAATACATTGCCTTGATGGAGACGGAAGGCTTGAAGCTGCATTTCACCAGCGATGCCATCGACAGCATTGCCGACACCGCGGTCGCCGTGAACTCAAGCATCGAAAACATCGGCGCGCGCCGTCTTCAAACTGTTCTTGAGCGCGTTCTCGACGAGATCTCTTTTGAAGCGTCCGACCGTCCCGGCCAAGCGGTCACGATTGACGCGGCCTACGTCGATGTGCGGGTCGGCGCGCTCGCCAAAAACGCCGACCTGTCACGTTATATCTTGTAATCAAATCACGCCGTCACGGGCGCGGGGTTGCCGGTGCCAGCAAGTCCCGCGCGGCACGCAGTGGCCCAGCAAGGCGTTGCCATACAGTCGCCGCGTGGCCGGGATTGAGGGCCGCACTGAGTTCAAGCCCAGTTCCGCGCTGGAGGGCCGCCTCGATAACGGCCACCCGCTCCGCCGACTCGCGCCGGTCGAAATAAATGAAATTGTTGATGTAATGTCCAACTTTCACCGAATCCTCGAGGCGCGCAAGGTCCTGGTCTCGCGCCAGGTCGAACGACGAGATGGGCTTCATTTTCAATCCTTCGAGATAGAACCCGGCATAGCCGAGCTCCTCAAGGTATTGACGAATTCTGGCGACGCCGCCTTCGCGGTGCCGCTCTTCGACCTCGACGAGGACGGTCGGCCGGTAACGCGAAAGGGTCTCGCGCGCGCCTTCAAGCACGGCAAGCTCGTGCCCTTCAACGTCAATCTTCATAAGTGCGACGTCGCGCAGACCCAGACTATCGAGTGTTTTCAGCTCGACGTCGTGCTCTTCAATCGGCGCGGCTGTCGTCCATGTTTCGCTGGTGTGGGATTCAAGGCTGCCCAATTCGATAAACCCGCGCGGCAATCGCAGCGTCGCCGTGCCCGGCGCGTTCGACAATGCAGCACCGTGTATGGTGACGTTCGCGGGCGCGGCCTCTTTCAGATAAGTAGCGAGCTGCGGCAGAGGCTCGAAGCCGTAAACACGTTCGTATGTGCGGCTGAGGTGATACAGAAACACGCCCTTGTTGGCGCCGGCATCGACAGCCACGCCTTTGCGGCGGCTGAGTAACGGAACGAGCGCGACCTCCGGCTCTAGGACCCATGTGCGATGCGCCAGTAAGGCCAGTGTGAAACGGGGAAAAACTTTTTGTCCGAGACCACGCACCCACCACTTAAAACGACGCATAAGCATACCTCCCCAGGGCCTATAAAAGTTCATGGGAGGAACTTTACCATATTTTTAGATTAAATGAATGTGGCACCCGCGACATTTCCTTTGGAAACCGATAAATTACTGAACGTCCTGTGTTGGCTGATTCTCCTACGAAAAATGCCGGGCCCTCCCTGGCCCGGCATCCACGTCGCAACCTAAAAATACAGCGAATTTGCTAGGTCAAAATATCGTAGCCAACATCCTGTACTTCTACGCCCTTTAGCGAAACGACATCGACCCAGGTGCCCTTGATGTGCCCCTGAACAATGGTATCGCTTCCTCCATCAACAAAGCGAACTTCGTTCGCCGTGCTGGCCTTGCCCTTTAAAAAGTCTTTCATATCGAGCCGATCAACGCCGACTTGGAAATCGGTGATGGTATCGACGCTGCCGCCGGCCATATCTTTCTTGAGGAACGCAAAGATGTCGGCTCCCGCGCCGCCGGTCAGCGTGTCGCTGCCGAGATTACCGCGAAACCAATCGTTGCCGGCGCCGCCGTTGAAATGCTGCGCGTTGCGATCGCCCATAAACTTATCAGCGGAATTGCCGCCGATTACAGTTTCAAAGCCCGAGACGAAATCCGTCACGACGTCCTTGCCGAAGGACACCTTGGCGGTGTGGCGGCCAAGATCGACGTCGATCTTGCCAGCGACCAACGAGAAATCGAGTTCGTCATTGCCGGTTCCGCCCGAGTAATAGTCACGACCCGAACTCGCCAAGACAACGTCATTGCCCGAACCTCCGAACACGTGATCGTTGCCCTTGCCGCCAAACAGCCAATCGTCGCCGCTCATGCCGTAGAGAATGTCGTTGCCGCTGCCGCCCGAGACGACATCGTTGCCGGAGTTGCCATCCAAAACGTCGTTGCCCTTGCCCCCAGCGAGCAGGTCGTTGTCCTTGCCGCCCGACAAAACGTCATCGCCTTCGCCGCCAAGGACGGTGTCGTCGCCGACCGTTCCTTTGAGCCCATCGTCACCGCTGTCGCCCCAGACGTTGTCATTGCCGCGGCCACCGACGATTGAGTCGGCGCCTTTGCCGCCACGAACGAGGTCTGCAAGTTTGCCGCCCGACAAAGCGTCATTACCGCCGTGCCCGAACAAGGAATTCTCGTCTTCGAGAACACCGGCAAGAATATCTGCCAGTTTGCTTCCGTGCTTTTCTGCCATCTGTTCGTTCCTCGTTTCCGTTGCTGCCTAATCCGGATTGGCGCCGGTTAATGTTTTGGCTTCAAATGCCAACAAGGTCTGACTGGGTCGCCTCGAACATCAGCCTTGCCGTTCACATCTGCTTCACAAACTGTCAGGAAACTCTTGAGAAAACGCTCATGCGGGTTCAGCAAATTGAAGCGAATTTGCATCGAATTTCGCGGCCGGAGATGGCGCTGAAATGCCAAAACGCCGCTATTCACGGGCCTAAAACAGGGCTAGAAGTCACCTTCCGCACCCCGTGAGACCGCTCGAATATGGTTACTCTGATACAAACGAATTCCGCCGCGCCACCGACTGGCGAAATGGACCTGAAGCGGTCGCTCGCCGGGCTCGGGCGCGATGGCCTCAAAGCAGCACTCGCTGAAATCGGCGTGCCGGAAAAGCAGCAGCGCATGCGCGTCAACCAGCTGTGGAGCTGGATCTATGTGCGCGGCGTCACGCGCTTTGAAGACATGAGCGATGTTTCGAAAGATTTGCGCGGCGCACTGGCCGGGGCCTATTCGCTTGCGCGGCCAGAGATCGTGACAGAGCAAGTTTCCATCGATGGCACGCGCAAATGGCTGCTGCGCTTGCCCAAGCGCGGTCACGAAGCCCACGCGCCGGAAATCGAAACGGTTTATATCCCAGAGACCGACCGCGGCACGCTGTGCATATCGAGCCAAATCGGCTGCACCTTGACTTGCTCGTTCTGTCACACGGGAACGCAACGTCTCGTGCGCAATCTCGAAGCGCAAGAAATCGCCGGACAAATTCTCCTCGCGCGCGACCGTATCGGCGACTGGGCCGGGGCGAGCGCTCCCGGAGACAAACGCCTGCTGCCCGATAGCGATCGTAAGATCACCAACGTCGTGCTCATGGGCATGGGCGAACCGCTCTATAATTTCGACAACGTCCGGGATGCGATGGACATCGTTTCCGACGGCGACGGGCTCTCGTTGTCGAAGCGGCGCATCACGCTCTCGACGTCGGGTGTCGTGCCGGAAATCCCCCGCTGGGGCGACGAGTCCGGCACCATGCTTGCGATTTCGCTGCACGCAACGAACGACGCGCTTCGCGACGAACTTGTGCCGATAAACAAGAAATATCCGATCAAGGATTTGCTCAACGCCTGCCGCAACTATCCGGGGCTTTCAAACGCGCGCCGCATCACCTTCGAATACGTCATGCTCAAGGGTGTGAACGATAGCTTGGCAGAGGCCAGGGCTCTGGTCCGGCTGCTGGCCGGTATTCCAGCGAAAATCAATCTGATCCCGTTCAACCCATGGCCGTCGACGCGCTACGAGTGCTCGGACTGGGAAACGATCGAGCGCTTTGCCGAAGTCGTGAACCGGGCAGGTTACGCGAGCCCCGTCCGCACGCCGCGCGGCCGCGATATTCTGGCAGCCTGTGGTCAGTTGAAATCCGAAAGCGTCAAAGTTCGCGCCAGTGAGCGGGCAACGCAGTGAAACGCACGCTGAGATTGCGCCCGCAATAGCGCATTTTTTGTTGTGCGGCCGCCCATAGAAATTATAGTCCGGTCAGGTGCATCGAGGTACATAGAGCCGCTAGCAACAGGCGCTGGCGGGTGTGGAGTTTAGGCGTCGGACAATGGGTATCATCAAGACGCTTTCAAGAATTCTGGCCGGGTTTCTGCTCGCGTGTTTTGTGGCTGGCCTCGTTCAAGTGTTGTACGTGTGGACCCCGGCTGAGTTGGCATCTGTGCCGTCCGCCGCATTTCCGGCGAAGGCTGGCAGCACTTTTGAACTCGCGTTATTGGCGGCGACGCACTCGGCAATATTCGGCGCGGCCTTCGCATTGATTGCGGCTGGGATCGCGGAATGGCTGTCGATTCGCAGCATCGGCTATTTTTTGTTTGCGGGCACAGCGATTGCACTTCTTGGATTTACCGCGCAGTACGCGAGTGAAGTTTCCGGACAGCCGACAATACTTAACAATTATGCCCTTCAGGCGTATCTCACGTCGGGCTTTTTTGCGGGCCTTGCCTTCTGGCTCGCTGCCGGGCATCGCGCAGGCGAGCATCGCCGGGACGACGACAACGAACAGAGCCGTATGACTAGCGAGCCACGGCAGCGCATCATCGTCGAGAAGTCACCGGCCAGCGTGCGCAGGCCCGGTTCGCTTGCCGAGAAACTCGCCAAGCCTATGGAAGCCGCAGCTGCTTCTGTCGCTCCAAAGGCCTCGACATCGGTTCCCGTAACCAAAGTCACTGTCACAGAGAAAGCAGCAGAGCCAAAGGCGGCGGACACATCGCCCGACGCCGGGGTTAAAAAAACCTGATCAGGCCGCTTGCTGCAATACCGAGGATAAACGGTTTTGCGGCCTTCTGCCGTATTGCTGTGCTGAGACAACAAAATGATAGCACGCCTCAGGCATGCTTGCTGCATTGCAGCATAAGTGTTATTCTGCGCTCTTTGATTATTGAAAGTTATCACGCACATGTTCAATTTTGATTGCCAGATGCGCTTTTGGAAGAGCGCGACGGACGCGGCCTTTGGATATGCGTCGGCAACGTTGGCGGCCGTTACGGTTATGCAGGACGGTTTGCAAGGGCAGCTGGCTGTCGGCGATTCAAAGGGCGCATCGGCGAGCGCGGCGGAACCATCGTCGTTCGACCCCTTCAATCCGTTCGCAGTGCCGCTGCAATGGTGGGGCCCGCAGCAGCCAAGCAACGCATTTACACCCTTCGCGACCGGTGCGATGCCTGATTTCTTTAGTGCATTTTTCCCGTCCGCAGTTCAGCCTGCCGCGCAAGTATGGAACCCATTTTCCTTTGCAGGCATGCCGACGCTTCCTTTTTTCGATCCAACAAGTTTTCTCACGAGCACTCACTTCAGTAACCAACTTTTCGATAGCTCATGGTCATCGCAGTGGACTGAGATGATGCGGAGTTACGGTTGGGTCGTGCCGCAACCCTCATGGACGTTGTGGCAGCACCCGATGACTGGGGCACTGATGGCGGCAGGAATGCCTTATTCTGTTGCGTCTCCAACGGCGCGGGCAAACGCCTCTGCCATGGACGCGGCGGACGCAGTGCGCGACGGCTTTAACAAGGCGTTCTCAAGTTATCACTCAGATGGCGGACATGCGGCAGCCCACACTGCGCCGGCGCCACCAGCCTCGCCGGTAGACCTCATGTCGATGATGATGGCCCCCTGGACGGCATTTGCGCCGCATCCGTCGCCCGGTTAAAGATCTGGCTTTATACCAACCGTCCTTGAAGCTGACTCTTGTTGCGCCGGGGGTTCCCTCGGGAGTCATCCTGTGATTCCGTCTCGGATCGGGCAACTGATTCGGGCGGAGAACAAGATGGCAGCGGCGGTTGAGCTTCGAGACGACTTTAGCGCGTCAGATTTGCGTCAT
>JANOKW010000340.1:0-3029 GCA_031419475.1 Hyphomicrobium sp. | reverse complement strand
GTTCGCGCCGTTTGGGAATCCAGTTTATGAGTTTATGACCTAGCCCACCGCGCCGAATTAGAGCAGAATTGGGAGCGCGGCCAACGACAAGTGCCGCTCGAACGCATCGCAGGACCCGATGGACAAGGCTGAAATCCCTTTTGTCGATGTTATCCGGCTGAAACCGTTGGAAGATCACAAGCTCTGGCTGCGTTTCTCGAACGGCCGGGAGGGTGTGCGCGATCTATCGCACTACATCTCAAGCGGCGGGCCCATGGTCGAGCCGCTCAAAGATCAAATCTTCTTCGCGCGCGTCTTCATCGAGTCCGGCGCACCATCATGGCCCAACGGCTTCGATCTCGATCCTATCAATCTTTATATGGAATTGCGGGATGCGAAGCTGCTGAGCCCCGGCAAGGCGGATGCCGCAGAGTAGTGCTGGGTCCGGCAGATCGAAGCGAAGGACCGGTGGAATGTTCTACTCATCGAAGATCAAAAGATCTGCCATGCGTACATGAGCGAGTGGTCGCAACTCTGGTGCCTTTCAGAGTCGCTGAACTGGAGCAACCCAGAGCCCGTGATTGATCACTTGGACATGAGCACTTAGGTGCAACATCAAATCAGTCATATGTAGAATTTCCGACGACGCGATCCCGGCTCTCCGCAACTTCGCGGGCCGCTTCGTTGCTCGCGGGTAGAGGTAACCGCAAGAAGCAATCGTCAATGCAGCAGCAGCCGCTTGGAACAAGCTCATCGCCGAAACTGGCCGCATTACCTCAATCGCAACTCGCGACTGGGCTATCACGTGTCAATAATTATGCGGATTGGTATAACCGCGCCCCTTTTCCTGAAGGAAGCCCGTGATCTCGCGTGCAAAAGTTCCGGGCGTGTCGTGAGGGATCCAGTGCGAGGCGTTCTCCACGCGCACGAGGCGGGCGTCCGGAATCTCTTGCGAAAGCCGCTCGCCGTCGCGGATCGTCTGCCAGGGGTCGTGAACACCCCACAGGCACAATGTTGGCGCTTTGATTTCTCCAAGGCGCTCAACCAGCATGGTTGTGTGGTTTGTGTTGAGGGCGCTGGCATTACGCAAGATCGATATCTTGCCTTCTTCATCGCTGTAGGGTGCGACGATGCCTGCTGTAAACTCCGGCGTAAGGCGTTCCTTATTGTGGATGCCGTCCGCCAGGCCAGACGCAAGAAAATCGGCAACTTCCTCTGGCGTCTTAGATCGCCAATTCGGATTGCCAAGTGCAATCATGTCGTCGATCGGCCAGGAATCGTACGCCACGGCGTTGGTCAACACGAGCTTGGCCACACGTTCGGGATGTTGGATCGCCATGATCAGCGATACCCCGCCCCCGGTATCGTGGCCAATAACGTGGGCGCGTTCGATTTTGAGATGATCCATCAAGCGGATAATCATCGCCGTTTGAGCAAGAAGCGAGCGATCGAAGAAATCGCGCCGGTCGGAGTATCCGTGGCCGAGAAAATCTGGAGCGAGGACACGAAAGTGCGGACTGAGCAGCGGGATCACGTCATTGTAGAGGTAAGACCAAGTCGGGATGCCATGCAGCAGAATGGCGGGATCGCCGCTGCCGGTATCGGTCCAGGCGACCCTCAACGGCCGGTAGCTCAGATTTGATAGCTCGGCGGAAATCTGACGCTTGCGGAAGGCCTCATGTGTGAGTGACACGCAATCGACTCCCTAAGAGGCAACACTTGAATCGCATGGCGGCCGGACGTGGCTCAATACTGTGCCGCCTTTTCAGAAACTTCCTGATACCACTTTTTGCGTGTGCCAATCGCTGCGCGCATCTTCCAGCCCATGGTTTTTGGCGCCTGCTCAATTTTGTTCAGCAGTTCGCCAATGCGCGAACGTATCAAGTCCGCGTCTGCCGGCTTAATGGATGGGAACTCTGCGAGGTAATCGGGCACCCGCTTCATGTTGGTCGAAAAGGTGTAATAGAATCCCCAGTCTTGGCGCATCATGTCGACGATGTAGTCCGTATTGATCGACTTGTGGCCCGCCCGCTGATGCGACAAGGGATGCTCGAGCATCAACACGATGGTGTCCTTGAAGTCCTTCAAGTTGATTTCGACGATCTGCATTTTTTCGAGCAACAGATCTGTGTTGCAAATCGTCGGCGTATCGATGTGCAGCCGCCCCTTGAACGGCACTTTATGGCAGAAGTTTAACGCGTCCGCGAACACATCGACATTGAGTTTAGTGTCCTTGTGAAGATAGATGTGGCGCGAACCTTCCGACGCCATATAGACGCCCTCGTCGGGCACATAGCCCCGCGCCATCAGAAATTCGCGGATCGCCTTGTTCTGCTTCTTCTCCGCGCCGAAGTCGACGTCGGTCAAGACGCGCTTCATGTCCTGGAAGAGGTGGAGATTGTTCGGACATTGCAGCCGGTAGGCGATTGATCCCAGGATCCGCAGCCGGATGCCCATGGCTTCCGCCTCGCGTACGAGCTTCAGCGCCTCATCGACGAACTCAAGATTGAGACCAGGTTCGTTCGCCATGTTGTTCACGTCCGCCTCCTGAAACTTTTTTGCCCGTCCGGCAAACAGAGTTTACTGGCAATGGCCATTCCCGTCGCGGAGAAAAGGGTGGCGGTCCGGCGATTTCCGCCGAACCACCACTGCGAGATTGGCATGCAGGGAACGGGGAAGATGCCCCCTTGCAGCCGCCACCCTCGCGAAGTCAGCCTTGTGCCTCATTCGATCGGAATTTCTTTGAAGGCCAAGGTCACGTCGATGCCCTGCGCACGGCGGATCATCTTCATTACGTAGTAGAAGACGAGGCCGAACAGGAAGACGCCGGCGACGATCGCGACCTGCGCCGGGTCATGACCGGCGGCGGTCGGATCGAAGAACAGCGTCCAGAAGTAGAACTGTGAAGCGATGAAACCGAGGAAGCAGGCGACCGACATGATCGGCAGTCCGAAGAGCTTCCGGTTCGCCAGCGGCGACTTGGCGTAAAGTTCGGGCCGCTTGTAGGGGAAGAAGATGCCCGCGAAGAGCACGACCGACCAGGCAAGAAC
>JANOKW010000339.1:0-4877 GCA_031419475.1 Hyphomicrobium sp. | reverse complement strand
GCCCAGGGCCAACCGGAATACCATTCGACTTCGACCACTTAATGAAATCGGCCACGATCAGAAAGTAACCAGGAAACTTCATCTGCGTGATGACGTCGACTTCGTAGGCGAGACGCTTTTCATAGTCCTCGACGGAAAACCCATCCGCCCGGCCCATCGTATCGAGCCGCACCTTTAAGCCGAGTTTTGCTTGACGGCGCAGCTCGCTTGATTCAAGCCTGAAGTGTTCGAGTTCGCTGACACTGTCATCACTGGCAACGAAACGCGGCAGAATGGGTTTGCGCCCTTTCGTCCTGAACGCGCACCTGACCGCAATCTCAACCGTATTGGCCAAGGCTTCCGGCAGATCCGCAAACAGCGCTGCCATTTCGTCCGGGCTCTTAAAATAGTGCTCGGCCGTTGCGCGGCGCCGGTCATCCTCGACGACGTAGCGGCCTTCTGCGATGCACAGCAGCGCATCATGCGCTTCAAAGTCGTTGCGCGTTGCGAAATAGCACTCGTTCGTCGCGACGATGGGCAGTCCGCGTTTATAGGCAAGATCAATTAGCTGCGGCTCGACGCGCGCTTCACTCTCGCGGCCATGGCGCTGCAGCTCGACATAAAGACGGTCGCCAAAAACTTTTTTGAGCGATTTCAGCCGTTCAAGCGCACGTTCATTCTGTGAATCCAAAAGGGCCTTATCGACAGGTCCTTCCGGGCCTCCGGTCAAACAAATGAGCCCGGCGGAAGCTTCTTCGAGCCGTGCAATCTTGATATGCGCGGGCTCATCCGCCGCACATTCGAAGTACAAGCTCTTGGACAGCCGCATCAGGTTTGCGTAGCCGTCCGCGTCCATGGCAAATAGCGCGATTTTTCCGGCTGATGTGGCGCGCGGCGCATTGGTGGCCGCCCGCAACGCGGGGCTCGACGTATCGGCGATGTCGCCGAAATCGATGTCGATCGTACACCCGCAAATCGGCTGCACGCCCGCCTCCCAAAGCTTCTCCGAGAACTCCAACGCTCCGAACAAATTGTTGGTGTCGGTCAGCCCGAGCGCCGGGTAGCCGTAGCCCACTGCAAGCTTCGCCAGTTTGGCAATCGGCAAAGCACCTTCGAGCAACGAGTAGGCCGAATGCACTTTGAGGTGAATGAATTTTGGTTCCGAGTGTGCAGTTACGGGATTTGCCATGACGTGACAAGAATACTGCCACGGCACTAGGTCAAGCTAGGTTTTGATTGACCCACTAGAAAAGTGCCATTTCCGCTTTTCTTTCGCCAAAAACGTGGCTGCCTCACACCGCCTACATCGCGGACGGCATTACTTCAATCAGCTGTCCATCTTGCATCTTGAGCACGCGGTCCATGCGCCGCGCTAGATCCATATTGTGGGTGGCAATCAGAGCTGCAACGCCGTGATGACGGATCAGCGCCAGCAGTTCCTGGAACACATATTCCGACGTGTGGGGATCGAGATTTCCCGTGGGCTCGTCCGCCAGCAAAAGCTTGGGCGCGTTAGCGAGGCCACGGCAAATCGCGGTGCGCTGTTGTTCGCCGCCTGAAAGCTCGGCCGGTCGATGATCGACGCGCGTGGCGAGCCCAAGGGACCCAAGAAGTTCGCGCGCACGCAACTCTGCGTCACGCCGCCCACGGCCGAGAATCATCTGCGGAATTACGACATTTTCGAGTGCCGAGAACTCGGGCAGCAGCTGATGAAACTGATAGATGAAACCGATTTCTTGACGCCGCAAGCGCGTGCGATCGGCTTCCGATAGCTTGGCGCAGTTGCGCCCGTTGATGATTACCTTGCCACTGTTTGGCGACTCCAACAGCCCGGCAATGTGCAGCAACGTCGATTTACCCGCGCCCGATGGCCCAACCAGCGCAACCGCCTGACCCTTCCTCAGTTCCGCACTCGCACCCTGCAGCACCGTGATCTCGCGCGTGCCCTGTTTGAACGCGCGCGTCACGCCCTCAAGCCTCAAGACCGCTGTATCCGTCATCGTTTGCGACACATCCTGCATGGCTTACTCGTACCGCAAAGCTTCAACAGGATCGAGCTTAGAAGCCCGCCAGGAAGGGTACAAGGTCGCCAAAACCGAGATGACCAGTGCCATCAGAACGATACCCGCCGTCTCCCTGACATCGATGTCGACAGGGAGCCGCGTCAGATAATAGATGCTCGGATCGAAGACCGTCGTTCCCGTGATCCAGGACACAAAATTCTTGATCGCCTCGATGTTCCAGCAAAACACGATGCCAAGGATCAATCCGGCGATGGTGCCAACAACACCGATCGTTGCGCCCGTGATCAAGAACACGCGCATGACAGCTGATTTCGACGCGCCCATCGTGCGCAAAATCGCAATGTCGCGACCCTTGTCTTTCACCAGCATCATCATGCCGGACACGATATTCAGGGCCGCGACGAGTATAATGAGCGATAGGATGATAAACATGACATTGCGCTCGACTTCGAGAACCGTGAAAAAGCTCTCGTTGCGCTGGCGCCAATCGGAGATATTCATTGACGGGCCGAGCGTCTCACTAATGATCTGGGTATATTTCTCGACGTGATCTGGACGTTCGACTACGACCTCCAAGACATCGACCTCGGCGCCTTTTGAGAAGTACTTCTGCGCTTCAGCCAGCGGCATAAAGATCATCATGCGATCATATTCAGACATACCAAGTTCGAAAATCGCGGAGATCACATAAGGTTTTGATCGTGGCGTATTGCCAAAGGGGGTAGAGGCGCCACGCGGCGATACGAGTGTGATCGTGTCACCCAGACTGACGCGGAGAGAATTCGCAAGCCGCGATCCGATGGCAATGCCAGTCTGTCCGTCAAATCCATCAAGCGTGCCAAGTTTCACATTGTCAGCGACGAGCGGCAAAGATTTGACGCTTCTCTCGTCAAGCCCGCGCACGAGGCCGCCCAGCGCTTGCACGCTTGACGACACCATGACTTGCCCTTCGATCAGCGGCAGGGCAGCCTTGACGCCCGGCACAGTCAGGAGCTTGGCGGCGATCTCGGCATAGTCTTCGAACGGCTCGCCAATTTTATGGACGATCACATGCCCATTGAGCCCCATGATCTTGGAGAACAGATCTTTGCGAAAACCGTTCATGACAGCCATGACGATAATCAGCGTCGCAACGCCGAGCATAATGCCAAGGAACGAAAACCCGGCGATGACCGAGATAAAGCCTTCTTTGCGCCGCGCGCGCAAGTAGCGCCCCGCCAGCATCCATTCGAAGGGTGCAAAGGCCCGCGTATCAGGGATCGGCGCGCTCATTCGTTCTCTGTCCCCTCTCGGCCTTAGTCTGAAACGACGCCGTCTAAGCAAGAACCCGATGGTTCATCACGGCATCGATCACACTCTTCAGCGCCGCGTCCATCGGCATCGTCTTGCGTTCGCCCGACTTGCGATCCTTGACTTCAGCTTCGCCAGCCTTGACGCCCTTTGGTCCAACTATCAATTGATAAGGCAGACCGATGAGATCCATGGTTGCAAACTTACCGCCAGCGCGCTCGTCGGTATCGTCGTAAAGAACATCGATGCCGGCCGCCTGGAGTTTCTCGTAGAGGGCCTGTGCGGCGGCGTCCGTATCTTTGTCTCCCGATTTGAGGTTGATGAGGCCAACTTCAAACGGCGCCACCGGAACCGGCCAAACGATGCCATTGGCATCGTGGCTAGCTTCAATGATGGCACCCGCGAGACGCGAAACGCCAACTCCATACGATCCCATCTGCAGCGTGACAAGTTGTCCATCCGGTCCTTGTACGCGTGCGCCCATGGGCTCGGAATACTTGGTGCCGAAGTAGAAAATATGACCAACCTCGATACCCCGCGCTGAAACGCGCTTGTCAGCTGGAACGTCGCTCTCGAACTTCCCGGCGTCGTGCATTTCGTCCGTTGCCGCGTACTTCGCTGTCCAGGCGTCAACTATGCCGGTCAAGTCGCCATCAAAATCGGTCGAAGCCGGGGGCGCGGCACCGTCAATCAGATCTTTGTGACAGAACACCTGGCTTTCGCCGGTCTCCGCCAGGATGATGAATTCATGACTGAGATCGCCGCCGATCGGTCCCGTATCGGCTTTCATCGGAATCGATTTCAGCCCCATGCGCGCGAAGGTTCTCAAGTAAGCGACGAACATGCGCCGGTAGGTTTGGCGCGACGCCTCAGCCGTCAGATCGAACGAATACGCATCCTTCATGAGAAATTCACGGCCCCGCATGACACCGAAGCGCGGGCGAATTTCGTCGCGAAACTTCCATTGTATGTTGTAGAGGTTTTTCGGCAGATCCTTGTAGCTCTTGATGCAGTCGCGCACGATTGCGGTAATCACTTCTTCGGCTGTCGGTCCAAACAGAATGTCGCGCTCATGGCGATCGACGATGCGCAGCATCTCTCGGCCGTAAGCCTCATAGCGCCCGCTCTCGCGCCACAGATCAGCTGACTGAATCGTCGGCATCAAAATCTCGACGGCGCCCGCACGGTTCTGTTCTTCGCGCACGATCGTGCCAATTTTGGTCAATACTTTGAGGCCCAAGGGCAGCCACGAATAGATGCCGGCCGCCGATTGTTTAATCATGCCGGCCCGCAGCATCAGCTGGTGCGAGATGATCTCTGCTTCCTTGGGGGGATCGCGCAGAACGGGCAGGAAATAACGGGAAAGGCGCATGGGGTTTAGCTTTATCTTTCTGATTTTAAACAGCAACGTCACCGTGGTAGGTACGGCGCGCGAGCCTAGAGTGCTTCCTGTAACCTGATTACGCACCATAGTCAGCCATTTTCTGGCCACGCGAATCTTCGATTTCTGACGTCTTCGCAAGGAGATGTGGCATGGCACGCAATCGGGTTCAATTCCAGAAGGGCCTCTCGGAGGCTAATTTC
>JANOKW010000338.1:0-8833 GCA_031419475.1 Hyphomicrobium sp. | reverse complement strand
CGTGCGATGTGGTCATCGATGTTGTGCGCCAGAACGTGCCGTATGTAGCGATCGACTTGCCGCACTGCTGGGCACCGTGGACCAAGCGCGTGCTGATGCAGGCGGACGAAGTCATCATTACGGCTGTGCCCGACCTTGCCAACCTTCGTAACGCCAAGAACATTGTCGATTTGTTGAAGTCTTCGCGCAAGAACGACGGCAAGCCGCATCTGGTCTTAAACATGACTAATGTGCCGAAGCGTCAAGAAATAACGCAGAAAGAATTCGAGCAGGCGCTCGATATCAAGGCAATTTCGGTCATTGAGTACGACTGCGAAGCCTTCAGCCAAGCAGCCAATAACGGGCAAATGATCGAGGAAATGGATCCCAAAGCCAAGGCGGCTGAAAAGTTCCGTGAAATCGCTATGGGCATGACGCACCGCAAGGAAATGAAGTCGGAGAAGAAATCGTCCTCGGCTCTCTCGTCATTGGCCCCGCTATTCGAGAAATTTAAATTCAAACGTTAAGGATGTGGCGGTATGTTCGGACGGCGTAGCAACGAGACCGCGACACCCAAGCGGATAGCCTCACAGGCACCTGTTTCGCCAGGCCCTGCAGCGGCGGAAGCCAAACCGGTCGCGACGGCACGGGCGCAGCAACCTGCTGCCCCCGGCCCGCGTATCGAGCCTGTTTCTGAATCGCAGAGGCGACATTCCGAAGAATATTATGACGTCAAGACAACAGTTTTTAATGCATTGATCGACACCATCGATCTGACGCAGCTTTCCAAACTGGACGGCACTGCGGCGCGCGAAGAAATTCGCGATATCGTCAGTGAAATCATCCAGATCAAAAACGTGGTTATGTCGATTGCCGAGCAGGAAGAATTGCTTGAAGATATCTGCAACGACGTCCTCGGTTACGGTCCGCTCGAACCCCTACTGGCTCGCGACGATATCGCCGACATCATGGTCAATGGTGCTTCGACGACCTTCATCGAAGTCGGCGGTAAGGTTCAGAAGACCGGCGTGCGCTTCGCAGACAACCAGCAGCTTATGAATATCTGTCAGCGCATCGTCAGCCAGGTCGGGCGGCGCGTCGACGAATCAAGCCCAATCTGCGACGCGCGTTTGCCCGACGGTTCTCGCGTCAACGTCATTGCGCCGCCACTCGCCATCGATGGTCCGTGCCTCACTATTCGTAAGTTTAAGAAAGACCGCCTCAGACTAGAACAGCTGGTGAAATTCGGCTCAATCACGCCCCAGGCTAAAGTTGTTCTGGAAGTCATCGGGCGCGTGCGCTGCAACGTTCTCATTTCCGGCGGCACCGGTTCGGGCAAGACGACGTTGCTCAACTGCATGACCGGTTCGATCGATATGGACGAGCGTATTATCACGTGCGAAGACTCCGCCGAACTTCAGCTGCAGCAGCCGCACGTGGTCCGTCTCGAAACACGCCCGCCAAATCTCGAAGGCGAAGGCGAAATCAAAATGCGCGACCTGATTAAAAACTGCCTGCGTATGCGCCCCGAGCGCATCATCGTCGGCGAAGTCC
This sequence comes from Hyphomicrobium sp., assembly GCA_031419475.1. Taxonomy (GTDB): domain Bacteria; phylum Pseudomonadota; class Alphaproteobacteria; order Rhizobiales; family Hyphomicrobiaceae; genus Hyphomicrobium_B. The sequence goes on along the minus strand of JANOKW010000338.1, from coordinate 7,300 downwards.
GCGGGCCCGAGGCCTTCGATCTTCTCCAGGCAATGAACACGGGTCATGACGGTTCTATGGGAACGCTGCACGCCAACTCGCCGCGTGAAGCCATCAGCCGTCTTGAGTCAATGATCATGATGGGCGGCTACGCGCTGCCCGTGAAGACAATTCGCGAAATGATCACAGGCTCCATTGACGTCATAGTCCAGGCTTCGCGTTTGAGAGACGGTTCGCGCAAAATCACGCACATCACAGAGGTGTTGGGCATGGAAGGCGAAGTCGTGACCTTGCAAAACATCATCGTGTTCGAGATCACGGGCGAAGATGCCAATGGCAAGATTATCGGCCGTCACCGTTCGACCGGCATTGCCCGGCCGCGCTTTTGGGATCGTGCCGAATATTACGGCGAAACCGAAAGATTGGCACGCGCGTTGGCTGAATCGGAAGTGAACGACAATAACGGAAACCCGATGGGTGAGCAGAATGCTTGATGGCGATTTTAGCCCAATGCTGGTGACGGGAATGGCGGCGCTTGCTGTTGCCGGCGTCGTGTTCGCGATCATTTTTCCTTACATTTCAGGTGATCGCACCAAGGACAAGCGCGTTCAAAACGTCACTGAATCGCGTGGCCGGCGGCTGGGTACACCGGCGTCGGGGGCGGGCGATCAAGCTTCTAGCCGCAAAAAGTCGGTTGCAGATTCGCTGAAGGAGATCGAGTCACGTCAGAAGACTAAGGAAAAGCTGACAATTCGCCTGCGGCTTGAGCGTTCCGGTTTAGACATGACGCCGCGAGACTTCTACATCGCCAGCGCAATCGCCGGCGTAATCTTATTTGGCGCAATCAAGTTTGGAACGTCAGCGCCGCTTATGGCGGCCGCTGTAGCCGGATTTGTTGGCGCCTTCGGCTTGCCCCGGTGGGTCTTGAACAAGATGATCAAGCGCCGGCAAAACAAGTTCCTCGATGGAATGGCGAACGCCATTGACGTCGTTGTGCGCGGTGTCAAAACGGGTCTTCCGCTCAACGAGTGCCTTGGCATTATCGCGCGCGAAAGTCCGGAGCCAATTGCCGGCGAATTCCGCGAAGTCGTTGAACAGCAAAAACTGGGCGTGCCGCTCGGCGATGCGTTGGAACGTATGTCGCAACGGCTGCCGTTGCCCGAAGTGCGCTTCCTCACGATCGTGATTTCAATTCAACAGCAAGCCGGCGGTAACCTGTCGGAAGCGCTTGGCAACCTTTCGGGCGTCTTGCGGGACCGGATCCGTCTGCAGCAGAAAGTCAAAGCCCTTTCGGCCGAAGCTAAGGCGTCGGCCATGGTGTTGGCGTCGCTGCCACCTGCGGTCATGCTCATGGTGTATCTGTCGTCGCCCGACTATCTGACTCCGTTATTCACAACGACGCCCGGTAAATTCATGTTGTGCTTCGGCGCGTTCTGGATGACGACCGGCATCATGATCATGCGCAAGATGATCAACTTCAAGTTCTAGGGGACATAGAACTTTAATCGGCCGGCAATCTTGCTGAACGTTGCACTTTAACGAAATGATACGCAGATGATGGAATTTGTCGAAACCGTCATGAATCCGCAACTGGCCGCCACGGTCTTGGCAGCGGTGTGTGTGTTCGCGACCGTGCTCACGATCGCCATGCCGATGCTGGCGCGCGACCGTATGAACCAGCGCATGAAGGAAATGGCGATCGAGCGCGATCGCATGCGCACTGCGCGTCTCGCCGAAATGAGCCTCAAGGAACGTCAGGGTGCGAAGCTGCGTCAGGCGCCCAAGGGATTCATGAACCGCATCGTCGATATGCTCGATCTGCGCGAGAAGTTCGACAACGAGGAGCTTCGCGAAAAGCTTAAGATGGCCGGCCTGCGTGGACAAAAGCCCATCGTCGCTTTCATGTTCTTTCGCATGCTGGCACCGATAATTATGTTCATCGGATCGCTCATCTACGTCTTCTTCATCAGCAATTTGACCTATCCGCCTTTGATCAAGTTCCTGATGGCTGTCGGCGGCGGGTTCCTCGGCTTCTATATCCCAAACGTCGTCATCGGCAACATTGCGCAGAAGCGTCAGCAATCGATCAAGCAATCGTTTCCAGATTGTCTCGATATGCTCCTGATTTGCGTCCAATCTGGCATGTCGATCGAAGCGGCATTCGGCAAGGTGTCAAAAGAAGTCGCAGCTCAATCAGTCGAACTAGCCGAAGAAATGACGTTGACTACGGCCGAACTCTCTTATCTCTCGGATCGCCGCCAGGCTTACGAAAATCTCGGGAAGCGCACCGGCCTGCCGGGCGTCAAAGCCGTCACGACCGCGCTGATCCAAGCCGAACGCTACGGCACGCCCGTTGGGCAGGCGCTGCGAACCATGGCGAAGGAAAACCGTGAAGCACGTCAGTCGGAAGCCGAGCGCAAGGCCGCTGCGCTGCCGCCGAAGCTGACCGTTCCCATGATTGTATTCTTCTTGCCGGTACTCTTTATCGTCATTCTTGGACCCGCAGGTATCGGCGTCATGGGACTGAAGCCCTAAAGCTTCGGCTACAAAAGTTTAGTGTCGCGTTTTGGCCCCGGTTTCCAATGAAGCCGGGGCCATTTTCTTATCCGATCCTTGTCAGGTCTCGGGCATTCAAAAATGGGGTAACGGCTGGCCGCAGCAAAAACGCGCGGGCGGATGCCTGCGCGCTAAACTAGGATGTTGTCCACAGCTAGCAAGCACACGGGCTAGGCGAGGGGGCATCCGCGCCCGTTAAACGGCAATTGGGATGATTGCTATCATGCTATCTAGCGCATTCGGATGATCTAATCATCTGATTAGACCTGTGATTTAAGTGTTAGGGAAATAGCGCGCTAGCTTTTCGATGATACCGTTGAGGGTCGAAATGGTGCGAGTATTGGCGTCGGCTTGTGCGTTGAGAGCGCCGATCTGACCATCTTTTTTTGCAAGCTGATCGCGGAGCAAAAGGCGCTCGGCGTCGCTTTGCTGCACTTGATGTTGCAGCTGGGCGATGACCATGGAAGACCGGCCGTTCGCCGCCGTGAGTTCGTGATTGTTGAACGACTGATGGGCTTTGGTGCGGTCATGAAAGCGGGTGGCGTTAAAAGCTGGCGGCCGGGGCGGCAAGCGGGTTGGGGGGATTGTCGCGCAGCCGGGTGATGTCGGCGTCGATCGAGGCGCGGGTGATGAGGTAGTACACCATGCCATTGTCGTCGATGCTTTTGCGGGCCGTGAGCCGGCCGCTTTGGCAATAGCGCTGGATCGAGCGTTCCGAAGCGGCGTCCCGGCTTGTTCGTATAAGCGCAGGGCTTCTGTCGTGGTGACAGCGTCGTCAAGCATGACGGTTTCCGGGTTGTCGGCGCCGTGGCGGCTATCTGCAACGGGCAGTTGGGGTTCTGCCGGATTGATAATTCCGGTCATGGCGGCGGCCATGCTGGCGTGAAGTTGGGCGTAGGTCATACAGGTCTATGGTCAGGCCTTGGGGCATCCATTGCAAGGACTGGGGTGTGGACAGCTATGGGCGCACCAGTGAACCCCATAGAATAGCTAGCTAGACAGCTATCCAAAGCAGGGGCACGTGCTAAGCGCTCGCGGCGCGGCGACGCGTGTCCGGTCAAAAGAGGATATGGCATGGCGGGTATTGACGCGTTGAACAGGGAACGGTTCTTAAAATTGCTTGCCACAAGCGCTGGCCAAAAAGGCGGCGTGACAGCGGCTCCAGCGCAAGCCCCATCCGCAGCCCCGGCCCCATCCGCAGCCCCGGCCCCATCCCCGGCCCCAGCCCCATCCCCGGCCCCAGCCCCAGCGGCAGGCGCGCGGCGTGACGAGCGACGGCTGCCGCGCGGCAAACGCTCAAAACCGATGGTGCAATTGAACGTGCGCGTGCTCGAGAGCGTTCGGGATTTTGTCAGCGCCGAGGCGCGCCGTGAGAACCAGAGCATTGCTGAGTATGTCGTGGCGGCGGTTGATGCCTATGCCGTTCAGCACCACGCCCGTCACCAGCCAGATTACAACACCTTCGGCATACCGTATCACGCACCCTCACTCTCCGAGCCGTCCGCGCGCGGTGCGGGTATCGACTACTTTGTTTTCAATTCCACTTTAGGCGCGACGAATATCGATCAAATCACGGACTTCTTGGTTGTTGACGATACGATTCGCTTGGAAAATACAGGCACCGGATTGTTCACTGCTTTCACAGCCACTGGGGTGATTTCAACCACCGCTTTCTGGATTGGCAACGCAGCACATTTGGCAACTGACAGGATCATCTACAATTCTGCGAACGGCGATGTCCTATACGATTCAGATGGCACGGGCGCAGCTGCAGCCGTGAAATTTGCAACACGTCTACGGGCCTTGCCCTTACGAACTTGGACTTTGTCGTGATCTAGGGCGCGTCACTTCTGCCGGAATTGAACAGCGGGCGTTCCGGAAGGGTCGGGCCAATAGTGAACGTGGCGTACAGTGGCGCGCGAGGCGCGATCCGAGTCTGCTTCGGAAAATAACCGACTATTTGCCTGCTTCCACAAGCTGGCAGCCGGGGAGGATTTCATCCGTTGCGCCAGAAGAAAGGAGCAGCGTTTCAAGCGCTGCTCCTATTGCACACTCTTAGAAGGGTACGGTCAGTTTGGCCGTGCCGCTGTGCTGCTCGGTGTCTTCGCCGAAGCGGGCATCGTACTGCAAGCGCAGGACTAGGCCTTCGCTGCCGATCAAGTCGATGCCTGCCGCCAGATCGGCGACGACTTTGTCAACCGACGTGGTGATCGAAAACGGGGCGATCCCGGCCAGTGCACCAGCGAAAGACGCGGATGTTATGAACTGATCGTTGTCGAGCCAGGTGGCACTGCCGCGAATGAAGGGCCGCACCACGCCGCCGCCAGACAACGGCAGCTCGAAGCCAAATTCAAGCGATGGCGAAACAGAGACGATCGTATCGCTCATACCAGCGACCGCCAGCGCGATTCCCCCCGCACCGCTTTCGGTATAGGCATCGCGATTGAGATGCGTCACGGCGACGTCGATCTCAGGCTTGGCATAGGCATGTCCGAAACTCATCAGGTACGCGCCGGTCAAGCGGCCGGAGACAAAGCTCGATTCGGTATCCGACGTTGCCGTGGCATTGAAGCCGCCGAACGAAACATGCCGTTCGTTGTCGTGCCAGCCGTGTCCGCCTGTGACTGTGGCCGCGAACAGCCACGGTCCGGGATTGTACTTCAGCACGCCGCCCAAGTGCAGGCGTTCGCCATCGGACGTCGCATTGCTCGTGGTGCTGAGATCTGTTTGTTCGAAACCAATACCGCCGCCCAAGCGCCAATCGCCGCCGAGGTTGAGCTGCGCGCCCGCTGAGAAGAAGGTTGCGGTTTCGTCGAAGCCAACGCGGTTGGCACCACCGTCGCCATTGGCCTGGCGGACATTAGCGCGCGCCCACAGACACTGGCCTTCACGAATGATGCGGTTCTGGTCGTCCATCTCTCCATTGACCCGGCACGAAAGCAGCTGCTGGGCAAAGGTCGTGCTTGTGGCCATGGCCGAAGCGGAGCCAGCCGCATCGCCCGCGGGCGAGAGCTGGTCGAGTGCGTTGTTCAGGCCGTCCTGTGTCGGCACGTTCATCAATGCGGGGATAAAGCCGAGTGTGCCGCCGCTTTCCACGATTTCGTTCAGGGTCTCGCCAACCGAGTTCTGGTTCGATGTCTGACCTCCGATGGTGGGGTCTTCGGGATCGACTGGGTCAACAGGATCGACTGGGTCAACCGGATCGACGGGATCAACAGGATCTGGTGTGAAATCGATTTTGGCGGCCAGTTGCACCGTTTTGGTATCAGGATAAAGCAGCGAGTAATCAACCGCCGCTGTATCCGACACGGTGATGCCGTTGTCGGTGACACCGCCTCCAGCCGTCAAAATCGTAAAGGTCTTGGTCAAACCTTTGTTGGCGGCATTGGAGGCAAGGAAGTTGAGGGGGTTCGCAACCACCTTACCTGCCAACTCTGCCGTGCCTGAAACTTCAAGTTTGTCGGCGCTTCCAGCACCCGCATTGCCGGTCCAATCGGCATCAACGGCGAAGATGCCTTTGACGCCTTGTACGAAGCGGCCGAGCAGAGATGTGGTTTTGACCGTGCCAGTGCCGCCGGGCGAGATCGTGCCGGCGCTGTTGTTCAAGGTGCCGTCTGTCTCGCTCATTTCCGAGCCAATTCTGATCTTCGTCTCGCCGTCCATCTCGAACACGCCGCCAACGTTGTTGTTGAACGTGGCCGAGGTTTCGCCTTCAAGATCGACGCGGCCAATAACCTTGCCGGTGTTGTTGACGGTCACTTCTTTGGCGTCGCCGCGCACCGCGATGCCGGACAGTGCCTTGACCGTGCCGCCGGTGACGTTGAGCGTGGCTGTGCCGCCTGGGCTTTCCATTCTAACGCCCGCGCCGTCGCCTTCGCCGCCGTGGCCGCCGCCGCTGACCGTGCCGCCTGTGATGTTGACCGTGACCGGCCCGCCAATGCCGGACGTTCCGGCATTAGGGCCGTAGCCGGCGCTGCCACCCCGGCTCGAAGCCCAAATGGCGTTAGAATATTTGCCGTTTGTCGTAATGTTGCCGGACGATGTGATCGTCACAGCGCCGCCGTTACCGCCGTTACCGAGGGCGCCCTGGGCGCCCGAATTGCCGGGGTCTCCGGGAGCCCCGCGGGGACCATTGCCTATTTGCCCAAAACCTCCGTTGGCGCCCGCGCCGCCGGACCCAGCAGCTCCGACGCTGCCGCCCCGGCCGCCATTGCCGCCGTTGCTGTGGGCCGAGATGCCGTGGCTATTGCTGCCGGTCGTGGTGATGTCGCCGGAATGGATGATGGTGATCGCGCCGCCGTTACCACCGGCACCGCCAACACCACCGTTGCCGCCATCGCCGCCGTTGCCGCCATTACCGCCGCTATATCCCAAACCAAAGCCGTAGCTACCGGCGCCACCGTCGCCGCCGTTTCCACCTGCGCCGCCGCTGCCGCCACGGCCGCCGCTGCCGCCACTGCTATCGGCGGAGATCGCCGTTGCGAAGGCCCCCGTCGTCTTGATATCGCCGGAGTTGGTGATTTTGACTTTGCCGCCTGCGAAGCCGACAGTACCGTCAGTGCCAGCGGTGCCGTTTGTGCCGGGATAACCAGCGCCGCCCGGGCCGCCTTCTCCGGGCAAGCCGTTATACCAACCTTCCTTGAGGCTGACTCTTGTGGCGCCGGGGGTTCCCTCGGGAGTCATCCTGTGATTCCGTCTCGGATCGGGCAACTGATTCGGGCGGAGAACAGGATGGCAGCGGCGGTTGAGCTTCGAGACGACTTTA
>JANOKW010000337.1:0-13322 GCA_031419475.1 Hyphomicrobium sp. | reverse complement strand
TCGGCGTGCCAAAGTTAAGGGCGCTGTAAGCTGGAGTTTTGGCTCCGGATTGCATCGGATGAAGTACATTGGTGTCGCGCTAGTGCTACAGTCGTCGCAGTGAGCGTATCGCCTATGCGCTGTGGTGCAACGGGTGAAACGTAGAAGATTATATTTTTTGCAAAGGTACGGCATGAATTGCGCTGCGCAATCGCCAGCGTGAGCAATCGCTTTTCGGTTGCCGGTCAAATTGCTGCATTGCAAAATTGCAGCGCACCACTTTCTGATGCGCTGCGAAGGCAGATAACGGTAGGGCCAACTTTACCGGTTCGACGGCGACGCATAATTACTGCTGACCTCGACAACGAACTTTTGCCGGAATGCGCGGGCGAAATCCTCGTAGCCAACGGACGGGACGAGAAAGGCGCCTGGTCCACCAATCACATTGTCCTTGAACCAACCTTCAATCGTGGCTGCGTCTTTGCCTTCAAGTATGGGCAAGCCATTGATGGTCACGCCGCCTCCGAATAAATCAGCACGCGCGGTCTCGAGGAGAGAGCCAGTGTTGCAATTGTCGGGACCATCGCCCGAAACATCGACAACAATCTTCGTGGCCCGGGTCGGCATGCGCGCAACCACCTTGTCTGCGACGTAGCGCAGCATGCGGGCAAGGCACGTGAAGTCACCTTCCTGCTGCGGCAGAGAGCGGATCGTATTGGCCAGAGCCTTGGCGTCTCCGGCATTTGCGATCACGGTCCAAGGCACGGATAACCTCGACTTATCGGCCCAGGTCACCATAGCGATGAGAATGCGGCCGTTTGGGCCTCCAAGTACAGCGTTGATGACGTTTTCGTCTTCGAGCGCCGCGGCAATGCCTTCCATCTGCAAGTGATAGCGTTTTTCATCGACTGAACTCGAAACATCGACCGAGAGGATCAGCGCGGTATCGACTTGAGGCGGATCTTCTTGGGCGAACGCACCAAAAACGAAGTACCCCATGGTTCCAGCAGCAGCGATTGCCGCTACAGTTGCTTTCAAAGAGAGGATCTTGCGCCGGGAAGTCATTGATACCGTCCTGTGTTTTGCGGAACGCGTTGAACTACGCTGCTGCGGTCAGTCTGTTATACGGTGCGCGGCTGAATTGTTCAAAGGTTCGACGTCTTTGGTCAATGAGGCCGGGACGAGCCACCGTTTCTGCTGCAGGTGCGAAGAGGGCGTTTGGCAGGCCGTTTAACCCAAGAGATGCTGCTTGAACCAATCCACCGAAGCGCTAGAGGCCACCTCGAAGTCCTGAATGTAAGCATCGAAGTGACCGCCCTTAAGGGTGATCAGCCGTTTTGGATGCAGCGCCTTCTCGTATCCGGCAAGCGCCTGATCGGCGACGGTCAGGTGGTCGCCAAGCGCTACGACAATCTGCAAGGGTGTGGGGCTGACAAACGGCAGGTAGGCGCCAGGCTCATAGTCCATGAACATTTCGACAGACCGGAGCGTGACTTCGTTGCGCCAAGAGGGCGCGCGCAGTTTTTGGGTCTCAGTAAACCAAGTCCATGAATCGGATGTCGGTAGAGCCGCAGGACCGGCCGGATTTTCAGAAACAACGGGCACCATGGCTGGAGCTTCGCCCTGGTAGCGGGCACGCCTGTCGGCCGCCATAGCCGCCTGGAAACCGGCGATGAAGTCGGCACGCACGAGGCGCTGGGCGTTGTTATGGCCGCTGATCAGCGGCACTTGGGACGAAACGCATTTCACGCGCCGGTCTGTTGCACCAACGACGATGACATGGGCGCCCGAATAGCTTGAGCCCCAAACGCCGATGCGGTCCACATCCGTTTGCGACAATGTCTCGGCGTAAGTAATGGCGTCGCGGTAATCGCGAATCTGCTGCCAGGGATCGATTTCCTGGCGGATTTTGCCATCGCTCGCGCCGAAGTTGCGATGATCGAACACGAGCGAGGCGAGGCCCGCTTCGGCAAATTTTTCCGCGAACTTGTCGAGATACATCTCTTTCACGGCCGAGTAGCCGTGCGCCATAATAATGGTCGGATATTTGCCAGCACCTGAACCCGGCACGTAGTGCCAGCCGCGTAAGATGGTGCCGTCGTCGGCCTTGAACTCTATGTCGTTGCGCATGTAGAAATCCTTAAAAAACTATCGAATAGTCGGCGTTTCTCAGAAGGTGCGGCCGTACGAGGCGGCTTGTGCCGCGTAAGCGTTCTTTTCGTCTCCGAAGAAAGTCTTCTCGACGATAAAGGATTTGACGTCCGGCACGCCGATGAACTTGAGCCACAGCTCCATATATGGCTTCTGGAGATCCCACACTGCCGGCGGGAAACCACTTTCGTTGTCGTAACCCACCCCGCGCGCGTAGATCACAAAGGCTTTGCACTTCGTGAGAAGCCCGTTAAGGCCGCGCTCGTCGAACGTGAACAGCATATCCTTGTGGCTGACCGCATCAATTAGCTGCTTCAAGCGATAAGGTATGCCGAAGTTCCAAATGGGCACGCCAATGAGGATTTTGTCGGCGGCGCGGAAGCGTTGGGCGAAGGAATCGAGCTTGGCCCAAGCGGCTTCTTGCGCCGGGGTGCGGGCTTGTCTGGCAAGCCCGGCGTACTTGGCTTCGAATGCGTGCTCGTCGAGAGGCGGGACATCCTCGCGCCAAATGTCTAAAACGTCGATCGTATCGTCGGGGTTGGCGGCCTGATAGGCGTCAAGAAAGGCCTTCGCCGCTTGAATGGAAATCGAACGTTCCTTGCGCGGCGAGCCTTCGACGTAAAGTAAGCGGGCCATGATTCTCTTTCCGGCGTTGCAGATTTCAGCGTTGGTACGGAGCCGCCACCGAAGCGTCAATGACACTCCCCCTAAAGACTTAGGTCACGTCTACGTGTTCCGGCTGTGGGCGCGTTAAGGAAAGAACCCGCGGGCTTGGCCCATCACCACTAGGCCCACGAGGCAGGCGAGCGCCACGGAGTGGAAGAACACATAGCGCAGGATCGATCCTTCGTGCCCGTACCACTTGGTGGCAGTGGACGCGACGACGATAGATTGCGCATCGATCATTTTGCCCATCACGCCGCCGGACGAGTTGGCGGATGCCATGAGAACGGGATCTAAGCCCAGCTGTTCCGCAGTCACCTTCTGTAAGCCGCCGAACAGCACGTTGGATGAGGTATCCGATCCTGTTAAAGCCACACCGAGCCAGCCGATCAAAGTGCCGAAGAATGGATAAAAGTACCCGGTATTGGCCAAGAGCAGGCCCATGGTCGCGTCCGTCCCTGCGTAGCGCGTCACGAAGCCAACAGCCAACATGGCCGCAATGGTGAGCAGCGAATAGCGCACCATCCAAAACGTTCGCCCGTACATTTTTATGATGTCGACTAGGCCGTAGCCCAAAACCAGCGCCGAAAGGATGGCCGCGAGGAAAATGCTCGTGCCTGTCGCCGAGAGGAAATTGGGCTTGTAGACGGCTTTCTCGGCTTCAGCCTTGGCAACAACAGGAGGAACCTTTTCCACCTGCTCGTGCAAGGCCGGAACGTTCCACTCGGTGTAAGCGCTCTTCGTCACCGAACAGATGCTCTCGACGATCACAAAGCGCGTCTCGCCGTCTTTCAGTTTCGTCGGGCAGCCGTTCAAGGCTTCCTTTACCGCAGGAATGCCCCAGACGAAGACGAAGAGGCTTAAAATGGCCCACGGCGCCCACACACGCGCACTGCCGCTTCCACCTCCTTGAGGTGCAGGCGAGCTCACCGCCTCCACGTGGCCATCGGCGGCAAATCCGCTCGGCATCGCGGTCATCGGGTTTTTGGGCTGCCAGACTTTAAGGAACAGCGCGAGGCTGCCCATCGAACAGATCGCCGCCACCACGTTGACGAGCCACGGCCCGTGATAATTCGAAATCAAGAATTGCGGCACCGCGAATGACAGGCCCGCAACCAGGATTACCGGCCATATCTCTAGCATTTTCCTGAAGCCGACGAACGCCCAGATCAGCCAGAATGGCACCAGAATGCAGAACGGCGTCAATTGCCGTCCCACCGTCGCGCTGATTTCGCCGAGATCCAAACCGGTGACGGCCGCGAGCGTGATAACCGGCGTTCCAAGCGCGCCAAACGCGACGGGCGCCGTATTGGCGATGAGCGACAAGCCAGACGCCGCGAGCGGCGAGAAGCCGAGCCCGATCAGCATCGCGGCGGTCACCGCGACTGGCGTGCCGAAGCCCGCCGCCCCTTCGAAGAACGCGCCGAGCGAAAAGGCTATGAATAGAAGCTGGATGCGGCGATCGCTCGAGATACTTTGGATTGAAGTCTGCAGCCGCAGAAAATTACCTTTCTCGTTCGTCAGATTGTAGAGAAACATGACGTTGAGGATGATCCAGCCAATCGGCAGCATCCCGAATGCGGCACCATAGATGGCAGCCATACCAGCCTTTTCCGCCGGCATGCCGAACGCCAGGATCGCAACGGCGAGTGCCGCCACAAGCCCTAGCATCGCCGCGTAGTGCGCCTTGATCTCGAACAGCGCGATAGATCCCAGAAGTACGAACACGGGAATGGCGGCAACGAGTGCCGACACGGCCATATTGCCGAACGGATTATAGACTTGTGACCACATGAGATTTCCCTACGCTTCCCGGGCGCCCCCCGGGAGCGGGCGCGTTGTTCAAGTTTCTCTTTATCGGGAGAGTAGACGATCAGCCCGCATCTGGTAAACGGACCAAACACTTTATTAAGCTCGCAGCACAAGATTTCTTTTTGGCAAGCACACTATCCGGATACTACCAGCACCGGCGATCTTGCCGTCGCGTCCACGGCAGCAGCCCAGTTTGGGCAGGAAAGTTCGATTTTGCGTTGGATGCTGGCGCTTGATTGTGCTTGCGTCGCTCGCCGGGTTGCTCGTTATGCTGCAAGCCCGCCGTTTAAGAGAATTTTGCGGCAGCCGTAGAGGCGTGCCGCTTGTCGGTCGAGGCGAGGTAATCGCGCTGCGCGGACAACCCGATCAGCCTGATAGCTATGTCAATGCTTGTGCGCATTCTATTTGCCCTACTGAAACTCGAGTCATGATGGGGTCGTATTTATAGAAACATTTGTCAAAGTCGCTCTACTGCCCATCAATCCAACTGTTGATTGTTTTTAGAGCAGCTTCTTCAAATTTATCCGCGTTCACCCAGTCGTTCGATGCCCCATAGTTTATGTGGCGATCACCGTCGTGCAGGCAAAGAAAGTGCGATCCCGTTTTCAATAGCCGCGCCATCCTGTTTCTCTCGACCGTTACCACCGCAATTGGATCTTGTTTGCCACTCTGGCAAATCGTCATTGCGTACGGGTAACGCCTAAAGTCTCTCAAAAAAGCCACATCATATCCACGAATATTGTAAAGTTTTAAGATCTGCGGCGGTCCATCGGTCATGTTGTGCAGCCTAACGGTCACTTGTTTTGCCTTGCGCCGTAGCCCTGATGTGAGGTGCCACCAGCCAGGTCGAGGTCTGGAAAGTGTTAGATAAGGGCGTCCGCGGGGCATAAGTGGTAAGTGTGCTCCGTCGCAATTCCTATGTGTCGATGTTAAACGGACGCTGGCCATCGAGCAAGGTCCGGCGCAATCACTTCAGCACCGGGACTGGTCGTGTCCGGTCTCGCGCGCCGCCGCCACAACTATTCCGGAGGCGTCCAACCGTAGAGCCAATCGTAGCTGGACATCAGGCGCTCTGCCGGAAGAGTGCGCAGCATGCCGTTGCGCGCGGCCGCCATAAGGCCGCTCAAGTGATAGATCTGGCCGTTGCGGCGCGAGGCGGCTTGAACGCGCATGACGCGTGCCCTGCGGTTGAACTCGTATCGCAGCAGCGCCGACGGAATGTCGCCCGGCGTCATGGCAATTTCTGCGGCGGCAACGCTGGCATCTTCAAGCGCCATCACCGCGCCTTGCGCGAGAAAGGGCAGCACGGGGTGCGCCGCGTCTCCTAGCAGCGCGATGCCGCCTTTGGCGTAGTGCGTGGGCACAGGGCCCTCGAAGAGGGACCACTTGCGCCAGGAACTGGCCGATCGCAAGAGGTCCTGCAACGGCTTGGCGAGTGTTCCGGTGCGAGCGTGAACTTCCGGGCCGCTGGCCTGCGTGTTCCAGGCATCGAACCGCGCGGGCTCTTGGAAAATTGCAACGAGCGCGAGCTCTTTCCCGCCCCGAACGGGATAGTGCACCACGTGAGCGCCAGCCTCTAACCAGATGTAAACGACGTTGCGGCGCAGGGATTGTGGAACGGCTTCGCCCGGTACGACACTGCGATATGCGCACTTGCCGCAGAAACGCGGCGGGGTGCCGTCGAAAAGTTTTGTCCGCAAAGAGGACCACAACCCGTCCGCGCCGATCAAAGCAGCTCCGGAAAGCGTCGGGCCGTTCGCGGTCGTGACTGTAACGCCGGCGTAAGTGGATGCGGCGTCAGCGACATCGGTATTCGTTACTATTGCGATGCGTGGATCGGCGGTTGCCCGGCTGACGAGAGCGCTGTGAAGGTCTTGCCGGTGCAGGGTGCAGTAGGGTGCGCCGTGGCGGCGGGCGATCCATGATCCAAGCGGCAGTGCCGTGACTTCATGCCCGGAGCGCGCGTTCATAACTCGGATGCTGTCAGGCTCGGCCGCGCTTTCGCGCACGACGCCGTCAATACCAAGCGAGGCCAGTACCCGCATGCCGTGCGGTCCGATCTGGATGCCTGCACCTTCTTCAGCGAAGCCGTCGCGGCGCTCTAGGATTTTGGATGGGATGCCGTGACGGGCCAGAGCAAGAGCGGTTGCTAAGCCACCGATGCCGCCGCCGGCGATCAGGACCGGGTGTTCTGCTGCCGGGTGCACTTGCACTATTTCCGCTAAGCTGCGTCAGAAACAAGCGCGCCCTTGGGGTCGCTGTCGCCGCTGTCGAAGCGCGGCTCATAAACGTACAGCGTCGAGCAATAGGGGCAGATGATCTGGGCGTCTTGACCCATATCGAGATAGACGTGGGGATGATCGAAGGGCGCGCGGGCGCCCATGCACTTGAATTCCTTGACGCCGATGAAAATCCGCTCTGATCCGCTATCGTTGGCGAAATGCGGAATATGCGAGCCAGCCATGGGGGCCTCTTGTGCCAATGTGAGAGTATGCGGTTGCTTCAGTCTTGTGCACGATACCGTTGATAGTGTTCCAATGGTAGGGGATCGGCGTCCACCATTCGCCGCAGGGGTTCTTGATGCAGAGTTTTGACAGTGCCGGCGTCGCTATCGCCTACCTCGATACGGCCAACCATGAATCCGCAGCCGGTGCTGGCAAGACGCCGGTGTTGCTCATCCACGGTTTTGCGTCGAACGTGGCGACGAATTGGGTGTCGGCCAATTGGATCGACACGCTGAAGCGGCAGGGCTACAGGGTCGTCGCGATGGATAATCGCGGGCATGGGGCGAGCGGCAAACTCTATGAGGTCAGCGACTACGGCTCGCCAGTTATGGCAGAGGATGCGCGGCGCTTGCTCGATCACTTAGGGATCGCGAAGGCGCACGTCATCGGCTACTCGATGGGCGCGCGGATTTCTGCGTTTCTGGCACTTGCGCATCCCGAGCGCATTCGAAGTTTGGTATTTGGCGGCCTTGGCATCAACATGGTGCGCGGTCTTGCGGGAACGGGTCCCATCGCGCATGCCCTTGAGGCGCCTAGCCTCAACGATGTCACCAATCCCACAGCGCGGACGTTTCGCCTCTTTGCCGAACAGACACGGAGCGATCTCAAGGCGCTGGCTGCGTGCATTCGTTCAGCGCGCACACCGATCACTAAAGAGATGCTGGCAACTCTGAACTGTCCGGTTCTGGTTGCCGTTGGGGAAGACGACGTCGTAGGCGGTTCGGCGGAAGAATTGGCGGCGCTCATTCCTGGCGCGCGCGCCTTTACGATTCCGGGCCGGGATCACATGAAGGCGGTTGGCGACACGGCGCATAAGCAGGCGGTTGTCGCGTTCTTGGCAGAGGTTGAGGGGGCAGCGGCCTGACAGCGGAAGTATAGGACCGGGAAGATGAGACGGGCAAAAAACAGAAAGGCCCTGGCTAGGCAGTTCTTGGATCCGTTCAATGACAATCACGGGGGGTGTTGTCAGATCAAGAACTGCGAACTGCCAGGACCTCCAACTACGCGCCTTTCGGCAAACAGAACCGCACGCGATACAAAACGGCTTCAATGCACAGCTGTACGCGAATACCAACCCAGCTTTGCTACGCAGTACACTTCACGTCAGCCCGTACTCAAAACGATTTCAGACTGCGCTCTGTAATTTCAGAGCCCGTACAACATACGCCCGGTTTGCGACGGAGAGACATCACAAATTCCGCTCTGATTCAGACTCTAGTTGATAAGTCTTGAATTCGCCGCAGCGCAGCGACGCCCCCCTTTTGCTTGGCTGCCAGCCCTTTCTCCGCCGCGCCTCAGTCGCAATAGGGCCAGAAACAGCGGGCACAACCCACGCCGGGGACTGGGAGCATTTACCGAAGTTTAAGCATATTGGCAGTAGCGTCCCGGCCCATGGTTCTGCGTCGTATCAGCGTCTTTCTGCCTCTCGCCTTCGTGTGGCTTGCGAGCCTCGTGATGCTGTGGGGCTGTGGTTCCAATTCCCAAAATTTCGTCGCGAAGGAAGAGCCCTGGCGCGAGTCGGAAGAACGCGCCTGTTTGAGTGCGGGCGTCGTGCGCACCAATTCGTTCGTGCAACCCCGTTCAGCCCTTGGCGGCCCTAGCGTTTGCGGCACGGAACACCCCTTTGCGATGTCGGCGGCGATGGGTGGACGCGTGTCGATGCGCCCCGCCGCACTACTGCGCTGTCCAATGGTGCCGACCGTTGACCGCTGGGTCGCGGAAGTCGTCGAACCCGCCGCGCGTTTCCACCTCGGTAGCCCAATTGCAGAAGTCAAAGTGGCGGCCTCTTATGCCTGCCGGCCCATCAACCACGTCTCAGGCGGCCGCTTGTCCGAGCACGGCTACGCCAACGCGCTGGATGTTTCGGCCTTCACGCTTGCCGATGGGTTCGTGGTGACGGTCAAGGGCGGATGGTACGGCTCCGAGCGCGAGCGTGCGTTTTTGCGAGCAGTTCATTCTGGGACATGCCAGCACTTCACGACCGTTCTGGGTCCCAACTACGACGCCGCACACCGCGACCATTTCCATATGGACCTGGCGCGCCATGGCCGCAACGGGCTGAACCGCATCTGTAAATAGCAGCGGCGTTGTCCGGGTTGCGCACGAAAGCCATTACCGGCGCGCGCGCCTTAAGATTGGCGATAGCTGAACTTCCCGGTTCTTTCCGTAAATTTAGGGGAGTTGTGGTGCAAGTCACGCTAAACTCATAGTTCAATGACTCGGGCCGCAATTGGCCCGCGCGACAGAGCCCAAAGATTTTACTTATGCAATGGAAAACCGTCCGCCGCACACTTGGTCTCGATGAGGGTAGCCCATTGCGGGCCGCCTTCGATGACTTGGTCGACTATTTGGGCTTAGATGGAAAACGGCCCGGACCGGCGCAAAGCCAAGTGGCCTTTACAATTGCGCTTGTGACGCTGGCTGCAAAAATGAGCAAGGCCGATGGCGTATCGAGCGTTGTCGAAGCTGACGTTCTCGAACGCATATTTGACGTACCTGAAGACGAGCGACCGCATCTCAAGCGCGTGTTCGATCTCGCGAGCCAAGACATTGCTGGCTTCGAAATCTATGCCGGCCGCATGGCTAAGCTCCTCGCGGAAGAGCCCGAGCTGAAAATTTCTGTGCTCGAGTGCTTGTTCCACGTGGCGAGCGCGGACGGCATTCTGCATCCGGGCGAAGACGACTTCGTCGCGCGCGTCTCGGAAATATTCGGCGTCAGTCAGGCGGACTACAAATCTGTGCGCCGAGCCTTCGTCCATGATCCCGACAATCCATATGACGTACTCGGCGTCTCATCCAAAGCGAGTGAAGAGGATATCAAGCTGCGGTATCGCCGGCTCGTTCGCGAGCACCATCCCGATGCGCTGGTCGCAAAGGGCGTGCCGCCCGAGTTCCTGGCGGCATCGGGACGCCGCCTTGCTGCAATCAACGTCGCCTACGAGAGCATCCTCGCGGAGCGGGGCCTGTCAGTTTCTCAATCACTGGAGCGGGCGCCTTGACCACAAGGACCATCAAGGCCTTTAAGCCCGATAGTCCGCTCGTGTCGCGTGTGGTGCCGGCTCAGAATGTCGAAGTGCGCCGCAACGGAGCGCGTCCGGCGTTTCTCATCATGCACTACACCGGCATGTCGTCGGCCGAGAAAGCAATCGACTGGCTGGCGCGCGCCGAGAGCAAAGTTTCGTGTCACTACGTCGTGGATGAAAAGGGCGCGGTCACTCAACTGGTACCGGAGAAACTGAGGGCCTGGCATGCGGGCGTGTCCTTTTGGAAGGGCGAGACGGACGTGAATTCGCATTCGATTGGCATAGAAATTCAAAATCCGGGCCATGGTCACGGGAAAGGGCATGGCGACGGCTATCCCAACTTTCCACGCGCCCAGATCACGGCCGTGATCGCCTTGTCGCGCGATATCATCCGGCGGAATAAGTTGCCGCCGCAAAATATTCTCGCCCATTCCGACGTCGCGGTCGGGCGCAAGATCGATCCGGGTGAAAAGTTCCCTTGGATACGGCTGGCGCGTGAGGGCGTTGGGCATTGGGTTCGCCCGTCACCACTTCGCGCGGAAGATGAAGGTCTCGGGTCAGGGGCGAAGGGCGAGGCCGTTGGTGCAGCGCAGCGATTGTTGTCGACGTTCGGTTACAACGTTGTCACTTCGGGGGAGCTCGATTCTGAGACGTTCAAAGCGATCCGGGCGTTTCAGCTGCATTTTCGCCCGCGCCGCACTGACGGCCGCCTTGATCGCTCGACATTGAGCACATTGCAGCGCCTCGTTGCCGCACTTCCGCAGACCCCTTCGGCTTGACCCGCGATCTCAAGGACTTAAATTGCCAAACTTGAACGGCAGGGAAGTGCGCATCGCGGGACTAATCGTCAATATCTGTTTCGAACTCAGAAAGTACCGAATGGGCAAGCGGCGTTTTTCGCCTGAGACGGTGACCTTGGGACTGGCAGCATTCACGGCTATAGTTCTGAACTATCCGTTTTGGCGGATCTTTTTTCGCACCGTTGCTCCAAACGGAGCCTTCGAATGGCTGTTTGCCGCAGCGACGTTGATTGTCCTGTTTCTAGCCGTGCATTTGGCTCTGACGCTGATTGCCTTCCGGCCAATGTTTCGCATTGTGAATGCACTCTTGTTGCCAGTGTCGGCCGCCGCCAGTTTCTTCATGCTGGAATATGGCGTGGTGATCGACGCAAACATGGTGCAGAACATATTTGAGACCAATCCGGCCGAGGCTGGCGACCTCTTATCGGGCAAACTGGTGGCGTATACAGCCGCGCTTGGGATCTTGCCTGCCATCTTGGTGTGGCATTTGCCAATCGGCTGGCGACGGCTGCGCATCGAGGCAAAGCAGAAGCTGAAGATTGCAGCGGTTTCATTGCCGCTCGCAATAGCGGTTGCATTTCCATTCTCGTCGGATTTCGCATCTGTTTTACGCGAACACAAAGAATTGCGGCTGACGCTGTTGCCGCTCAATTACTTGAACGCGTTCCGCAAGTATTTGGGGACATCCGCGAACCAAACGCATGTTGCAGTGAAGCCGTTCGGCGAGGACGCCGTGCAGGCCGCGAAAGTCATTGGGAGTGGGCGCAAGTCGTTGTTCGTGATTGTGGTCGGGGAGACTGCCCGGGCCGATCACTTTTCCTTGGACGGCTACACCCGCCCGACAAATCCGGAACTCGCGAACATTCCTGAGCTTGTAAATTATGCGCAGGCCTATTCATGCGGCACCGATACAGCGCAGTCGGTGCCGTGCATGTTCTCGGGGCTCGGGCGTGCCCATTTCTCAAATGCCGCCGCTTCAGGTCAGGAAAACCTCCTCGATATACTGAAGCGCGCCGGTCTCGATGTAGTCTGGCGCGAAAATCAATCCGGCTGCAAAGGCGTTTGCGATCGGGTGCCGGAAGAGATTTTGACAGGGCTTAGCCGGCCAGCATTTTCCGCCCATAACGAAAATCACGACGAAATACTCATTGATGGGCTGAGGGAGCATATTGGCACCCTTGAACGCGACTCCGTGGTCGTTTTGCACATGATGGGCAGCCACGGCCCTGCCTATTGGAAGCGTGTGCCGGAAAAATTCGAAGTCTTCAAACCGGTTTGCAAAGACAGTCAATTCAGCCGCTGCGACAACGAGGCGATCGTCAATGCCTATGACAACACCATCGTTTACACGGATTTCGTGCTGTCACGACTGATCGGAATTCTGAAAGCAGGTGAGCAGCAGGGAGTCGATACGGCCATGTTCTATGTGTCGGATCATGGAGAGAGCCTGGGCGAAAAGAACATGTTTCTGCACGGCATGCCTTACGCCATTGCGCCGGAAGCGCAGCGCCATGTGCCGGCGGTGACTTGGATGTCAGAGGGGTTCCGAGGGAGCCGGTCGATCGATGTTGGCTGCATGAAGACGAATGCGGCAACTCCCATGAGCCACGACAATCTCTTTCATACTGTGTTGGGCGGGATGGATATCAAGACGCGCGTTTACGATCCAGCGCTCGATCTCTTCGCGGCATGCCGTCCGGGCCATGGTACGAGCGAGGGCGCCGGGGCCGGAATGCGGGCCGCTGCGCCACTCTAGAGAGCGGGCTTGTAAAAACACAACGCCGCAAGTTTATTTTCAGAAGTTTGCAACTGTAACGTCTGCGCAATCCCTTTCTCCGTATGATTCGAATCATATTTGACGAACGGAGATTATCATGACACCCGCTGATACCTCGCTCGGGCTTTGGATTTCTACCGCGTTGCGTCATGGGCTCGTCGCCGCGCTCGCCGCCGCAGCAACGTTACTCTCAGTTGCGGAAGCGTCAGCTGTCAGCGCGCGGGTCAAAGTCGCGTGCTCAAGTGATTATTTCGCCTATTGCAGCATGCACAAGGTCGGCACCCCCGGGGTGAGGCAGTGCATGAGGGCAGCGGGTCCAAAGCTTTCCAAACGCTGCCTGAGAGCGCTCGTCAATGAAGGCGAAGTCTCGCACGACGAAGTCGCCCGGCGCGCCGCCAATTTGAACGACGAATAAACTTCAGGCGACTTTCGGGCGTCGCGCTTGCGGCTTAGACTTTGGCCAAGATTTGGGTCTAGCAGGCTGTTGAACTTGGGGCGACAGTAGACTGTTTTTTTCGTCTCTGTCGTCCGATTGAACGTTTTTGGTCTCTTGGTCTTTGGGTGTGAGGCATTCCAGCGGTGTTTCTCAGGCTTCTGCGAGCAGCCTTGGCAT
>JANOKW010000336.1:0-10068 GCA_031419475.1 Hyphomicrobium sp. | reverse complement strand
GCAGGCGAGAAGTTCAACAGCCTGCTAGCAATAGTGGCGATCGCCGCCGGCATGATCGGCTATGCCGTCCTTCGCATCGTTCTGCTCGATCTCTCGGGGCCCGGCCATCGTGATCTGCAAGATTTTAGCAGGTCGCTTGCTGACGGCGGCAGCCTTGCGTTTCCACTGGCCATTTTTGCAAGCCTCTGGGCAGTCGGGTCGTACTTCGGTCAATGGTCTTACCACGGCCAAATAGAGAACTGGTCCGAGCGCCTTCAGCAAATGCTTGGCGCTGGGTCGAACGTCGAGACCGCTGCCTCTGCGCCTGCGGCAGACCGGGTGGAACCGTTGACGGCGTGGCAAAGGTTCGGTGTCGAGGCGTACTGCTCGAAGGCGCAGCTCGATCGGGCCCGCCGGCGGCTTGCCCAGCGCTACCATCCAGACCGTTGGGCCAACGCTTCTCCAGCCGAGCAACTTGCCGCGGGCGAGGCTATGAAGCGCGTCAACGTCATGTACGACGAGCTGAAAGCGCAGATATAACCGAGGGTGCGGAACAACAACGGTGAGCGAACGATGAAGCGCGGACTTCTTGAACGAGCACTTGAATGGAGCCGCCAGATCGAGGAACTCGAAAAGCGCCTGGCTTTGGTGAAATCGGCGCGCGTGTTTCGGCTAAGCTTTGACGATCAACCTTGGCATGCAATGGCGGTCGATAGCACGGGTAAGGGTCTCGACAGCGTCTGGATCGAGAAGTTGCGCCAAAAGCCCGGTTCAGAGCTGTACATTGCCGAGCAGTTTCGGCAACTGATCCTCACCAACTACGAGCAAGAAATTGAACAGCTTCAATCATGGCTCGCGAAGCTGGGCAACGATCCCAAAGACACTGAAAAATATGAGTGGTATGACCCTGACGATCAAGATGAGAACTTTTCGCAGATCCTCGCCGAAACCGCCGAAGCAGAGAAATAGATCGCGCTGACCGGCTTTGCCCGACGGAAGCGAACCCGGTCTCAAGTTGCAATCTGACACGTGCCCAACTGCCGTTGCTGCGCGCGTTCTCCCGTTTGATGCGCAGGCGTTCGGCATTGACGCAATCGCCGCATCGCTTCCTCACCGAGGCGACGCCGGGGCGGCGATAGATCTTGTCGCTGCAGCCGACGCAGTTCGAATACGAACCGGTCCGGGCTCGAGTTCGCTCGGCGGCTTCGGCGATAGTCTGGTGATATTTTGGGGCGCAATCCACGGGTGTGCTCCTGGGCGTTGCACGCGGCACTAGCCGCTTCGCGCGCCCGTTGGAGCTTTGCGTCAATTCCCAAGCTGATCATCGCGGCCGTGCCACCCCGGAATCCATGTTGCCGCCACGTGCCCCGGCGTTCGCCACACGCTGCGATGTGTCGTTGATGGCGGGATTGGTAGCCCCCGGCTCGCACAAGGCCGCCACGTGGCCAGCGTCGCGGTTTTCTGCGCGGCGCTTTTGTATACTTTTGAGGCGAACGTGCGCACGCCGGGCTTCCGCGCACTCATCGCAGCGCTTCTTCGATGAGCCGACGCCCGGACGCCGGTAGATACGCCCAGCGCAATCGCAGCAGGCCACGTAGGTGCCGGTGTTGGGTCTGCTGAACTCGGTAGCGGCGGCGAGGCCGGAGGATGAGACAGTATCGGTCATTGGGGTGCTCCCGTGCCGGTGCGGCCGGTCGATGGGTTGCTGGACGGTGCGGTTTGCGGATCGGGCTGGCTCTTGGCCGCCGGGGGCCGGGGCTTCCGCTCGCGTTTGGCGGCACGACGCTGGGCCGCCACGTCGTTACCGCCGGCCACCTCCCCGAGAACTTGATGCGCCATTCGGCGGGCCTGCTCAGGCGTGATCGCACCATGCACGCCGAGCTTCACCATCTGCGACTTAGCGTGCCGCCCGCCAATTCGGTACTGCACGACGTAGGTCTTCCTGCCAGACGGCGCGACCCGTACCCCAAAACCTTTGAGTTCGCTGTCCCATGCCGCGTAACGCTTCCCGTCGGCCGCGAGCGCATCGACGGCTGACTTCGTGATTTTGATCTTCGGCATTTGCCCCCTCGAACCCGTGCTTGCCACGTGCTTGCCACGACCCATATGGCAAGCACGCCGGGTCAAATCAAGGGAAGCGCGGGGAAAGCTGGGGAAAGCAACTTACTGATTTTTTGTTCTAAAATTGCTGCTTTGGGAAAGCGCGGGAAAGCCGGGGATACTATGTCCGTCAAACTCTTAACCAGCGGGTCGCAGGGTCGAATCCTGCATCGCCCACCAAGCTTTCCTCACCAAGGACTCAAAGTGCCAGGCGCGTCCGCAATGGGACTGCGCAGTCGAGAGACTTGCCCGAAACTACGACGAACTGTTAGAATTTCCGGCGCCACGCCAGCGGCGAATTGAGCAGCACGCGCGCGTAGTGCGGCATCGGCAAACCCCGCAAGTCCTCAACGCCGCGTACGATCACCATTTCAGCCAACTCCGGCTCCGCTTCCGCTGCAATGTGCGCACGCACTTTGGTGGCCAATGCTTCTGCGCTGAGAGTTGAATGGTAGGTAACCGCAAACGACACCTGCGCGCCCGTCAGTGTCACGATAAATCCGGGCTCCGCGGTGAGATCGTCCAGGCCAAGCCCCGTTTCTTCGCGCAGTTCTCTTTCGATACTGGCCGCGATATCGACAGTGCCGTCTGCACCAACGTCACGGCTATCGATGAACCCGCCTGGAAGGTACGCCAACCCCGCGTTGACATTCCCCGGGCGCTGGCGGCCAAGAAGGATGTGACCTTCAGCCGAGCGAATGAGCGCTGAACCAAAGCCATCAAGAACGCCTCCGTCTGCAGGAAATCCCTCATCGCGCCAGTACAGAAAATTCTTGAAGCCGGTGGCGTTCAGCCGAGCCGCAACATGGGCGTGTCCCACGTCGATGCTCTCGATCACATGGATCACGCCATTGAAGAACGATGGGTTGGCGGCGATCGCAAGTTTCCAATGCGCGTCGATAGCCTCGCTGTGGTTGTCAGCGTAGACCCAGTGCGCGGACGATACGGCGAGGGTTAGCGACTCTATGCGTACGACGCGATCCGGTTCCGCTGCGAATTTTGTGGCTCTCACTTGACGCCTCTCACAATACCCGACGCGTCACCCGCAATGCGAACGTCACGCGCCACCCGCGTTCCACGTTCGGCCCAAAATGCGCCACAACCCTTACCCTGCCCATTGCCGGACCAAATGCTCACAAATCCTATATTCGGTTTGAATTCAATTGCTAACGCAGTGGAAAAAAACGAGCTGTCTTATTTTCCACCGCATTTCGTCATGAGAGCGACACGATCAAAACGTCTATTCGCATGTATCGACGCAGTCGCCGGGGGGCGACAGTCAAGCTCTCCCGACGGCATATAAAGCCGGTTTCAATCCGGCGGTTGCAAGAACACGCGTTGCAAAAATACCGGCCCGGCGCCACGGCGCACAAGGGTCGGAGGTTTCATCGGTGCGTTGCCCAGAGCTTTCAAAGGCCTGGGATCAACAGATACCGGACCCGGTTCGGCAATGCCGTGCATTCGGCGATGCCGGAAACGGGCGGTGGAGGTCCCCGCTCCTCCACCGCCCGTGTTAGCGCCACGCTCTATTCCCGCGACAACGGGATGCCGAACGCTAACAGGACCGCTCGTGCTGCTGTACCATAACCCTCCCCAAGAGAGCGGCAGCACGAGCCCCTTTAGTTCCCTCGCAAACAACGAACCGGAACGAACGCTGGCCCGCGCCAGCGTCTACTGTTCAAGTTGTAGCTCTACTTTGCACCTATGGGACGGGCCCGGGCTAGAGCAACGGCGCCTCACATCCCAACTTTCAATTCCGCGGACAAAGAAAAGCCAGGGCGTTGCCGCCACCGCACATATGTGCTGACTTTGAGAAGAAATCCTTGGCGCTAGCCAAAGCCAATTCTCAGTTAGGCCGCTTATCGGCCAGCTTGTTCTTGGCAATCCAGGGCATCGGGGACAAGGGTCCATCAAGCGAGGCCCCGGTTTGTCCTTTCGTGATTGAAATTTGTAACTTTGTGCCCCTGTGCCAGGGCTTCCAAATATAGATCCAGATCCACCGTTATTAGGGTCGTCGATTTATCCAACAGTGCCAACCAAGCGCAATCCGCAAGACCAAGGCGCATAAATTCTGGCCGGCTTACAAGGGAGCGGCTCGGATTGTAAACTTCCGTAAATGCATTCACCAGGCCGCGAACCGACGCGACAACGCGCCCACGCCAAGGATCGGAAAAGCCCCATGGCGCTAGATTAGAAATTTCGCTTAAGGCATGAGGGGTTGTGACGACACTATCGGTGCCTGCAAGCATACCTTCGAGCAATTCGAAATCGCCGCGTTCGTATCCTCTCAGTCTTTTGTGTTGCGTGACTAATTCTGGCGACGTCCGACCCACCGCAAGAAGCAGCGCCAAGTTGCTGTCGAGCGCCAAACGCCTCGCCATCAAGCGGCTGCTCTTTCTCGATTTTTAATCGAGATCGGCTTGCCGCTTTCAGTCAGGCGAACCACTTTGTAGTCGAATGTCGAGAACGACCCGGTGGCCTTTGTGAGTTGTTCGTCCGGC
This sequence comes from Hyphomicrobium sp., assembly GCA_031419475.1. GTDB lineage: Bacteria > Pseudomonadota > Alphaproteobacteria > Rhizobiales > Hyphomicrobiaceae > Hyphomicrobium_B. Next base: position 5,488 of record JANOKW010000336.1, on the reverse strand, counting down.
TTACGGAAAAAGCCAAGCGTCACGCACCAGGTCTTGTCCGCATCTTCAAACCAGATTTCTTCCAATCGAGGCTCCGAAAGCAACTCGTCTGCGAATGTTTCGCGGAGATGTGCTTTCGCCAAACCCACGACTTGCTTGGCATTCACGGTAAAACTCCTTCGGTTCCGGATAACTGCACAGCACTTGACGCGGTTTGAACCGGACTTCGACGGAATAGTGAGCCTAGTTCCTGCCCTTGTCCACCAGCTTGTTCTTGGCAATCCAGGGCATCATGGCGCGCAGCTTCGCACCCACTTCTTCGATCTGATGCTTGTCGTTCCGGCGTCTTGTCGCCTTGAAGTTCGGCTGACCCGCCTTGCACTCAAGCATCCAATCGCGCGTGAAGCGGCCCATTTGAATGTCATTCAACACGCGCTTCATCTCGGCTTTGGTTTCCGGCGTTACGATGCGCGGCCCGGTTTGATATTCGCCAAACTCGGCTGTGTTTGAAATCGAGTAGTTCATGTTGGCGATGCCGCCTTCGTAGATCAGATCGACGATCAGCTTCACTTCGTGCAAGCATTCGAAATACGCCATCTCCGGCGCGTATCCGGCCTCGACCAGTGTTTCAAATCCAGCGCGGATCAGCTCAACCAAGCCGCCGCAGAGCACTGCCTGCTCGCCAAACAAATCGGTTTCGCACTCTTCCTTGAAGGTCGTCTCGATCACCCCCGAACGGCCGCCGCCGACGCCTGAAGCGTACGACAGAAAGAGATCATGCGCGTTACCGCTCTTGTCTTGGTGAATGGCGATGAGGCACGGAACGCCGCCGCCCTTCTGGTATTCGCCGCGCACCGTGTGGCCGGGGCCTTTCGGTGCAACCATGCCGACATCGAGATCTTCGCGCGGCTCGATCAAATTGAAATGCACGTTCAGGCCGTGCGCAAACATCAGCGCCGCACCCTTTTTCATGTTGGCGTGCAAGTGATCGCGATAGATGTCCGCCTGCAATTCGTCCGGCGTCAGCAACATGATGACGTCGGCCCATTTGGCAGCGTCCGCCACTTCCATGACCTTGAGGCCTTCCTTCTCACACTTGACGGCAGTCGCTGAACCCTTGCGCAACGCAATGACGACGTCCTTGCAGCCGCTGTCGCGCAGGTTCAGTGCGTGCGCATGGCCCTGGCTGCCATAGCCGACAATCGCGACTTTCTTGGACTTAATAAGATTGATGTCGGCATCACGATCATAATAGACGCGCATGTGCGGCCTCTCGGGTTCCCCGGTCGAATCTCGACGTTCGGGCTGGCTGATGAAAATGGGGGGCGGACTGGCCAATCCCCCCGAACGTTCGGGTGGAACCTAACGAGATCGCCACTAGGTTTCAACCTGGGTTTCAACGGCCGGATGGGCTTTCCAGGGCGGCTTTTTGGCACCCGCCATTGGGCTCACACCCGCTGCCCCGCATTTCTGGTGCCAATTCTTTAGATCCATTAACTGAACCCTAACCGGGCATCGGGCAAACTCCGCTCCAATCATCTCGTCAAACGGATGTTTTTCAAACCCTCAGGCACTCATGATGCGCCCCGCCGCCCTGCTTGCTGTTGCTGTCCTCTCCGCCCTCGCCGGCTGCGGCAAATCCGAAGACAAGGCCGCTGCAGGCGCCCCCGTTGAAAAAGCAATTTATATGTCGGCCGCCGATTGCGCGGATGGTGGCAAGGCGCCGGCCGAACAGTGCGATGCACTGATCGAAAAGGCGGTCAAGCAACACGAGAAAACTGCGCCCTCGTTCAAAAGCCTACGGTCGTGCGAAGAAGCTTCCGGCCTGGAGCGCTGCGAGAACGATGTGACCGGCACATACCGCATGCGCCTTCAAGCCTTTCTAATCTCGTTTGGTAAGACCATCACATCGGCCCCACTTTACCCCTCGGACGGCGGCAAGATCGGTTTCCGCGATGACAAGAAGGCCGCAATCGACGCCTTGAGCGACGCGTACATTGTTTCGAATGCTGCTTTGCAAGCGGCCCACGAAAACGCCAAGATCGCCAAGAACGTCAAAGTCGTCAAAAAGAAGTAGGGCCAAGAAAAAGTAGGGGCAAGGCCGCGATGCACCTTAGGGTCTGTCCGGTTTTAATTGAATCACGGACAGACCCGAGCACTCTGTCTTGTCGTGCTTCTTTTCGGACAACCGGTTCCCATCCCCGCCTTCCCCGCAAGGGGACTTCCAAGTGGTCGCGCGGGGACAGGCTTTTTCCGGAAGCAACCTACGCCGCGTGCGCGCCGAAGAGCGGCCAAAGCGAGGCGATCAGTGCCAACGCCATCGCCCTGTTAAACAGCGTGAGGCGGCGAGGTTCAGCAAGGAACTGCCGCATCCCTTGCCCAAACAGCGCCCACGTCGAGGCCGACGCGAGCGACATAGCGATAATCAGCGCCAGCATAACGGGTAAATCTGCGGGCACGTTATCGGGATCGATAAAATTCGCCGACGCGGCCAATGCCATCATAACACCCTTGGGATTGACCCACTGGAAGAGCGCGGCTTGCAGGAACGACACCGGAGGCCTTTCGGCAGCTCCCTGTGAGGGGCCCGCGGCCGTCGCAATGCGCCACGCGAGCCATAACAGATAGAGCGAACTCGCAATCTTGAGCGCGGTGTATAGCGCAGGCTGCGAGACAAAAACGCGCCCCAAGCCAAGTGCTACGGTCGCAAACATCACCGCATAGCCGATCACAATCCCGGCAATGTGCGGCAGCGTCCGGCGAAAACCAAAATTCACCCCAGAGGTCAGCAGCATTGTGTTGTTCGGCCCGGGCGTGAAACTCCCGGCCAGTGCAAACGCCGTTGCCGAGAACAGGATATCAGGTGTCAAAGCGTTGCCGCACCACGCCCAATCGCAGCGATGCCTGTGCGCGCGACTTCAACCAGCCCCAGCTCCGTCATGATCTGAATGAAGGTCTCGATCTTGGACGGCTTGCCGGTTACTTCAAACACAAAATGTTCGGTCGAGGTATCGATCACCTTGGCCCGGAAAATCTCGGCCAAACGCAGTGCCTCGATGCGTCTGTCGCCTTTTCCGGAAACTTTGACCAACGCCAATTCGCGTTCGACTGAGTCACCTTCCGCCGTCAGATCGCGCACCCGGTGCACGGGCACAAGCCGTTCCAACTGATGCTTGATTTGCTCAATGACCGCCGGCGTTCCCCGCGTCATGATCGTGATGCGCGAAATGTGCTTCTCGTGCTCGGTCTCGGTCACCGTAAGCGAATCGATGTTGTAGCCTCGCCCGGAAAAGAGCCCGATGACGCGGGCGAGAACGCCCGGCTCGTTATCGACCATGATCGACAACGTCCGCGACACCACCTCCTGGGCTTTCAGCGGGCTCGGGTAATGCGTTTGTGTCGGGTGCTCGGCCATCGGTTTGTCTCTCGTTGCGTCAGCGGAAGGTATCTGTGGCCGTGTGGCCGGTTTCGTAATCGTCGATTGTCCAAGGTTCAGCGAGCGCGGCACTTTTCCAATCAAGGAAGGCAGGGTGCGCGAGCACAGTATCCATGTAAGTCCGCGTATCGGCAGCGACGGGGATTTGATAGGTATCGAGCCGCGTCACCACTGGCGCGAACATCGCGTCTGCGGCTGTGAATGGGCCGAAAAGGTAGGGCCCGCTGTCGTGCGTTCTCGTTCCAAAACGGGCGCGCGTATCACGCCAGATAGTTTCGATGCGCGCGACATTCGCCTTGAGATCGTCGCTTAACTCCGGCGTATTGAAGCGCTTAGCGAGATTCATGGGGCATGCTTGGCGCAGGGCGAGAAATCCGCCGTGCATCTCGTTAGAGATGGCGCGGGCGTGTGCGCGAGCCTCGCGATTGCGCGGCCAGATTTGTTTGTCGACTTCGTTCTCGGCCAGATATTCGATGATGGCCAAGCTCTCCCAAATCGCAAGATCGCCGTCGATCAGCACAGGCAGTTTGCCGGAGGGCGAAACCTTGGCAATCGCGTTTTCGGTTTCGGGCCGCTTCAACGGGATGACCGTCTCCTCAAACCGAATATCGAACGCACGCATGACCATCCACGGCCGCATCGACCACGACGAATACACCTTATTGGCGATGACGAGGCGCAGCATGGAGACTACTTCTTATCCCCCGTGCCAGCCGCATCTTTCGGAAAAACCGCTTTCAGAAAAATCGGAAACCCATGCTTGTCGACCGACTTCTTGAAGTCGTCAGCCTTTGCCGTCGAAAAACTGTACTGAGAAAAAATCGACGAAAAACGCGCGCCCATCGACTTGGCGATGAAATCGGGCGAAGGCATTTTGCTTTTCGTTCGCGCTTCTTCCGGCAAGCGCGCATAAATCACGGCCAAGACCTGCGAGTGCATGTAGTCTTGCGCCATACAGGCTTCTAACCCGCGGTTAAACTCGCTCGCGAGAGTGTGCGTGCGATAGCAAGCGTCGAGAAATTTCAGCACGCCCTGCGAGCCTTGCGAGCGATGCAATTTCGCGAGGTGCTTGGCCGCCTCCTTGATGTTGGCGGCCATGTCCCAATCGGGTTTGGCGGCGTGGGCGGGCACAACGAGCAAAGCCGACACCATCACCGCCCAAAACGTCTTCCGAAAAAGAATACCAAAGTCCTCGCTCCGTTGCGCGGCGCGCCCGCTTATGATATCATCGGAGCTAAATGATATCATTTTGGAGGCCAAAATGGGCCAATTGATCGTCCGTAAACTCGATGACAGCGTAAAGGAGCGATTGCGACGTCGCGCAAAGCTCAATGGCCGGAGTTTGGAAGCCGAGGCGCGCGAGATTCTGGAGAACGCTGCAAAGTTAAAAGGAGCGGCGGCCGGTGCCACATCTGACGAAAAAGGCTTCGGTACCCTGATGCAGGAGCGTTTCGCGGGCAAGGGTCTAACCGCAAACGAACGGAAAAGATTTAATATCGCCATTTGCGAGATCAACGATCGGTCTGCGATGGGCATACCGGATTTTGACCCGTGATCGTTCTCGACACGAACGTGATCTCGGAGTTGATGAACCGAAGGCCGAACCCGAAGGTGGTGTCTTGGTGCGATTCTCAGCGCCACTCTCAGCTTGTGACGACGGCCATTACTGTCATGGAGCTCCACGCCGGGGTCGAGAGATTGAAGCCGGGTCGCAGGAAATCCGAACTCATGGATCTTTTGATCTGGACACTCGACGATCTGCTTGAAGGGCGCGTGTTGAACTTCGACCAAAGGGCGGCCGTCGAAACCGCGAGATTCTTCGCGCGCTGCAAAGCTGCCGGTCGTTCTGTCGAAACCCGCGATAGCCAGATCGCAGGCATAGCAATCGCGCGGCGCGTTCCAGTAGCGACGAGAAATGTTACCCACTTTGAAGATGCGGGCATAAAGATTATTGACCCGTGGTCGGGTGCATAGCCTCACACCAGCACCTTACCCTCTTTGCTAATCGCCCGGCCGACTTCTTCATCCGACACATCTTCGCCAAGCAGCATCTCGTTATGCGCCTTGCCCGAC
>JANOKW010000335.1:0-4269 GCA_031419475.1 Hyphomicrobium sp. | reverse complement strand
GCGTTTAAGGATATGTGACGCCCCAGCTTGTTGAAACACCGGTCTTCCATTAGGTAGAGACCAAGCAAAGTGGCCTTCCGCGGAAGTCCCGCGAAGGTAGGAGATTGAAATGGACGAAGTCGCGACCAAGATTATCGACATTCTGAAAAAGCATATGAAGGAGCCGCGCGACGATATCTCGTTGGATACGGCGCTGACTGACCTGAAGATCGAGTCCCTCGATTTGGCGATGATTGTGTTCGACATTGAAGACGGCTTCGGGATCGAAATTCCCTATAACGCCAATGAAGATGTCGAGGATTTCAAAACGGTCGGTTCGGTCGTTGATCGCGTCAAGTCGTTGATGGCCGCCAAGGGCGCCACCGCTGCCAAGGCCTGAACCGGTTGCCAAGGCCTGAACCGGTTGCCAAGACCTAAACCGGTTGCCAAGACCTGAACCGGTGCCGGTTTGGAGTAGTTTGAGACGCCGAAGCCGCTATTTTGAGGCCGTTCTCAGACGATTATCCTCATGGTACGCTTCGATTATCGGAAGCGCGGCCGTCGCATAATTTAGAATAGGACAAGTAGAGCGTATGACCAAAGCGGGCGGCGCACGTCGTGTCGTAGTCACCGGTCTTGGCGTGGTAACGCCCATCGGTACAACGGTTCCGGATTTTTGGAGCAGCATCAGAGCGGCTAAGAGCGGCGTCTCGGAACTCGGCGGCTTTCCGCTCGAAGATTTGAAGATCCTGATCGCCGCCCAGATCAAAGATTTCGATCACAAAGCACGACTCAAGCATTTCAAGCGCGACCGCCTCATCACATTGGCCGACCGCTATTCCTGGTTTGCCGCTGCTGCCGCCGACGAAGCCGTGACGATGGCCGGCCTCGAAGTGCCTTTCGCCAAACCCTATCGTGCCGCCTGCATCGTCGGCTCGGGCGCTGGCGGTCTCGTCACCTTCGAGAAAGCCTATCGCGACCTCTTTATCGAGAACAAACGCGCGACCCACCCGCTGACGCTGCTGCGCATCATCGGCTCGTCCGCCGCCGCCCATGTCGGCATAGAGTTCGGCGTTAAGGGGCCAACGTTCGCAACTTGCTCGGCTTGTTCAACTGCAACGCATGCCATTGGAATCGCGCGTGATTACATCCGCGACGGGGTCGTCGATATAGCAATCGCCGGCGCCTCTGAAAGCGTCATCACGTACGGCACCATGAAAGCCTGGCAGGCACTTCACGTTTTGTCGCCCGAGGGCTGTTTTCCGTTCGCCAAAAAGCGCAACGGCACGGTGCTCGCCGAAGGCGCCGGAATTCTCGTTCTCGAAAGCCTGGAACATGCTCAGGCGCGCGGCGCCACAATCCTCGCCGAGCTCGCAGGCTACGGCATGGCATCCGACAGCCAGGACATGGTCAAGCCGACAGTCGAGGGACCAAGCGTTGCCATGCAGATGGCGCTCGATGATGCGGGCATTGCTCCCAGCCAGATCGACTACCTCAACGCCCACGGCACCGCGACGACCGACAACGACATAAACGAAACCAAGGCCATCAAGAACGTGTTCGGCGAACACGCGGCCAAGCTTGCGATATCATCGACCAAGTCAATGCACGGTCATGCGCTGGGCGCGGGCGGCGGTATCGAAGCGGTCGCATGCATCAAGGCAATGCAAGAAAACTGGGTGCCGCCGACGATAGGCCTTGATGAGCCGGGCGAGGGCTGTGACCTCGATTACATCCCCAACGTTGGCCGCGACAAGAAGGTGACCTACGCCATGTCGAACAGCTTCGCGTTCGGTGGTCTCAATGCCGTGCTCGTGTTCGGCCCACCGCCCGCTTAGGCACTCCCGCATAAGCCTAGAGCAATATCCGATCAGACAGGATCGCTTTAGCGATCAACTGATCGGATGAAATTGCTCTAGCATCATGATTCTAGAGCATCTTTATCGGCCCGTTGAATCGCATCAGCGATTCCGTCCGGTCCGATGATGCTCTAGTCGCGCCTCAAGCCGTTGCGCCGCCGCAAAACGCTTGCACCCAAGTTCCTGTATCGTGTGGCATTTCACGGAAATGTCGTAAATCGCTTGAACCTTGTCCATTGAGATGAGAAGGTGCCCCCTTCGCCGCTCTTTAGCCGACTGGGTTGGCTGACTGGCGGCACGTTGAAATTGGCGGTGCGTTTTGTGGGGCTGACATGCGCGAAGTCGTCATTTGTGCAGGCGGAGTTAGTGTACGCGCCCGGCTACTCGATACGCCGACTGCGGCGATGATTTGGGCGGCATTGCCCATTTACGCCTCCGCCCAGACTTGGGGCGCGGAAGTCTATTTCCAAACCGATATTACGGCCGGCCGCGAGCCCGATGCGCGCGAATGCATCAAGCCCGGCGAGATCGCCTACTGGCCGGATGGTGACGCTGTGGCAATCGGTTTTGGCCCGACGCCCAAGTCGCGCACCAAATGCGAGATACGGCTCGTGAGCCCCTGCAACGTCTGGGCCGAAGCCCTCGATGACGTGAGGCAGTTCAAGTCCGTGCATCCGGGAGAAGCGATTAGTATTGTTGAGGGGTAGGACCTGCTTCGATTTTACCGGATCAAGTGTGCAAATCGAATTCGAACCGGTAAGCGTTGAGATTGCTTCCGAATTTCTACTTTGAACCAGCCCGCCTTCGCCTTTAGGCTCCGGCGCGACAGGCTTCGCGTTGAGACGGCATGCCGAGCCGAAGCGCCGTCACGGCGCGTTGATCGTCCGCCTTCGCTAAAGCTCCGGCGCGGCAGCCTTCATTCGCTTCGCGAGCGAATGGCTGGCCTGCCGAGCCGTAGCCCGATAGGCGCGAAGGCTGGTGGGCCCGCCAGGACTCGAACCTGGAACCAGACGGTTATGAGCCGTCAGCTCTAACCATTGAGCTACGGGCCCCACACAGGGTCTTCCCCCTCTCCCATTCCTAGTGAAGGGGAATGGGGAGAGGGAAAGCGGTAGGAAGCGCCCTGATACCAGAGTTCGTTTCCATCCGCAAAATATCGCTTGGCGACCCAAGGTTTGCCTTCATTTGTCCGTCAAACATCAGTATCCGGCCCTAGCTGATACTTGAGGAACCGAAAATGACCCCCCTAATGAAACCTCTTGCCGTTGCCGCCATGATTATCGGCGCGTTCGCCGGCCCACTCGCTGCCCCACTTGCTGCTGAGGACAAACCAATGGAACGCACTGTCACCGTCTCGGCGTCGGGCACTGTCTCGGCCGAGCCCGATGAAGCCGCAATCGCGACTGGCGTCACCAGCGAAGCCAAAACAGCGCGCGAAGCCTTATCCAAAAACAGCGAAGCCATGAAGAAGGTTATCGCGGACCTCAAGGGCAAGGGCATCGATGCGAAGGACATCCAGACCACGCAGTTCAACATCGAACCGGTGTACGTCTACCCGAAGGAAGGCCAGCCGCCCGTGCTCAATGGCTACCGCGCCCACAACATGGTCAGCGTGAAGGTTCGCAATCTCGACAAGCTTGGCGACGTTCTGGATCAACTCGTGACCGCCGGATCGAACCAGATGAACGGCATCACGTTTGATGTGTCGAAGGCCGAGACGCTAAAGGATGAAGCCCGCAAGGAAGCCATTGCCAACGCTTTGCGCCGGGCAAAACTTTTTGCCGCAGCGGCAGGTGCCGAAGTCGGCGAGATCGTGCAGATTTCCGAAGATGTGACATTCACCGGACCTCAACCCATGCAGTATTCCAAGGCGCGCGCCATGGCGGCGAGTGCGGAATCTGCTCCCGTCGAACGCGGCTCCATGGATCTCGAAGCCCGCGTCACGGCAACGTGGAAGTTGAAGTAGGGCTTAAGCGGCGCGTGCCGCTATTGGGCGCACGGACTTTTTGATGGCACTTCCGTGTGCCCGCTCGGCGACTTTCAAGTCATAACGCGTCTGCAAATTGAGCCAGAACTCGGGTGTCGTGCGGAAATAGGTGGCGAGACGCAGCGCCGTTTCGGCTGAAACCCCGCGGCGTCCGTGCACGATTTCATGGACCCGCGCCGGGTTAACGCCAAGATCCCGCGCCAATTGGTTTTGGCTGAGCCCAAGCGGGTTCATAAATTCTTCGAGCAGAATTTCGCCAGGGGAAATTGGTGAAAGTTTTCTAGTCATGATGATCTGCCGCCTCGGTTCTAATGATAGTCGATAATTTCGGTGTTCTCAGCGCCTTCATTCCACACAAAACAAATGCGCCATTGGTCGTTGATGCGGATGCTAAGCTGACCTCTCCGATCACCCTTTAACGCTTCAAGCCGATTGCCCGGCGGG
>JANOKW010000334.1:0-5185 GCA_031419475.1 Hyphomicrobium sp. | reverse complement strand
CATCAAAACCGAATGCGTCTGGCGCGCGGCGTTCGGTTCACGCATTGAGGCCAGCAACGCCATTGGCCTTTACATCGAAGGCTTCTATAACCCGCAGCGGCGGCATTCGAGCCTCGGCTACAAGAGCCCCGCCGCGTTCGAAACAGCCTTCAAGACAAACGGCCAGACGGAGAAAATCGCTCTCCACTAAATCCGGGGAGGTCCAGTTCACTTGACAGAGCAAGCGAGTTTGAGCCATAGTGCGCAACTCCCGAAAATTTGCGTTCCCGGAAGCCGTGGCCCGCTTGGGTGCGTGAAACGCGAAGCTCACAATTCCACGGCTATCCGGGATATTCACTAGGCGGATAGTCCGGAGAAAGCAGAGACGGGTGAAGATCCCGGCTCGCGCGCGGAATGGGCTGAATATCAACCCGGATCAAAGATGGGCCGCGCTTGGCCGGGAACGCAAGTTGGGGAATCGTGCTTTGCTCGAGAGGGCGGACCTGCCGAGCGGGGATTGCAGCCGTCAAACACCTGTCATGTTGGTTGGGTATGTGGCGCGGGCCGGCCAAGAGATCGCATCCGGCCAAAGTCACGCGCCGTCCCTCGGCGAGTGGACGAAAATGCGTAGGGAGCTGACGAAGCAAACCAAAAGGCCCTCACCATTTGGCCGCAGTACCCCGCACCACGGCCCCGCCAGCTCCCGGCTCCGTTCCATTAACTAACTTACGCACGCGCGCCAACCCAATTTGCAGCGATGGAGTTTCGGCAGTAAACACGTAATCCGACTCGGACACAGACCTTTGGCCGATTTACTCCGAAGTCAGAATAAATGCGTTTTCGTAGGACTCGCTCGCCTTGAACCACGATTCTTCTGCGTCGCTCAATTGCTTAGCAAGTTGACCGCGCATGAGTGCTGTTTGTTGTGCTTTCGCAGGATCACGCGCATAGATTGTAGAATCAGAAAGAACAGCGTCCAATTTGGCAATTTCGGCGCTGAGGTTTTCCACAGTTTTCTCTGCCGACGACATCGCCTTCTTTAAAGGCGCGAGTTCCGCGCGCTTATCAGCGGCGGCGCGGCGTTGATCGGCGCGGCTCGCTGACGCATCGGCGCCTGTGTCGCGTTCCTTGACCCGTTCGCGCGATTTTTGTCCACGTTCGGAAAGAAGTTCCGCGCGATAGCTCTCCATGTCGCCGTCGTAGTTTGTGACCGACCCATCGCGCACAATCCATAACCGGTCGGCGCTCGCTTCAATGAGGTGGCGGTCGTGGCTGATCAAAATGACGGCGCCGTCATATTCGATCAGCGCATGGATCAACGCTTCGCGGCTATCGACATCCAAGTGGTTGGTTGGCTCGTCAAGGATCAACAGGTTTGGCGCGTGAAACGCCGTCAGCGCCAACAGGAGGCGGGCCTTCTCGCCGCCCGAGAGCACATTGCATTTGGTGTCCGCCTTGTCGAACGAGAAGCCGAAAGCGCCGAGCTTGCCGCGCCGCTGGGCTTCCGTCGCGTCCGGCATGAGTTTGAGCATGTAGTCGTACGGGGTCGAGAGCGGATTGAGATCGTCGAGCTGGTGCTGCGCGAAGTATCCGACTTCGACTTTCTGCGCGCCGTAGACCTTGCCTGTGAGCGGCTTCAACCGTCCGGCGATAAGTTTCGCGAATGTCGACTTGCCGTTGCCGTTCTGGCCGAGCAGCGCGATGCGGTCGTCGTTGTCGATGCGCAGACTAAGGTTGTTGAGAATTGGCTTGCCGGGCTCGTAGCCGGCACTCGCGGATTCAAGCCGTAGCAACGGACTGGCGATGGTCTTTGCAGGTTTCGGCAAGAGGAACGGCACGACGCGATCATCGACTTGCGCCGCGATCGGTTTCATTTTGGAGAGTGCTTTAACGCGGCTCTGGGCTTGGCTTGCCTTGCTAGCCTTGGCTTTGAAGCGGTCGATGAATGCCTGGATGTGGCGGCGCTGGTCATCCTGCTTTTTCTTGAGTTTAAGTTCGAGCCGCTGCTTTTCAAGGCGCGATTCTTCGAAGTCGTCATAGCCGCCCGTGTACATGACGAGCTTGCCGCGATCGAGATGCAGGATTGCATTGACGGCGCGGTTCAAGAGATCGCGGTCATGACTGACGATCAAGACGCTGTGCGGGTAAGTTTTCAAATGGCTCTCGAGCCACAGCGTGCCTTCGAGATCGAGATAGTTGGTCGGTTCGTCGAGGAGCAGAATTTCCGGTTCAAGAAACAGGATCGCGCCAAGTGCGACGCGCATGCGCCAGCCGCCCGAAAATTCGCGGCAAGCGCGTTGTTGGGCGGCTTCGTCAAAGCCAAGGCCTGACAAGATTTGCGCGGCGCGGGCCGGCGCGGAATGTGCGTCGATATCGGTCAGGCGCAACTGGATGTCGGCGATGCGGTGCGGGTCGGTGGCAACCTCGGCTTCGTCGAGAAGGCTAGCGCGTTCGGTATCGGCGGCGAGAACCCATTCTATGAGTGTTGCGTCGCCGCCGGGAGCCTCTTGCGCCACATGACCGATGCGCACGTTGCGCGGCGTCGAGACGCTGCCGTCGTCGGGATGGATCTCGCCCTTTAAGAGGCGCAGCAGCGTGGTCTTGCCGGCGCCGTTGCGTCCGACAAGGCCGACCTTATGGCCGGGCGGGATTGCCGCCGTGGCGCTGTCGAGGATGATTTTACCCTCAATGCGATAGGTGAGTTCGTTGATATGAAGCATGGTTCGTGCCGATAGCGCGTTCGGCTGCTGCTGTCACGCGTCGGCTGACCCGGGCTTAAAGAGCGATGCCAAAGCGCGACAGTATGGCGATCATGGCGAGGTAGGCGGCGAACGTCAGCGCTGATGCCGCAGCCAAGCTCGGCCAGAAACCATAACCCTGCGACAGCATGAGCGGCAGCACGATGAAGAGCACGAGCGAGGGCAGCACGTACCAGAATATACCGCGCGCAAGATCGGCGACCTTGGCGGTATCACCCGTCTCGCCATAGAGCCACACAAACGCGAGCAGCGACGTGAGGGGCAGCGAAGCGATGATGGCGCCGAGCGTGCTTGAGCGTTTGGCTGTCTCGGAAATGAGCACCACGAGGACGGCCGTCATGAAAACCTTGAGGGCGTACTGCGTCATGTGACGAGCCCCCAACTAACCGGAAACAACAGGCTTCAAGGTTTCAAACAATAACCTGTCCTGCGCGGCAGCATCCTGGACGGCGAGATGGGCGACGAACCAGTCCTGAACCATTTTGCAGACCTGGGCCGGCTCGCGCTTTGCCAGCAGCTTTGGATTGGAGAAGATCTGCAAATCCTCTTCCTTCCAGCCGAGCTTGCCGAGTTCCAAGATCAGCATGTCGTAGTCGGCCTTGACGGCCGACTCGTGCTTGACTGGGGTCTTGCTGCCCTCTGCGACGGCTTCAAAAATGGCCGAGGCATTGGCATGGATCGATGTCGCGTTCTCGGGCGTCTGCATCATCTGCACAACCGCCGGGCTCAGTTCACCCTTGGAAATATAGCCGTAACAGGCACCGACGCTTTGCGCTTGCAGTGCCCGCAAGTTTTCAAGAAATGCCGTCGCGACGCGCCTCAGTTTCTCCGGGCTGGCAGCGAGCGCCTTGTCGGCATTCTGCTTTCGCAAAGCCACCAAGCCCTGCAGCAGATGCGTTGCAACGTCCGTTTCGGATTTCTTTTCGGCCGTGAGTTTGTCGGCGGCCGCGATATGGTTGACGTACCAGTCCGGGTAATCGCGCTTCAACATTCCCCACACTGGAATCTTCTGCAAGCGCAGGTCGATTTGCGAGTTCTCTATCGAGGCGACAGGCGCGGGCATCGGCGCTGGCGCCGTTGGATCGAGTGCAGCGGTCTTCATCTCAGGTTTAATTTCGGTAACGCTTTGGTCTGTCGCCTTGGTATTTTCTGCCGTTTCTTCGCTCGTGGCAGCGGCAGGCTTTTTCTGCGGGCCGGAAACAATGCGCATCAAGGGTTCGCGATAGGCGGCGATGGCAAAGGCTCCAACTCCGATGAGGGTGATGGCTAGTGCTGCAACTGCGACTTGACGGACGAGGCTGCGGCGCGATCCCCGGTCGTCGAATTGATCACCAGCCAAATCTGTGTGGTGTGATGCGGCAACGGCAGCCGCATGCTGCATCTGTTGTGGCTGGTGCTGAGGCGCGACAGCTGTCGGCTGTTGAGATGGTTGCGGCGCGGGTTGTTGCGGTGCGCCCGGCATCTGCGGCTGGAACAAGCCGGCGAACACCTGTGGCGCGGGCTGCCAATCAGGCATGCCGGGTTTCCAGATGAGGTCGGTCGGTCGCAAATAGTTATGCCCGACGAACGTCTTCATCTCGACGTCAGTCAAGGGCCCGTGCTGTTTTCCATCACGAGCGATGTACCACTGGGCTTCATTGGTTTGTGCGTTCATAGCCGTCCGTTAGCATACGTTCGGGCTTGCGCCCTCCGCTCCTCGTGCGCCCCCCGCGCGATTTCCACAGTGTTCATACGCCGCGCCGCCCGTCAATCGGGTGGTTCAATCGATATTGTATCACCATTTTAGGGGCATTCTGCCTCGATTTCGCCGCAGCTCGCTCCAAGTGAAAGGGCCGCGCTTGCTGGGGTGGGACGGCGCCGCTATAACCCGGCCCAGAATCCCGCCAAACTAATCGCGGATTATGAAAGAGAGAAAGACTGATGGCCATCGAGCGCACCTTTTCCATTTTGAAGCCCGACGCCACACGGCGCAACCTGACAGGCAAAATCAACGCAGTTATTGAGGGTGCCGGCCTCCGGATTGTGGCGCAAAAGCGTGTTCTCTGGACCCGGGCCCAAGCTGAGAAGTTCTATGAAGAACACAAGGCGCGGCCGTTCTATGGCGAACTTTGTGACTTCATGACGTCAGGCCCCATCGTCTGCCAAGTTCTGGAAGGCGAAGACGCCATCGCGAAATACCGCGACGTCATGGGCGCGACCGACCCAAAGGAAGCCAAGGACGGCACCATCCGCAAGTTGTTTGCCGAATCGAAGGGTTCCAATTCGTCGCATGGCTCCGACAGCGCGGCATCCGCCGGGCGCGAGATTGCCCTGAACTTCCGGCCCGACGAGATTGTCGGGTAGGCGCTACAAAGAGTGTGAAAAGCAGTTTGGGTTAGCCTCGGCCGCGATGGCGAATTTTTAGATTGGCCAACGTCCCGCTGCGTCACCCAACAGGCAATCCCACG
>JANOKW010000333.1:0-19615 GCA_031419475.1 Hyphomicrobium sp. | reverse complement strand
GCATTGCCGCCGCGGCCTAGCCCGACGCCCACCCGAATCTGAAGGCTGTTTATGTCTCGTTAGGCGAATCGGCGTGCTATCGTCTCACCGGGTGCTTCCCTGAAGTTCCGGTGAGAAAAGCGTGTCAGGAGGGAACACCGGTATGTATATGGGCGTGATTGGCAAGAGTCCTGAAATTGAGATCCTGCGCGAGCTGCGCGGAGCGCGCGTCCTGATTACTGGCCTGAGTGCCGTTGCAGGCGTGGATATTGCCCGCGCATTCGCTGAGATCAACACGCGTCTCATAGTCCACACAACCGACATGCAGCCGGAAGTGACGGCGCTCGTCGCACTGCTGTCGCAGAGCGCGGCCGAGATGAAGTTGTATACGGACCCCATCGCGCGGCCAGATGACGCTATCCGGCTGGCACAGAACGCCCAGCAGGCTTATGGCGGGCTCGATGCGGTCATCAATCTGCAATCCATTTCCAGAACCGAGATGCAGAACATCGCGACCCAACAGCAAGTCGAAGCATTGATTGCTGCGAAGCTGACGCCCCTGACTCACATTACGCATGTCGCAGCCAATCGTATGCGCGTCGTTTTGAGTGAAGGTTCTGTTCTCAATATCTTGACCGCCCCCCGGCCGCAGAACGCGCGCGAAGCGGCCATCGCCGGCATCGCCCGGACCGCACTCGCCGCCATGACCCGGGGGGAGGCCGGCCAGTGGGCGGACCAGGCCGTGCGCATTAACGGCGTCGGCCCGCGCTCCATCTCAGCACCAGCGACGGGCGCCTCCTTGGCAAACGAGCCCGACCTTGCGGCGCTTGCCTTATATCTCGCATCGCGCCGAGGAAAGACGCTTTCGGGGCACATATTCGACGCCGAAGGATTTGCCGGCGGCGATAGATAGCAATCGCCCCGGCCATCAAGACATCAACGCGTTCTATGAAAAGAAGTGGCGCAAGTTATTCGCGACCGATCAATGCGGCGTTTGCCGATGTCGCTGCTGCACTCACTGCTGGATTGCCAGACGAGGCGCCGTCAGCCGTGGCGGTGCGAACCGCGAAATTACCCTCGATTGCCTGCGATCCCGATCAACATCTGGACGCTTGAAACGCCCTACCGTTTGCCTTTAACCGGCAAACGCCCGAAGATTGCTGACATGCAACCGCCGGTCAGGACCCATCGATGGACATTCGCCAATTGCAGTATCTGGTGGCGTTAGCGCGCGAGAAGCATTTCACACGCGCGGCGCACGCATGCAATGTTACCCAGCCGACGCTATCGGGACGCATCCGCCAGCTTGAACTTGAACTTGGCATTCCAATTGTCGAACGCGGCCAGCGCTACCAAGGCCTGACCGCTGAGGGAGAGCGGGTGCTGAAATGGGCGCAGCTCATTCTAAACAACTGGGCGTCCATGAGCCAGGAGCTGGCGCAGATGACCTCGAGCGATGCCGGATTGACAGGGCGTCTCGTGCTCGGGGGCATTCCATCTGCACTTCCAATGATCCCATATTTGACAAGGGACATGCGGGCGCTGCATCCCCATATCGACTTCACAGTCATGTCGCTCAGTTCGGAAGAAATTCTGCGCGCGCTGCAAGACTACGCGATTGATGTCGGCATCACCTACCTCGATAACGAACCGATTACGGGCCTGCTCTCCTGGCCGCTCTATTCCGAACGCTATTGCCTGTTCGTGCCCGATCATCATCCGTTTGTGGGGCGGCAGTGGGTGACTTGGGAAGAAGCAGCGAGCTTGCCGCTTGGCCTCTTGACCTCCAATATGCAAAACAGGCGCATCGTCGATCGCGCGTTTCACTCGGCTGACTGCCACCCCGCCCCTGCTCTGGAGACCAACTCGGTTATTAACCTTTGCTCGAACGTAAGGTTAATGGGTTTGGCCAGCATTATGCCGGATTACATCTTGGACGTTCTGGGACGTGACCCGGGCATCATAGCGATCCCACTTAAAGACCCCGTAGTCGCTCATAGCGTCGGCCTGGTGGCCGTTGACCGCGACCCCCTGCCCCCCCTTGTCAGGGCCTTCTGCGAGGCTGCAAAGACGTTTTCGACGGCAGAAATTTCATAACCGAGGGATTAGGCCTAACTCAAGCCGAACTGCGACCTTCGTCGCAGTTTCGAGATTGCTCCATCGACGGTGTCTATGATAATATCGAAAGAACCGATTTGATCTGGGCAGGCAAATAGAAGACGCTCCACAATGCGATAACCCGCGCGCAGTTGCAGCGGCAGTGTCTCGATCTACGGATCGATCCGGCCCCAGTTACATACACAAAGAACATTCAAAAAATGGCCAAAAAACCAATATACTCACCGGCGCCCGCGCAGGTGAAAACGTCTGCCAATCCAACAGACGTTAAGTCGCTCGCCATCTGCGCGGCGCATGGCAACAGGCCCGATGAACTGCTTGAAATCTTACACGCGCTCCAGCACGATCTAGGCTACGTGCCAGAAAGCACGTTGCCGGTGATCGCCAACGCGCTGAACCTTTCGCGCGCAGAAGTCCATGGCGTTGTCTCCTTCTATCACGACTTCAAGCGCGAGCCGCAGGGCCGCTACACCATCAAAATTTGCCGGGCTGAAGCCTGCCAGGCGATGGGGACCGACAAGCTCTGCGACCACGCAGAAAAGAAACTCGGCGCTGAAATTGGCGGCACGTCCAAGGACGGCAAATACACGGTCGAAGCCGTCTACTGCCTCGGCAACTGTGCCCTTTCTCCTGCAGTCATGATTGGTGACGATCTTTATGGTAGGGTCGATCCGAAACGTTTCGACGAAATCGTCGCGTCGCTCGGCAAGGAGGTCGCGTGATGATTACTATTTATGTCCCCCGAGATGCGGCCGCGCTTTCGGTTGGCGCCGATGATGTTGCGGCGGCGATTGCGAGCGAAGCCAAGAGGCTCAAGAAGGACGTCAGAATCGTGCGCAACGGCTCGCGCGGCATGCTGTACCTTGAGCCGCTCGTTGAAGTCGAAACCGCCAAGGGCCGCGTCGCTTATGGTCCCGTATCGTCGCAGGACGTGCCGGACCTTTTCAAAGTTGGTTTTCTCGACGGCGCCAAGCACAAGCTTGGTCACGGACTGACCGAAGAAATCCCCTACTTCAAGAAACAAGAGCGCCTGACCTTCGCGCGCTGCGGCATCACCGATCCGCTTTCGATTGAAGATTATCGCAAGTATGGCGGCTTCGTCGGCTTGAGCAAAGCTCTCACGATGAAGCCTATCGATATCGTGACGGAAGTCACGGCGTCCGGCCTTCGCGGCCGCGGTGGTGCTGGATTTCCGACAGGCATTAAGTGGAAGACCGTTCACGACATCAAGGCTGACCAAAAATACATTGCCTGCAACGCCGACGAGGGCGACAGCGGCACCTTCGCCGACCGCATGATCATGGAAGGCGACCCGTTCTGCCTCATCGAAGGCATGACGATTGCCGCAGTGGCGGGCGGCGCAACCAAGGGCTACATCTACATCCGCTCCGAGTATCCGCACGCCGTCAAGGTGATGCGTGAGGCGATTGAGGTCGCGAAGAAAGCCAATTGGCTTGGCGACAAGATACAGGGCACGCAGTACGCTTTCGACCTCTTCGTGCGCGTGGGCGCGGGCGCCTACATCTGCGGCGAAGAAACCTCGATGCTGGAAAGTATCGAAGGCAAGCGCGGCATCGTCCGCTTCAAGCCGCCGATCCCTGCCATCGAAGGGTTGTTCGGCAAGCCGACGATCATCAACAACGTCATGAGCTTTGCGGCTGTGCCGATCATCCTCGACAAGGGCGGCGAGTTTTACAAGAACTATGGCGTTGGCCGCTCGCGCGGCACGCTCGCCTTCCAGCTTGCCGGCAACATCAAGCAAGGCGGCCTCGTTGAAAAGGCGTTCGGTGTGACGACGCGCCAGCTGATCGACGACTGGGGCGGCGGGACAGCGACGGGCCGCCCGGTGCGCGCCGTCCAGGTTGGCGGACCTCTTGGCGCCTACTTGCCACAATCTAAGCTTGACGTGCCGATGGACTACGAAGAGTTCATCAAAATTGATGCTATGGTTGGGCACGGCGGGCTTGTGGTCTTCGACGACAGTGTCGATATGAGTAAGCAGGCCCGTTTTGCCATGGAATTCTGCGCCATAGAAAGCTGCGGCAAGTGCACTCCGTGCCGTATCGGCGCGCAGCGCGGCGTCGAGGTGATCGACAAGATTATCGCCGACGACAACCGGGATAAGAATTTAGAACTGCTTGAAGACCTGTGTGTGACGATGACCGACGGTTCGCTCTGCGCCATGGGCGGCTTAACGCCTATGCCCGTGATGAGCGCGGTCAAAGGATTTCCAGACGATTTCCAGCGCAAGGCACCTGAGAGAAAGGTTGCCGAGGCTGCAGAGTAACGAGACAACGATTTCATCGCCCCACTTCATCGCATTGATGCGAGGATCTGCCCATGAATACCCACGTAAAGCCGATGACGCTCATCAAAGAGATCGACTACGGCACACCCAATTCAACGTCGACGAACTTGGTCACGTTGGAGATTGACGGCCAGGAAATCACGGTGCCGGAAGGAACATCGATTATGAACGCGGCGATGCATATGGGCATCGCGATCCCGAAGCTCTGCGCCTCAGACAACATGAAGGCGTTCGGTTCATGCCGTTTATGTCTGTGCGAAATCGAGGGACGCAAGGGAACGCCCGCGTCCTGCACCACACCCGTTGCCCCCGGCATCAAGGTCTCGACACAGACCGATCGCCTCGCGAAACTGCGCAAGGGCGTTATGGAGTTGTACATCTCCGACCATCCGCTCGACTGTTTGACGTGCGCCGCCAACGGAGACTGCGAATTGCAGGACATGGCTGGCGCTGTGGGACTGCGCGATGTGCGCTACGGCTATGACGGCGAGAACCACGTGTTTGCCAAGTCCCGTAACGGGGAAACCAACTACAGCTTTAAAGCCAAGGACGAAAGCAACCCCTACTTCACCTTCGACCCTTCAAAGTGCATCGTCTGCTCACGCTGCGTGCGCGCATGCGAAGAAGTGCAAGGCACCTTTGCGCTGACGATCGATGGCCGCGGTTTTGCTTCTCACGTCTCGGCAGGGATGGACGAGAGCTTCCTCGCCTCCGAATGCGTCTCGTGCGGCGCGTGCATCCAGGCTTGTCCAACGGCCACGCTGATGGAAAAATCCATTATCGATCATGGTCAGCCCGAACACTCAAAAGTCACGACGTGTGCCTATTGCGGCGTTGGTTGCTCGTTCAAGGCAGAAATGCAGGGCGAAAAAGTCGTCCGCATGATGCCTCATAAAGATGGCGGCGCCAACGAAGGTCACTCCTGCGTCAAGGGACGCTTTGCCTTCGGTTACGCGACCCACAAAGACCGCGTGCTCAATCCGATGATCCGCGAGAAAATCACTGACCCGTGGCAGGCCGTATCCTGGGATGAGGCGATCAAGTTTGCAGCCGGCAAGTTCAAGGCTGTGCAGGTCAAGTATGGCAAAGGTGCCATCGGCGGTATCACCTCGTCGCGAACAACAAACGAAGAAGTCTACGTCGTGCAGCGCATGATCCGTGCGGCCTTCAACACCAACAACATCGACACCTGCGCCCGCGTTTGCCATTCGCCAACGGGATATGGCTTAAAGCAGACGTTTGGCGAATCCGCTGGAACGCAAGATTTCAAGAGCGTCGATAAGGCCGACGTGATCCTCATCATCGGCGCCAACCCAACTGATGGCCACCCTGTGTTCGCCTCGCGCATGAAAAAGCGCCTGCGTGAAGGTGCCAAGCTCATCGTCGTCGATCCACGCCGCACCGACATCGTGCGCAGCCCGCACATCGAAGCGGATTACCACCTTCAGCTGCAGCCCTCGACGAATGTCGCCATCATGAACGCGATCGGCCACGTGATCGCGACCGAGAACCTGATCGACCGCAAGTTCGTCAACCGCCGCTGCGAAAAGGGCGACTTCTTCCGCTGGGAAGAATTCATCAAGCAGCCGAAAAACTCACCAGAAGCCGTGGAAGCCATTACCGGCGTTCCGGCGGAACTTGTGCGCGGAGCGGCACGTTTGTTCGCAACCGGCGGCAATGGCGCCATCTATTACGGGCTCGGCGTTACGGAACATAGCCAAGGCTCGACCATGGTTATGGCCATGGCCAACCTCGCCATGGCGACAGGCAACATCGGCCGCGAAGGCGTGGGCGTCAACCCGCTGCGCGGCCAGAACAACGTGCAAGGCGCCTGCGATATGGGCTCGTTCCCGCACGAACTGCCGGGTTACCGTCACGTTTCAAACAACGAAGCGCGCGCCGTATTCGAAAAGGAATGGGGCGTGAAGCTGGACCACGAACCGGGCCTTCGCATCCCCAACATGTTCGACGCAGCCGGCGACGGCTCGTTCCGCGGCATATTCATTCAAGGCGAAGACATCGCTCAGTCCGACCCGAACACGAGCCACGTCGAGCATGCCCTGACGTCGATGGACATCGTCGTCGTGCAGGATCTGTTCTTGAACGAAACGGCGGCATTCGCCCACGTCTTCCTGCCAGGCACATCGTTCCTGGAAAAAGACGGTACGTTCACCAACGCCGAGCGGCGCATCAACCGCGTGCGTAAAGTCATGCGCGAAAAGCAGGGCATGGCCGAGTGGGAAGTTGTCTCGCGTCTCGCGACCGAGATGGGTTACTCGATGCACTACAAGTCCGCATCCGAAATCATGGATGAAATCGCACGCGTCACGCCGACGTTCGCCGGCGTCAGCTTCGATCGCCTCGATGAATTGGGCTCGATCCAATGGCCGTGCAACGACGAGTTCCCGGAAGGCACGCCCATCATGCACGAGGAGGAATTTACGCGCGGCAAGGGCCGGTTCATGCTGACCGAGTTCGTGGCAACGGCGGAACGAGCCAACAAGAACTTCCCGCTCATCCTGACGACAGGCCGCATCCTGGCGCACTACAACGTCGGCGCCCAAACGCGGCGCACCGAAAACGTCGCCTGGCACCCGGAAGACATCCTGGAAATCCACCCGAGCGACGCGGAAATGCGCGGTATCAAAGACGGCCACATGGTCTCGCTCGCGAGCCGCGTCGGCGCCACGTCGCTGAAAGCTAAAGTCTCCGAACGGATGCCCCCGGGCGTAGTCTACACCACCTTCCATCACCCTGTAACCGGCGCCAACGTCATCACCACCGAGAATTCGGACTGGGCCACAAACTGCCCCGAGTACAAGGTGACGGCGGTTCAAGTGACGGTCTCCAACCACCCATCCGAATGGCAGGAAGAGTGGGAGACGCGCGAAGTTGAAAATAAGCGCATCGGCAAGAAGAAGATGGAGCCGGCCGAGTAAGGAGCGCGAATGAGGATGCGCGTGACATGAACCTGATGCCGAAAGGGGTTCCTGTTTCTCAATCAAGCGGAAGCTTGTGTTCGCAACCGGCCACGGGTGAAGTCCGCTCGGCTGAGCCGGGCGTGCGCGAGGTCGTCTGGCAGGTGCCGGAAGAAGTGCCTGTCGCATTGCAGTTCAACTCGGAGCCGTTCGCCGTGATGATGGCGACGCCTGCGGACTTGCGCGATTTCGCGGCCGGATTTGCGCTCGCCGAACGTCTAGTCAGGTCTATCGACGACATCAAGGGCGTGCTCGTCATGCCGGTCGATAACGGAATTGCGCTCGACATCGCAGTGGCTGAAGGTGGGCTTGACGATACGCGCTTCGTTCGCCGCTCCATTGAAGGCCGTACGGGCTGCGGGTTGTGCGGCGTTGAAGATATTGCGAGTGCTATAAAACCGGTCCGCCGCTTGGATCGCGTTGGGTCTCCGTCAACGGCTGCAATCTTGAAAGCGGCAAATGACCTGCCCAGCCGCCAGCCCATGAACCAGTTCAATCGCACGGTGCATGGCGCCGCTTGGGTCGTCCCCAATGGCGATATCCAGTTGGTGCGCGAAGATGTCGGCCGCCACAACGCCCTCGATAAGCTTATCGGCGCATTATATTTGGCTGGCGCGGACGTCACTCAGGGCTTTGTTCTTATGACGAGCCGGTGCAGCTATGAGCTGGTGCAGAAGGCGGCAAGTGCCGGAATCACGGCGCTGGTCACGGTCTCCGCACCGACCACGCTCGCCCTTCAGCTTGCTCGAAAATCAAACCTATTTCTCGCGGCGCTCGGCGCTGGCGGAATTGTTGTCTTCAACGCTTAGCTTCAATCTGGTACCGGCTCGATGCGAGCCACGGAGAAAATCACGTGAACGATACCGACCTCATTCGCATGGCCAACCAGATTGCTGCCTTTTTCGCCGCCTACCCGAGGACCGAAGCGGTCGACGGGATTGCCAAGTACGTGCACCTCTTCTGGGATCCGCGCATGCGCAATCAACTCAAGGCCTACATAGATAAGAGCGGCAAAGACCTGGACCCGCTGTTCCTTGAAGCGGCGCACGACTACTTCAAAGGCCCGAAGTCACCGGCCATAAAGGCCCAAATCATCAACGATAAAGCGCCCAACACGGGCGCCGAACCGAGTTCAACGCGCGGGACGTGAACCCGCGTTGGCATATCGATTGAGCGTTGCGATGCATCGTCGGCGAGACTAAGGGAAGGAGGGCCCGCCAGCGGCAATCCGCACCTCGATGTCCACAATGAGAAAATCTCGATGACGTATGAAGCCCCGCTCAAAGACATGCTGTACGTACTAAAGGAAATCTGCGAGCTTGATAAGATCAGCAGCTTGCCGGGCTTTGCGGATGCGACGCCCGATACGGTCGAGGCCATCCTTTCGGAGGCCGCTAAATTTACCAGCGGCGTTTTGAGCCCGCTCAATCATTCCGGTGACAAAATAGGTGCGAAGCGAACCGAGACGGGCGTCAAAACCGCGCCTGGATGGGTTGAAGCCTACGCCCAATTCAAAGATGGCGGCTGGAACGGCGTCGTGTTCGAAGCCGAGCACGGCGGCATGGGACTGCCATGGATCGTCGGCGCAGCGATCCACGAAATGCTCAACGCCTCCAACATGGCATTCGCGCTATGCCCGCTTCTCACACAGGGTGCTATCGAAGCAATTTTACTCAATGGCTCCGCTGCACTGAAGCAAACCTACCTGCCCAAAATGGTTTCCGGCGAGTGGACCGGCACAATGAATTTAACGGAATCCCAGGCTGGGTCCGACCTTGCGGCCGTGCGTACCAAAGCCGTTCGCAAAGATGGCCACTATCTGATTTCGGGCCAGAAGATTTTCATCACCTACGGCGATCACGATCTGACTGAAAACATCATCCACCTCGTGCTCGCGCGCTTGCCCGATGCACCCGAAGGCGTCAAAGGCATCTCTCTCTTCGTCGTTCCTAAGTTTCTACCCAAAGAAGACGGCACGCCCGGCCACGCCAACGATGTTCGCTGCGTCTCGCTCGAACATAAGCTCGGCATCCATGCGAGCCCGACTGCAGTCCTGTCTTTCGGCGACACCGGCGGCGCGACCGGCTACCTCGTTGGCGAAGAAAATCGCGGCCTTGAATATATGTTCGTGATGATGAATCAGGCGCGCCTTAGCGTCGGTATTCAGGGGCTCGGCGTCGCAGATCGCGCTTACCAGCGGGCACGTGCTTACGCGAATGATCGCATCCAGGGACGCATCATTGGGGACAAGTCCAGTGAGCCCAAGCCAATCGCGCATCACCCGGACGTGCACCGCATGCTCATGACCATGCGCACCAAATGCGAAGCGATGCGGGTACTCGCGTACACTGCTGCTCACTCTCTCGATCTCTCGCAGGTTGCAACCACGCCCGAGACGCGCGCCCGCCATCAAGCCCGCCTCGATTTGCTCATTCCGGTTGTCAAAGGCTGGTGCACGGAAACCGCTTGCGATGTCGCGTCCCTCGGCGTTCAGGTTCACGGCGGCATGGGCTACATAGAAGAAACCGGTGCCGCACAACATTTCCGCGATGCACGTATCGCCACCATTTACGAAGGCACGACCGGAATTCAGGCCAACGATCTCATCGGCCGCAAGATGCAGCGCGATAACGCCGCCGCCGCCCGCGCGATGGTCGGCGAACTGCGCACCATTGAAACGGACTTGGCCGGATACAGCGGCGCCCGTTGGACGGCTATGCGCCAGGCGGTCTCCACCGGGTGCAATGCAATGACGCTCGTCATCGATTGGCTCATGTCGGAAGGCCGCCGCGAGCCGGCCCGGGCGGCCGCCGCAGCAGTCGATGTCCTACACCTCTTCGGCTTAGTGATAGGCGGAGCATTACTCATTCGCGGAGCCATGAGTGCCGCCGACAAAATGGAACGCGGAGAAGGTGATGTCCCCTTCCTCAGTGAGAAAATTGCGGCAGCTCACTATTTTGCCGGTCAAATCATGCCAGAGACAGGGACGCGGCTAGCCGCCATTCTTGATCCATCGGAAAGCGCTCTGGCCCTTTACCCGCGCTTGGCCTGAGCAGACAAGCCCGGTAGACCGTGTGCGGGACCTCGAATAGCGGTTGAGCCTGCCAGCGGGCAATTATGTGGCCTGCACCGAAACAACGGAAGAATTGCGGGACTTGGCTGTACTATTCGGAACTGGGCAACTTTTTCCAACCCCCGCCCTGGACTTCTAACCCTGCCCTCACCCTTGTAAACCTTGCGGCGTCCTGGCACAGTCCCCCCGCCAGAAGTCCTAGGCGATCAGTAGACGAATGCGTGAGGAATTCCGCGAAATGTCCACGGCCCTTGATATTGCGCCAAGTCTTGGCGCCGACATTGTAAAAGCGTCTTGGCGCCGCTGTCTCACCGATTATGGTCTCGACCGGGCCATGCGCAAGCCGATCGAGCGCGTTGGCAACGCAACGGTGCGCGAATTACGCGGCCAGATGGAAGACGTTCTGGTCGAATCCTCTCCCATCATCGATCGCGTGCGCCGCATTGCGGCTGACACCAGCAACGTCATACTGGTCAGCAATTCGAACGGCATCGTCGTTACCAGCTTTGCAGACTCTAACGCCAGCCAGGAAGTTGCGCGCGAAGGCTTAGAATCGGGTTCCGTCTGGCATGAGGGCCGCGTCGGCACCAACGGCATCGGCACCTGTTTGATTTCCCGTCAGCCCATCACGGTCTACGGCAGCGCACACTTCAATGAATCATTCCGGCACTTCACGTGTTCGGCTGCGCCAATCTTCGGACCTGACGGCCAGGTTATTGCCGCGTTCGATATGTCAGGCCGGGCCGTGCCTGGATCCAGCGACGGAAGTTTCGCTCAATATTTCGTGCGCGAAGCAGCCTCCCAGATCAGCATGATGCTGTTCCGCAAATGGCACCGCAACGATTGCATCGTGGCGCTCGCAAATGAGCCGGATCCGATGCCGATGTCCGTAAAGGCCCTCATTGCAACCGATGAAGATGGCCGCATCTTAGGCGCCACGCAGGAGGCATTATCGTTCCTTGGCGTTCCCGATCTTAGCGATCTCGGCGGCAAACTGATCAACGATCTTTGGAATGTCTCGTTCGGCGACCTGCAACCGCTCAGCAAACACAGCGTCCGGATGAACAACCGCGACGGTTCAACCACGTTTGTTACGGCATTTCTGCCGAAGAAGAAGGCCACCTCGGTCCCTAGCCGGCTAACGCATGCCCTTGATGACAAGCGCGCGCGAAAAAATCCGGACCCGCAAAGCCGTCCGCTGGACCGCGTGGCCGGTGCCGATCCTTTGATGATCCAAAACATCGGCCTCTGCCGCAAGATCATTGATAAAGATATTCCGCTGCTCGTACTCGGCGAAACAGGGGTCGGTAAGGATACGTTGGCGCGCGCCCTGCACAACGAGAGCAAACGTGCTGAGAAACCCTACGTTGCGGTCAATTGCGCGGCGATCCCCGCGACGCTCCTGGCGAGCGAACTCTTCGGCTATGCGCCGGGAACATTTACCGGCGGCGTGAAAGGCGGCCGGACGGGTAAAATTCTCGCGAGCCACGGCGGCACGCTATTTCTCGACGAAATCGGCGATATGCCGCTTGAACTGCAAGCCCATCTATTGCGCGTGCTTGAAGAACGAACGGTAACCCCGCTTGGCAGCGCAGACGCAATCCCCGTCGATATGAAGATCATCTGTGCAACGCATCGCAACCTGCCCGATCTCATTGCCAAGGGGCACTTCCGCAAGGATCTCTATTATCGCATTCGCGGCGCGCAGATTGTTCTGCCGGCATTGCGCGATCGCGCCGACATCGCCGAACTGATCGGTCAGATCGTCCGGGAAGAAGACGGCGCGGGCACGCCCCCAATCGAATTTTCGGACGGTGTAATGGACCTTTTCCGGACATATCCTTGGCCCGGCAATATTCGCGAATTGCGCAACGTCATTCGTTTTGTGACGTCGCTGCACGCCGGCAAGCTGATTCTAGTCGAAGACCTCCCCGACCAGCTGCTTGATTATTCCAAAGAAGGCACTCCGCTGGCTCCGCTTCAGAGTGCGGCTCTCCCCGAACGGGAAATCGAAGGCCGAAACGAAACACCAACCGGCACAACCCTGCTTGAGGCCAATGAAACGGCGGAACGTCGCCGTATCGTTGAAGTTTTGCGCGCCAATAAGTGGAACGTCACCGAAGCGGCCGGACATCTCGGGATCAGCCGGGCAACGCTGCATCGCAAGATCCGCAGGTACGCGATTACCTCGCCTAACAATCAGAATTGAAACACGTCAGCCGTCCGCCAAGCTCTGCGCATGAGTGACATAGTGAGAGAGTTCCTCCGCGACGAGACCGGGGTCCGCGCTATTGCGGCCGGAAATCTCAGCTAACGTGATGTGCTTTTCCAATTCGATGTGCCGGTCGATTCCAGAGACCGTGTAAAATTCATTCAAAGCATCGATTGCAGGCTTGAGATCGATATCGGCCATGAGAGCAACATGACCGAGTACAGCGGCTTGACGTAAGGGACCCTCGCCGCCAATCAATCGCCACCGCTGAGCGGTCCCGGCAAGTTTCTTGCCTTGATAGGCAATGTTGTAGGCACCGTCGCAAAATGCACCGGGCACAGCGCATACGTCAGCCGCTAGATCGTACCGATGACGCAAAAATTCGATGACCGGTTGCACCAGTCGAAGATAAGCGTCCTTGATATTAGGACTGGCCCCATCCAGACGGAACACCATCGAGAGATTGACCATGCCTGGCGACTGGGGCGTCAGATCGCCGCCCGTATCGCGCTCGTAGACCGGGAACCCTCGGGCCGTCATCGCTGCAACAGCCTCGGCAAAACCGGCTCTGGCCGGCATCCCGCGGGGCACGATAATGGATTTCTTAGTGCGCCAGATCAAAACTTGCGCGTTCCCCGGCGAAAGGCCGGACGCGCCTGCAAGAAGTTCGCGCTCGTGCTGCTGCGCCTCTTCGAAGGAGACAATCCCCAGTCGCGATACAGAACTTGAGGTGTCAGATTGCTGCGCAGCACAGTTCGGCATGTGCGCTCATGCCATCGCTTCGATCGTTTTGCAAAGATCGGTCAGGAAATCTCCGGCCGGCGCGCCATTGACGGCGCGATGATCGAAGGTCAGCGACAATCCCATGATGGGGCGGGGCTCGATGCGCCCATCGACGACCCACGGACGCAATGCCGTTTCGCCAACGCCCAAGATCGCCACCTGCGGTATGGCCAGTATCGGCGTGAAAAAACGAACCCGGGTCAGTCCAATGTTTGAAATCGTGAACGTGCCACCGGTCATTTCCTTGACAGTAATCTTATTGATCTTTGCCCGGTCAACGAGATCGCGCCGGGCTGCAATGCGTTCCGCCAGGGTTAGATTGCCGGCATTGAAGATCGCCGGCGCCATCAGCAAATCGCCCGGCAACGCCACGGCAACAGCCACATTGATGTCCGCACGTTGCGTAATCTCATTGTTCTGTAGCGTTGCATTCAAGGCCGGATACCGGCGCAGAGACTGCACCACAGCGTCCACGATCAGATCCTCGACCGACGCTTTCAATCCTTCGCTAAGAAGCCTCGCCTTCATGGCGGCAAGGCCTGTCGTATCGCACTCGGAAAAATGCGTAAGCTGCGCCGTCGTCGATAAGCTCTCGAGCATCTTGCTGGCAATCATGCCGCGCATGGCCGTCAGCTTGATCACTTTATCGGCCGGCACCGGAGCTGATCCGGGTGTGGTGTCTGTCATGACGTGTCACCTTCAAGCAGTCTGGAGCACCCTGCGGTTTTAAAACCGCAAAGGCGCTCCAGGATTTTGAAATTCTCAGAGTTTGAGGCAGGCCGCAGAACGGCATGCCCAGAAGCACGTCAAGTAATCGTACCGATTTCACCGCCCTTGGCGACGACTGCTTCTGCCTGTTGAGAGATCTTGATCGTGCCGCTCGCGGGAGCACGAACTTCATGCTGTACTTTCTCGACCATGATTTCAGCAATAAGCTGACCTTCGCTGACCGTCCCGCCATCGCCCACGAGCCATGTCGTGATGACGGCCTCTGTATCTTCTTCCCAGAGGTCGGTCGGGATTTTTACGGCTACCATGTTTCTAGGCCCTCTTCATTGCGTGGAAAGCGTCAACGATCTTGTCAGGATTCGGCAACGCAAATTGCTCCATCGGCCGGGCGAACGGGATCGGAATATCAGGATAGGCAACGCGCTGCGGAGAGGCCTTCAACACGCTGACGTCACGCTCGGCAATCGTGGCGATGATTTCGCCGGTCAAACCGTAGCTTTGATAATCTTCATCGACAACGATCAAGCGGCCGGTTTTCTTGACCGAGTTGAAGATCGTGTCACGGTCGAGCGGAACGAGCGTGCGCAGATCGATAACCTCGGCGCTGACGCCTTGTGCTGCGAGCTTGTCTGCGGCTTTGAGCCCGTTGTGAACACCCATGCCGACACCGACGATGGTGACGTCGGTACCTTCGCGCACGATCGCCGCTTTGCCAAACGGGATCATGTAGGTTTCTTCGGGAACGTGCACCGTTGCCCCGGGTTCCGTCCCGAGCCAGCCCATGCCCTGCAGTCCTTTGTGGTACATATAAATAACCGGGCTATCGTCGCGGATGGCAGACACCATCAAACCTTTTGCGTCATAGGCGTTGCTTGGGCATACGACCTTCATGCCCGGCAAATGTGCAAAAGTGGCGTAGAGGCACTGCGAATGTTGGCCGCCGTCGCTGTATCCGCCGCCCGTTGACGTCATGAGCACCACCGGAACTTTGACGTTGCCGCCCGAGAAGTAGATGTTCTTGGCCATCAAATTGTAGATCGCATCGAAGCAGACGCCGAAGAAGTCGACGAACATCAGTTCGACAACGGGCCGCATGCCGTCGGACGCCGCGCCAACTGCGGCGCCCATGAAAGCCGTTTCCGAAATCGGCGTGTCGCGGATGCGTTCGGGACCAAATTCCTCGATCAGACCGCGCGTGTTGCCATACACGCCGCCGAGCTGTCCGATATCTTCGCCCATGACAAAGACGCGCGGATCGATGCGCATTTCCTGAGCGACAGCCTCTGCCATTGCTCGTGCAATGGTGACGCGGCGCTCGTTCTGTTGGGGCTTTACTGCTGTTGCCGTCGCGGTTGACATGAGTGCTCCTCCCAGGGAGTAAATTTTGTTTTTTCTGAAGTCTTGAAGTTGGTTGAAACGCCGGGACGGGCGAACCGCCCCAGCGCAATAACTCGATCAGGCGAAGACCTTTTCCATGGCTTCGGCAGGCGCGGCATACGGGCTCTGTCGCCCGAATTCTATGGCTTCATCGACCTTTGCCCGTGCACGCGCGACGATGGCGTCGTTCTCAGCTTGCGTCATGCCGTCCTCGGCCATCATCCGAGCCTTCATCGCCGGGATGCAATCGCGGGCGCGCAGCGCATCGAGTTCACCCTTAGGCCGGTAGCCTTCGGCGTCGCCCATAAAGTGACCGGCAAGCCGCGAGGTTTCGATTTCAATAAGCGATGGGCCATCACCGCGCCGGGCTCGCGCCACGCACTCTCCCGCTACGCGGAAAACTTCGTAAGGGTCGTTGCCCTTCACCTGATAACCAGGAATGCCATAGGCTTGGGCGCGCACGGAATTGTCCGCAACAGCGGTGGACGCTTTCTTGGAAACAGAAATGCCCCAAGCATTGTCTTCAATGACGCAGATGAATGGGAGTTTCCACACTGCGGCAAGGTTCATCGCCTCGTGGAATGCGCCCTGGTTGACCGCGCCCTCACCAATGTAGGCAACGGCGATGCCAGGCTTCTTTTGCATTTGGCGCGACAGGGCCGCACCAACGGCGGGTCCCATGCCTTGTGCGATAATGCCCGAACAGGCAAAGTTCACAGCCGGGTCAAAAATGTGCATGTGGCCGCCGCGGCCGCCGCTGAGACCGGTTTTCTTGCCGAAAATCTCGGCCGTCATTCTCTTCAGATCGACACCTTTGGCAATGGCGATGTGATGCGGACGGTGCGTGCCGGTCACAGTGTCTTCCGGCGTCAAATGCGCGCAAACGCCGACGGCACAGGGCTCCTGCCCGTTCGACAAGTGCATTTCTCCGGGGATCGGGCCATTGGCCATGTTGAACACCGGCTTCTTGCCCTCGAGATAGATCTGTTCGATCGTTTCCTCGAAGAACCGGCTGACCACCATATTCTCATACATCCAGACCTTTTGGTCCCTCGTTGGCTGCACGATCAACCTCCCTATCGTTTTTTGACGTCTGCGTTTTCTATGCAGCGCGGCATGGTTTTATGTTGCGTCAGAGTTAAGCATTCAGCGTGCCAGAATGCGAGGTTCAACCTTGTCAATTTTTCCGCTTTAGATTCAGGCATTTGCGCACGATCTTAAGCCACTAAATCGCAACGTGTGTCGCTTTCATGATTCACCTGTAGCGGCGTACCTTTGCCACAAGCGCATCAGAAGGGCGACGGGCGGCGTACCTAAGCCGCCACCGCTTCGGTGATGCTGAGCAGCGCTGGCGCCTGGATAACACGCGCGAACTTCAGACCAGCGCGTTGGAATAGGGCCGCGAAATCTTTCTCTGTTCGCTCAAACCCAGGCAGTGCCGACATCATCAACACATCGAGGACCTTGCCGCCGTGGGGCTCGTTGCCTGGTGGAATGACGCAATCTACAACCACGACACGGCCACCAGGGTTCATGGCTTTGCGGATATTGGAAAGGAT
Source organism: Hyphomicrobium sp. (assembly GCA_031419475.1). Taxonomy (GTDB): domain Bacteria; phylum Pseudomonadota; class Alphaproteobacteria; order Rhizobiales; family Hyphomicrobiaceae; genus Hyphomicrobium_B. The sequence goes on along the minus strand of JANOKW010000333.1, from coordinate 2,499 downwards.
CGTGACACACACATCGTCCGTCCAGTCGTGAAGGATTCGCTTCAATACGTAGGCGTCGCCGGCCGGAACGTTCTTGAAGAAATCACCCTCTACACATGACCATTGCCCGGTTTGCTCGTTGACGCGCGCATCCTTCAACACGTGCGCTGCGTCATAATTTATGCCCTTGGCATTTGGAGCAAGCTTCAACGCTTCGATTAAGAATCCCCCATGCCCGCCGCCGACATCCACGATCGTTTTGAATGGGGTCCAATCGTAGGCTCCGGCGATCGGAGCGTTCTCCAGATCTGACAAACTGGACATGCCGCGATGGAAAATCGCGCCCGCCTCTTTGTTCGACTCAAGATAGTCGAAGAATGGCGCCCCAAAAATGGGCACCATGCCATTCTCGCCCGTCCGCACGACCTTATCGAGTTCTCCAACCGGCTTCCAGAAAATGTCTTGGGCGACCATCAAAGCGGCATGATGGAGCGTGTGCGGCACGCTCGTACGCAGCAAATCGGCAGCTGGGGTCAGATGAAACCGGCCCTGCTCGTCTTCCCTGAAAACATCGCAGCTCGCAAGCATGCGCAAGACACGATGCAGCGATTGCCCATGAACGCCAGTCTCCTTGGCCAATTCGTCAATGGACTTGGGACCGTTCTCCAACTTGTCAGCGATACGCAATTTCGCGGCGGCGGTCAGGGCTCCGGTCAAGATGTATCCGAATGCAAGATCGACGATGACTTGGCCAGGAGCCTTCGATGACATACGTAGTTCCTCCACTCGACGACGTCGTTCTTGTTTTTCGCGCGTCCCGTCTTGTGGCCGTGCGCCAGCGTTCATACCGGACAGCGTTCATACCGGCCAGAGTTTATACCGGCCAGCGTTTACACCGAACTGTCTGGGGCGCAGGCGCTTCGAGAAACCAGGCCGTTTTTATTTGAAATGTGGCCTATGCTTCGCGGCTTTGGACCCAGCCAAAGCTGCAAATGGCATCACTACAGTTTCGTCGGCGTCCAACAGACCGTACCTTACGCGCTGAGATAGCAGCGCTGCTTCAGTGCGGTTCCGGCACTTTGCCAGCTTGAATATCGCCGACACATGCGCCTTGACGGTGGACTCGGCGACATTGAGTTCATGAGCGATGGCCTTATTCGACAAGGCTTTACCGACAAGCAGGAAAACCCGCCACTGCTGGGGCGTGAGATTCCACATTGGCGTTGCAACCGCCGTGTGGGCAGGGCGGGTTATTGCATCGATTGCCGAGTTCATTGGCGGACTCTCCTTGACTTCACTTAGTGGCCGGGCGGCCGGACGAGATGCATAGAGCCGGGCGTCTGTCATGATCCAAATCCATCTTGTTTTCGTTGTTTCGGAAGTTGTGCGCTTCTGTCGTTCTCATGCTCACATGAACTTATCGACGCTCGTGTTTCTCTAAGAAATCCCGAGTCTGTCCGTTACAACGGGCCACGAGCAAAGAACTTTAGTCGCATGCCGACTGGCAAGTGCCGTGCCAGAAACAATTGATAAGATTCTGGGCGCTTTATCGAACCTGCAACGTCGCGTCTTTGCTACAGCCGTCGCATGCAACGCAGTTGTGCACCGCCGCAGCGACAGTTTCTGGCGGGGGCACAGTTTCTAGCGGGGCCAGTTTCTGGCGGGACCATGCCTTGAAGCGCAATTTTGTTTGTTTCACGCTGGTAGGGCATCCGCCCCCTCACGGGGTAAAGCCCCGGTTGAACCCAGCAATGCTTGCAACAGGTGTCTCAGGCGGCACGAAGTTGTCGCAGCGGCGCAACGTTTGCACTGTGCTGCAGATGCTCGGTGATCGCCTACATGTGGCGCAATGGAAACAATTCTCTGCGTAGCGGGGCAAATCATTGCCGCTGCGAGATGGTGACGGCAAGCACCATCACCGCATCCCGCGCCACTTCAACGAACTGATGTGGCTTTGGATTTCAAGTTTTTGCAGTGCATTAGGCCAGATCGAATTTCGTTTCTCTTTCAGCCTGGCCTGGTGCCTGCGCTGAAATACTGGCACGCGCCTTGCTCCTTATTATAGCTAAGGGGCTGATTGTTTGTGTTTATCGGCCCTGGACAATACCCAAAAATAACAGGGAGGAACACGGCGCCATGCTTCACGATCTCTCCATGATTGCCGCAAGGCCGTCAGCTTTTACTGCTCCAACACGCCGGCAGCTGCTCACTTCGACCGCAATGGTCGCGCTGACAGCTGGCATGTTGACGACACCGTTTAGCCGCCATGCGGTTGCAGCGGCGTCATTCAGCGCCGAGCAAAAGCTCGCAATGTTGCGCATCGCAAGAGATGTCTACCCGCACGAAACGCTCCTCGATAACGGTCCCTACCAGGCTGTCGTCGATGCCATTCTCGGCGAAGCCGACAAGGACGAAAAGGTCGCGAAGCTCGTGACGGACGGCCTTGCCGACGTCGATAAGCGGGCGCAAGCGACTTACAAAACAAACTACGTCAGCGTCAAAGAACCTGAGCGCCGCGAA
>JANOKW010000332.1:0-12074 GCA_031419475.1 Hyphomicrobium sp. | reverse complement strand
GATCGACTTCGGCAGATTGAGATGGGCGACGAAGCGCACATCCGGCTTGTCGATGCCCATCCCGAAAGCAATCGTTGCGACGATAATGACGTCGTCGCCGCTCAAGAACTTGGATTGGGCGCCGGCGCGGACATGGGCGTCATGTCCCGCGTGATAACTCAGAGCCTTGCGGCCTTTGGACGCCAGCCATGCGGCTGTTTCGTCAACAGACTTGCGCGACAGGCAATAGACGATGCCAGCGTCTGTAGAATGTTCGTTTTCAATGAACTGCCACAGTTTCTCCCTGGCGCTCATCGACCCCATTTCGCTGATGGTGTAGCGGATATTTGGCCGGTCGAAACTGGCGATAAAGGCTTTCGCGCCTTCAAGCGAGAGTTCGGTGATGATCTCTTGACGTGTGCGCTCGTCGGCCGTTGCCGTTAATGCGATACGCGGGACGTTTGGGAAACGTTCGGCGAGGATTTTCAGTTGGCGATATTCGGGCCGGAAATCGTGCCCCCATTGGGCCACGCAATGGGCCTCATCAATGGCGAAAAGCGCAACTTGATTGCGCGCCATCAGCGCCAATGTTCGCTCCTGCACAAGGCGTTCGGGCGCAACATAAAGAAGATCGAGCGCGCCAGCCGCAAACTCGCGCTCGATCTGGTCTTGCTGGCCGCGATCAAGAGTTGAATTCAGGAATGCAGCTTTAACGCCGACGTCTTTCAACGCGTCGACCTGATCTTGCATCAAGGCGATTAATGGGGAGACGACAATTCCCGTGCCGTTGCGGACAAGCGACGGGATTTGATAGCAGAGCGATTTTCCGCCGCCCGTCGGCATCAAGGCGAGGCAATCATTGCCTGCAAGCAGCGTGGCGATGATTTGTTCTTGATGCGAACGGAATTTCTTATAACCGAACACCTCTTCGAGCTTGAGGTGCGCGAGGACCATCGGATCTGTGATTTGAGCAGCGCTTGCCAGCGGGGCTTTGGACGCGGCGCGGGCCGGCATTGGTGTGATCCTAGAACGTAGGGCGAAGAGGGTGCGCCAAGTGGGTAAGGCGGAAATGTGGTGCCAACTCTAGGGCGATTCTCTTGCGCGAAGGCCTCGCATCCGGTTTCATCCTCAGGCAAATAACTTGGAAAGTGTGCGACTTTTACCTTGCTCGTAGCGAATAGTGCGCGCGAATCCAAAAGCGCACCAGAACGTTGCGGCCGTTCAGGCGCAGTTCATATCGCACCCCTTAATATCGATTTCACGCTGGTGGCACATTCCTGTGACATCGGTCCGTGGCGCCCGGCCAGGTCTACCCCAATCCCCCCGGCTTGGCCGGCGCACCCGCGGATTTCGTTTTTCGGCTCACTTCCTCCCGTGTCGTCCTAACTTGAGCCCCGCCAAGCGTCATGTCTTGGCGGGGTTTTTGTTATTGTCCCCTTTTGCGCAGTAAGCGGCTGGTGCGGTTCTGGTGCGGTCAATGCGCCGCTCGATTTTTGGCTCGGGCCGGGTTAAGCGGGGACTCGGCATTTTCCTGCAACCGCGATCCAATTGATGACAAATCCCGTTCTTGTCGAAATCACACGCGGCCCGCTGGTCGAATGCAGCCATCGCGGTGTGCTGGCCGTTGTGTCGAGGGATGGGCGTGTTGTGCTCGAGTTGGGCGATATTGCGCGCTCCGTTTATCCCCGTTCTGCCGTCAAGCCACTGCAAGCGCTACCCCTCGTTGAAAGCAATGCTGCCGCTGTGTTCGGTTTTACCGACAAGCATATTGCCATTGCTGCGGCCTCTCATTCGGGCATGCGCGAACACGTCGACGCCGTGCGGCAAATGTTGCAACTCGCTGGGTTGAACGAGCAGGCACTGCATTGCGGCACGCACTTGCCCCGCGATGAGACGGAACAGCGGGCGCTGCTGCTGGCTGGCATAAAGCCCGGACCCGTGCATCATAATTGCTCCGGCAAGCACGCCGGCATGTTGGCAACGGCCCGGCATCTCGGCGAAGCCATCGAGGGCTACTGGGAAGCTTCTCACCCCGTGCAAATGCGAATCCATGCCGTGCTTGAAGATTTGTGCGGCATGAAAATCGGACCAGAGGTGTGTGGTATTGACGGATGTATGGTGCCCAATTGGGCATTGCCGGTCAAAGCGCAGGCGCAGGCGTATGCGAATTTCGGAACAGGTTCCGGGCTTTCAAAGGCGCGCGTTGCAGCGGCTGGCCGGATCATGAGCGCCGCACGTGCTGCACCGGATTATTTTGCCGGTCCTAACCGCCTCGACACGCGCGTGCTCAAGCAGTTTAGCGGCGCGGCATTCGTCAAGACCGGAGCCGAAGGGGCATACGCTGGAACATTCCCGCAAGCCGGTCTCGGCTTTGCTCTGAAGATCGACGATGGCGCAACGCGCGCGGCGGAAGCAGTGGTGTCGCTGCTGATCGAAGCATTCGTTCCGGAAGCGCGCGGGCAGTTTCCGCTCAAGACTTTAAAGAATGCGCAAGGCATCGAGGTTGGGGTTGTTAGGCCTTCCGAAGTTTTATCCTTGGCTCTCGGGTAAGTCTCAGGTTGCAACGTTTCCTGTGACGATGATCCGGCCCGCCGTCTGTGGTTCGCGCGCAAGGTCGGGTCCAAGCACCGCGCCATGATTCATAGCGCGAATGGCGCCGTCTTTCGCTTCCGAAATAATGTTGTTTGCGATCAGGCAACTCCCGGCACCCGTTGCGGTGACGGAAATGCCGACCCGCGCGCGGCGGATCACGTTGCCGGTTGCCGCGACATCGCGCATAAATGGGCCCCAGCCGATCTGGATTCCAACGTTTGGCGCGTTTTCAATTGTGTTACCGCTGACAACGGCGTCAGCCTCGACGCCGATGCCTTCGCCGCGCTTGTCTTCCTTTTCATACTCGCGACGAAAGAGATTTCGGATGAGATTGCCTTGTATGACGCTGAGGCGCCCGCCTTCCTGAAAATTGGTGACAGAGATGCCGGTTGCGGCGGTGTCGATCACGTTGTTGGCGATGACGGCACCCTGGAATTCAAACTCCGAATAAATGGCCACCTCACCCAAGCGCTCGCAACTATTGGCGATGATCTGGATGTTCGACGCCGCGTTGCCGCGTATGGCCGTAAAAGCGCAATCCGCAACGCGGTTGCCTTGAACGAGCACGCTGCCGGCACGGAAAACATTGATGCCGTTTCCATATTCGCCGGTACCGCCAGCCGCATTGCGGATTTTCGTGACGCGATTGCCCGAGACGATAGTGCCGTCTTCGCCGATTTCGCTGCGCCAGACGAGAATGCCATTGTTGCCGCAGTCGCTGATAGCGTTTCCAGTGATCGAAAGCCCGGTTGCATCGAGGCTCTTTATTCCGGCGTCGAGGATAGCGTGGAGCTTATTTTCGCTAATGCGGCCGGAGCACGAGATGAGCGAGACGCCGATGCGCGCGCTATGGCGCACTTCTACATCTTCGATCACGATGTCGCGCGAGCGCGAGAGCGTAAGAAGGCCTTCGCCACGGTCTTCGAGCGTCGTTTTGTATGCGCCGTCGAGAACAAGGCCGCGCAACACGAGCCCGTCGGCCTTGTCGCCGCTAATGAAAGCATGGCCGCCTGTGAACTCAAGAGTTGTGCTTCGGGCATGACCGATGAGCTTTGTGCCCGCGCGCAGACGCAGATCGCCGACGCGGATCGTGCCGGATGGCAAGACCACAGGCACGCCTTTCTCGGCGGCGGAATCGATTGCGGCTTGTAATGCCGCAGTTTGGTCTTGGGCTGAGTTAGCTTGAACACCTGCGAGAATTTCGTGCGCAATTTCGCGGAATGCGTCACGCAAGGCGGAGCCTTTTTTGGCGTCCGGCGCCGCGTTGGCAGCAGTAGCGGCGCCTATCCCGAGGCTTGCGGCCCCAAGGCTCGCGGCAATGACAGTGCGCCGGTCTAAAGTCATAGGAAATCTCCGTTATTCAGAGAAAATGCCAAGCAAGGCGCGCGCCAACGAGCAAGTGTTTAACCAGAATTACGCTTCCTGATGTTCGAGGCAGACTTTCAGGATTTCGATTGAACCGCTGAGTGCACCGTCAAAGGTGAGGTGCGGGCCCGCAAGATCGGTTGGTAAGTGTATGAAACCGGCTCGGAAGCCGTGCTGGCAGCGCGTCGCGGCGGTCAGCGAATGGTAAAGAATGGCGTTGCAGAGATAGCGGCCAGCATCCGGCGACGCGTAAGCTGCGAGACCAAGACAGCGCAGCCTTTGAACAATCTGTTCGACTGGCACTGTCACGGATTGGGACACAGCGCCATCGGCGAGCAGCTTTAAACAGGGCGGCACCTCGCCACGTGCGTCGGGGGAAAGCCGGCAGGCGTTGTGCCCTTCGCATTCGACACGAAATCCGGTTGCGTCTTGGGCAACGCCAAAGTGCAGCGCAAGCACTGGTTTGTGCGTCTCCAGGAGAGCGGTGAGGCGCACTGGAGCCAAGGACCACTCCGTTGGCAAGATCTCGTGACGGATCGTGTGATCTTTGAAGGCGCCGCGCGCGATTGCCGCTAACGCTGGTACAAGACGCGCGGTTTCATTTACAGGCACGCCTGGGAACGGACCGAAACCTGTGAGCAGGACGGTCGTGCGATTGCTGGAACTCGGGCGGTGTGCGGTCATACGTTCAGCATAGTCTGAGGTTGCAGACACTCAAGACCTATAAGCGCATCGCGCTTTCAACGGACAAGACCCATCAGGCCCATGATCCTATCGACGGCAAGAGTTGGCAGCAATCGTCCGGCGGCGACATCGGCTTCGATCACTGGCAGTTCGGCGGCAACGCGCGGGTGCGCATGAAGCGCGCTCATCAGGTGATCTTCCACCATGTCGCGCATCCATGACACGGCTTGCGCCTGACGGCGGGTGGCAAACGCGCCGGTACCGGTCATCGTGCGGCGATGCTCGACGACCTTGTCCCACAGGTCTTGCAGGCCGCGATTGTCTCTTCCTGAAACTGTGATGACCGGTGGAAACCAGGCGGCGCCATGCGGCGTGAAAATTTGTAAGGCCGCGCGATAGTCGCTGGCGGCACGTTCGGCGCGCGTGATGTTATCGCCGTCAGCCTTGTTGATGGCGATCATGTCAGCGAGTTCGATGATGCCCTTCTTGATGCCCTGAAGGTCGTCGCCGCCGCCGGCGAGGAGCAGCACGAGAAAGAAATCGACCATATCGGCGACCGCGACCTCGGATTGGCCGACGCCAACCGTTTCGACAATGATGACGTCAAACCCTGCGGCTTCGCACAGCGCCATGGTCTCGCGCGTCTTGCGCGTCACGCCGCCGAGTGTTCCAGATGACGGCGAGGGGCGGATAAAGGCGTTCTTCTCAACGGCAAGTGAGTTCATGCGCGTCTTGTCGCCCAAAATTGAACCGCCGGTTCGTTTGGACGTCGGGTCGATGGCGAGAACTGCAATTTTGTGACCATTGGCGATCAGATTCATGCCGAGTTGATCGATAGTGGTTGATTTGCCGGCACCGGGAACGCCGGTGATCCCGAGGCGAATGGCGTTGCCCGTCTTAGGAAGCAATCCCTGCAAGACATCTTGCGCGAGCCGGCCGTGCTCAGGGTTCGAACTTTCAACCAAGGTTATGGCGCGTGCCAGAAGGGTGCGGTCACCGCCGCCCACGCCGGCAACATAGTCTTCAACGGATATGCGGTTGGCCGGCTGCGAAATTACGGACATTGGGGGGCTCATAGGCATGTTTACGGGGCGCGACCATGGGCAGAATTGTGAGGGCGCGGCAAGCCGCGATTTAGCCGCTCAGTGCTGTCATTCACAGCCCGCGATAGTGGCCGCCAACCACGGGTTGTTGCATGGCGTGTTGCAGGGTGGCAAAGCCCCCCGTAGTGTGCGTCAAGGTATATTGTCGATGGTCATTGAGTGGGGGCTCTCATGTTGAAAATTGCTCAGGTCATACTGCCCTTGATATTGTTCTTCGCGCCGACACTATCGGGCTGCGGTGAGCAATCTGGTCAAAAATCGGAGGGCAATCCGCGCGAGGAGCCTGCGCGTGCTCCGGCGCCAGAGGCAATACCAAAAAAGGCTCAAAAGCCGGATTCCTCGGCCCCGCCAGAACAATCGACTGATGCAGAGGAGGCTGCCAACCAAGCGGCCGCCGAACGCGCGCGGATGGAACAGGCGGGAGAAGACGCGCGCCGCCAAGCTGAGGAAGCGACGCGGGGACTGGAGCAGCCCAAAAAGAATGGCGATCGCCCAAGGATTGGAGCGGCACGTCGGTCAGACGAAGTAACGCCGCCGCCAGCGGCCGAAGAGCCGGGCGATGGGGCTACGGCTCCACCGCCGCCTCCGTCTCCTGTTCCCGTTTCGCCACCGCCAGCGGGTGGCGCGGCGACGGTCGATCAAACGTACGACGTGGTTCCAGTTTTCTTCGGCACCGACCGTACCGTCGAGCCCGATCCCAAACGGCTGAAATACGGCTCCGATCGTGGGCACCAGCTTCAGCTGGGCCGGGCCATGGTCACGGTGCCGACGGCGCATAAAGTGCCGAACATCGAGCGCCCTTGGGTGGTCGAGATTCCTTATTTCAAAGTGAAAATCTACGAAGAAGCGGAAGATACTGCGAAGCACTTCACGCTGCAGGAGCTCAGTGCTCTTTCAAAAGAGCAGATGCTGGCACTGGTCAAAGAGCGGCTCGCCAAATCGGCGAGCTTCAAAGACCACGCGCTGGTCTTTGTTCACGGCTTCAATACGTCGTTCGATGATGCACTCTACCGCACAGCCCAGATCTCCTACGACTTGAAGTTCGATGGGGCGCCGTTCGTCTATAGCTGGCCGTCGGGCGGCAAGGTCGCGAGTTACACCTATGATCGGGGCAGCGCCGAACAGGCTGAGCCGCATTTGGCGGAGTTTCTCAATCTGGTCGTCAAGGAAAGCGGCGCCAAGTCCATCAGCCTCATCGCGCACTCGATGGGGAACGAGCTGCTGCTGCGCGTGCTGGAGCGCATGCGGCCGGTGGCACCCGAAGGCGTCGTCATCAGTCAGGTCATCCTGGCGGCGCCCGATGTGGATCGCGATAAGTTCACGAACATTGCCCGCGAAATCATGAACTTCGCCAAGGGCGTGACGTTGTACGCGGCCTCGAACGACAGGGCGCTCGGCTATTCGGCACGCTTCTGGGGCGGGGTTCCGCGCGCTGGCGATGTGCCGGCAAGTGGCCCCTTGGTCGTACCTGGTGTCGATACAATCGATGTGACCTCGGTATCGACCGATAGCCTCGGCCTCAATCATTCGGGCTACGCAGAGAACAACACGCTGCTCAACGACATCAAGCTGCTGATTCAAACGGGCGAGCGCCCGCCCGATAAGCGCATTCCTATTCTTGAGCGGATGACGACGTCGTCGGGAGCAGCCTACTGGCGCTATCCGCCAAAGCCTTGAAACGCGGCAGGTCAACGCTTTATCAATGACTGTCCCATATTGTGACACCCAAGTTGGGTTTGTTGCTTCGGGGGTCAATCTATGGTTTCGCGGGCGAGCGTCGTTATTCCGGTCATTTTTGCATCTTCAATTCTTGGGTTATTCGCGCCGGTTGCACGCGCGGACGAGGCGTATCTGTGCGGGCCCGACACGGTCGTCTACGTTTCGAGCATGGAACTCGAACACAAGAAGAAAACCGACAAGTGCATCGCAGCTTACTATGGTTTGACCGTCGCAGACGACGCCTCTGGTCAGTCCGGCACGCCCGTTGAGCCATCGAAAAGTGCGCCAGCAAAGGCAATTGCACGGCCAACAATAGAACTTAAGTCCCTGTCCGAGCCCGAGCACAGCGTGCGCAGCCGCGCGGTGTTTGAGCGCTCGGCGTCGTTGATGGCGCCCGCAGCGTCACCCGGAACAGACTTCAGAAACGTACGCATCATTAATGCCGTTTCCGGCGACGGTCAATGGTTCAAGCACGATCGCTAAACTAAGCGAAATAAATTTGGGTTGTAACTTTGCCAATTTTCAGGCGGTGAGACGATGTGGAGTTACATAAAAAGCTTGGCGTTGCGCACGATGATGACGCTTGCGTGCCTCGCTTTGCTGACGGTCAATACGCCCGAGCCATCGGCACCGGCTGGTTCCTTCATGGACGTTGCGAATAGGACTGCCGCGGCTGCGTCGATTGAAATGCAGATTGTATCTTTGCCAACGCCCGAAAGCCGAAATTAAGTCCGAGCCTGCACTTTCGAAACCTGCAGCGGATCCGGCTGAAATCTTGCTCTTCCAGGCCATCATTGCCCAAGCAGAATTTAGTCAGAACCGGACCAGCGGCCCTGTCCGAAGCGCTGGCGGCCCAAGTAGCGGCCCAAGTAGCGGCCCGAGTAGCGGCACGTCAGGGCGGGCGCCCGATCCGAATCTGCCGCCCGAATTCGATTCAATGCCGGATCCGCCGTTAGCGCTCGATCCAATGTATGATACCTGGCAGAAAGACGCCGACATAAAACTGAATAGTGAAGCGGCGCGAAAAGTAATTAAGGAGCACCCGCTCGCTGTGGCCAACCCGGACAGCTATCTGGTGATTTGTCTTGGCGGTTGCCGTCCGGCAAGCGACAAGATTGTGTTCCGTGTATCCAAGACTGCGGCCGCTGCGGCTGTGATTGCTGCCCGGCGGATGGAAACGACTGCGGCGCAAGTGACAGCTGGCGCTGAAATCGTGCCCTCCGAAGCCGATCAAAACGCAGTTGCCTGTATTGCCGGGTGCTATGCCAACGAGGACGTTTCTCCGGCTTTGAAACCGAAACGCGCCGAGGCAGCGCCAGCAGTGCGCCCCGTGCGGTTAGCTGCATACGCACCTGCGCCGAAAACAAAGGCCGCACTTTCCCTCACCAGCGTGCACCGCATTAGCGCAGAAACTCGCGGGCATTTTGCCAAAAAAAGGGTGACATCGGTTATCCGGGGTACGCAGGGTTGGCGCACAAAAGTCGTGTTCGTATCAAAGAAGTCCGTGCGGTTCGCCGCCAAGCGAGGAAAGATCAAACGTATCGCTGCCTCAAAATTGTCGCGCGGGCGTGGCGCACGACGCGATACGATCGTGACGGAGGCGTCGGGCTTTATCTTCTGATGAGTTGCCGCCTGAAGATTGAAGCCAAGCGAAACGCTTTGTTAACGCTGTTGGGCCAAAGTCGTCTCAGTTCTGTCCAGCGTCAAAGGTTTCAGTCATGCGTTCACTTCGCTTGCTCTCTTGCAGTGCCCTTGCACTCGCTGCCGCTTTCGCCCACAACATTGGTGGCGCGGCCGCAGCCGAACCGCCCGCCAAGGCTGCCGCTGCGACCCCTGCTCTTTCTCCGGAGCGCCCGGCAATAACGCACACGATCCCCGAAGACGGTATGGGCGATGTCGGCATTCCGGCCTCAAGCCGATTGGTGCGGAAAATTTTGAGCGATCGTCCCAGCGAAGACATGGTCATTTGTATAGCGGGATGCAGGCCCGGCGCCGATCGCGTGGTCTTCGCCGTACCAGCGGACGCTCTTCCAGCTGCCATTATCGTACCCCAGCCTGCAGCAGCTCAACCTGCTGCGGCAGCAGAGCCCGGCCCGGCGAAACCCGCTGTACCCGTCGCGGCCGCTCCTGCTGCCGTTGCGCCCGCTAAAGGTGACGACGCTAAGCCCGCCGTTGAATTGCCAGCGCCAGCAGCGACGGCTGAAACGGTAAAGCCGGACGCGACTGAAAAGGCGGAAGTGCCAGCTGAATCCAAACCTGCGGCCAAGACGGACGCAGCGCAAGAGGACACTAAGAAAATGGTGCCGACGGCCGCCGGAAATGAAGACGAGCCAGCGAAGTCAGAGAACCAATCTGATGACGCTGACGACGACGCGGCGCCGGAGAAAAAGTCGTCAGACTCTTCAGATGAAGAAAGCTCCGGCAACGACGAAGGCGAAAATAACGACAAAGACTGAGGCGCGCTACCGGCCTTAGTTGCGCTGTTGGATAAGCTTCAAGACGTCGGCGTAGCTGGCGACCTTGTGGACCAAACCGTTGCGAATGAAGTACAGCCATTCGAGTTTGTCGGTTTGAGCTAAATCCTCGGGAGTGACGGAGTAAAGTTCGTCACTCAAAACATCCCGAAAATTTATGGCCGTATCCTTGGCATCTTCGCCGAGATATTTCCACGTTCCCGGTGGCGGCAGGCGGCTTTCAGCGCCTTTGTGGAAGACGACCTCGCGCAGCACTTCGGGCGAAAGTTCGCCGCGCTTGATGGCCTCAACCGCCATCTCGATGAAACCGATCTGGACAAGGCCCGAGCAGATGTATTCATTCGGCGGCTGCCAGTCGTTCTTGCGATAGGCTTCGACTGTCTTTTCCTTGGTCTGCATCTTCGTTCTGACGCCAAACCAGATGTTACGCGCGATGCGCCAGACAGCCCAGAAATCGTAGCTCGCCTTGATCTTGTCGAGGAGGACGCCGCGCACGCGCGACTGACGTGGCGCATTGAACCAGTCTTTGCGTAACCGCTTGACGGCGATAAACGTGTTCTTGCTGTAGGCGTAATCTGAGAACTTCGTCAGATCGACGCCGCTTGTGCCCGCTTCGATGACGAAGGTGCCTGAAACGCCGGCGTCAAACTGGGGGCCGGTGAACACGAGTGCCGCGTGCGAGAAGGGCGAGTTCGTTGCCCAGCGGATGATGGATGACGTGATGTCGCCGGTGCGGCGCGTGAGGACGACGTCGGCGCGGTCGATATAGTGTCCATTCAGAAATGTTTCGACGGGCTTTGGCCAAGTATCGTCATACGGCTGCGCCGTCGACTGAGCGGGCTGCTTGCTCTGAGGCTGATCTTTGTTGAGTGCCCATGCGGCCCCGATGCCGCCGGTCGTGATCACGGCCAATGCAAGGCATGACCGGTGCACCGTTGAACGCCACATCTTGCCCCACTCCCCAAAATTCCCGTCTGGCGGTTGTTGCCGCTTCTTCTACGCCGGGGTTATCGCATTTGACGGGCCCGGCATCAAATCCGTGTCCGTCCAACGTTGAAACCGCTGAGATTTTGGGGGCGTAGTGTGGCCAGAAGGCCATTGAGAAGGCCATTGAGAAGGCCATTGGCGGCAGTGTGCTATCCCGCCAATGCCTCTGTTATCTCTTGCTATCAGTCTGTTGCGTCGGACAAATTTCGCCCGCCGGTCGTGACGGCGAAACCGTTCTTGCGACCTTCGTCTTTGACTTTCTTGGCCGATTGACCGCCGAGATATTCGACGACGTAAACGCCTTTGCCTTTTGCCTTGGCTTTCTTCAGAAGATCGATGCTGGCTTTGACGGCGCCAGAGTTGTTGCGACGGCCGTCGTGGCCGATGCCGTGATACAAGTCTTCCTTGCCGACAGCATCGATGGCATCGACGTAGCTGCTATCCGTGAGGAGCTCTTCGGCATTCTGCACGGCAACGGCCGCGTTCTTATTGCGCGAGCGGGCTTCGGCCGTGATCTCTTTGACGAACTTCACCATCTCTTTGCGCGATCCGCCTGGTGCATTCATGCGCTCGTAGGTGTCGACGCGATCCAGATACACGCCGTCGTATCCGGCATCGATCGCGGCTTTGACGCGCTGCTTGACGATGGCCTTCCACTCTTTGTCCCAGTAACGGACCTTGTAGTTTCCCTTCCAGCCCTGATCGTCCTTGGTCATCCAGGATTTGTTTCTATGCTTCTTCATGTAAGCACGGCCTTCTTCGGCTTCACCAATGGAGATGTAGGCGAGAACCGCGCGCCGTCCGCCGGACGCTTTGGATTTCAGCTTGCTTGGATTTTGGATCCGATCCGGATCGACAACAGCGACGTCGCTGTTGCGCTTGTGAATGGATTTAAGGTCACCCTGATATTGCAGGCTCCAGCTTTTTCCGTTGCGGACAAGGTCGCGGTCGGCGGCTGCGGGGCCGGTAATCGCCAGCGCTGCGGCGAGTGTTGCGACCAGTATGGCGGCCACCCGGGTGGGCTTAAAAATTCCTGATTACGCACCATAGTCAGCCCACTTGAGGTCATAGTAGGTGACCGGGGGTGTTCTGACGGCGGCGAGTGTCAGCACGGATATCATGGCGGCAAGATCGTAGCGATGGTTGAAGCGCCATTCGAACTCGGCGAGAT
>JANOKW010000331.1:0-2709 GCA_031419475.1 Hyphomicrobium sp. | reverse complement strand
GAAGACGCACGCGGCTGAGCAATGACGTTGGGCGTCAAGAACGTGCGCGTTCCCTTATGGACAAGTGGCGGTCCTTCGGGGATTACGAGATACGGCTATCGGCCGTCCGCGTGCGCATTAACAGTGACCTCGCACCGCGGCTCAGCCAGCGCGACCGCTTGACCCACAACAGGGGAGGGGAAATACTTGTCAATTGCGCACAAGACCGGGTGATCTTTACGGAGCGATGAACATGCTCAATCATGATCTCGTCATCCAGCGCACCGCCCCAGTGGGACGGCGTGCCGATGCCATCCAGGCGGCGCTCGACGAGCGCGGCTTAAATGCCACGGAAGCAGTTGAGGAGTTGAACCACCTCGCCGAGGAGCAATGGGTCCCGCGCAACGGTGCACGCGTCGTGGCCAAGGCCTGGGTCGACCCAGCCTTCCGTGAGCGCCTGCTCGCCAATGGCCGCGCCGCCGTCGCCGAGCTCGGCCTCGCGATGCCGAAGCATCACCGGCACCTCGTGGTGCTGGAGAACACGCCAAAAGTGCAGAACGTCATCTGCTGCACGCAGTGCTCATGCACGGCTTTCACGATCATCGGACTGCCGCCAGACTGGTACAAGGATCTGGAGTACCGCGCGCGTGTCGTTCGAGAGTCGCGTACCGTGCTGAAGGAGATGGGACTGGACTTGCCCCAGGAGGTCGAGGTTCGCGTCTGGGACACCACGGCGGACACGCGCTACATGGTGCTGCCCTTGCAGCCGCCCGAAACCATCGGCTGGCCGGAGGAAAAGTTGGTCGACATCGTGACGCGCGACAGCATGATCGGCGTCGCGCGACTTTAGCAGGAACGCCAATCATGGATGGCATGCACGATCTGGGCGGCAGGCAGGGCTTCGGCGCGGTTCGCTACACGCTCAACGCGCCGGCATTCCATGCAGCATGGGAAGTGCGCGCTAATTCGCTCTATGCGTTCGCGGTGCGGCGCGGCATCTTCAACATGGACGAGTACCGCCACGCCATCGAACGCATGGAGCCGCGCCATTACCTCGCTGCCAGCTACTATGAACGGTCGCTCACCAGCTTGGCGACCTTGTTGGTCGAGAAAGGCATCGTGACTCGCGAGGAACTCGAGAGGCGCGCCCAGGGACTCTTTCCGCTCGCGGCACCGAGCGCGCCGGGACGCACTAACGTGCCGACACGCGAACGTTTCCAGCCAGGCGATCGTGTTCGCGTCAGGGCCGACTACGTGCCGGGTCACGTGCGGATGCCGGGTTACATCCGCGGAAAACCCGGCGTGGTCGTGAGCGAGTCACCGGCCTATCCCTTCCCCGACGCCCATGCCCATGCCTTGGAGTCGCAGGACGAGCCCACGTACGACGTGCGCTTCCGCAGCGAGGATCTCTGGCCGGATTCGGCTGACGCCGCGCTCGTTTATGTCGGCGTATTCCAGAGCTACCTCGAGCGGGTTGTGTAACCGAAATCGCCACGCGCTGGGTCGCGATTGTCAACGAGTTCGTATTGTGAAAAGTCGAACGACGCCAACGGTCCGATTTCGGTCCTCGCATGTGCCCAAAAGATTGACGCCCAACCCGGCGCTCAACACGGACGTCCCGTATGCGGGGCTGCGCCCGCGCAGCGGGCCGCCGGTTAGCTGGTTTCGTTGAGGCTGTAGATTTAGCCCTTTTTCGCACACCCTCGTTCCACCGCTTGCTCTTGTTAGCGGTGAATCGAAACCGGTTTGATGCTATCGGATGTTGCGTCGTTGAGCGCCGCGCCTGCTTCAGCGTCTTATCGAGCGATTCCTTCCCATTTGCTCTTTCTTATTCTTACTGTGCATACCCGTGATGCGCGAACTTCTCGATGTTGTGCACCAGGCAGTAGAGCTTCCACTGCGTGTCCACTTTCTGTCGGCCGCGTAGCGTGAACCGGTTCAGTCGCTTGTTGTACCGGATGTTGGCGAAAGATCAACGGGCAGAAATTTCAGACCGGTATCGATTCGCTTATAGCGGGGCCACCGCGCACTTCACTCCGCAAAATATCGATGCCGAAATCTTGCAGCATGTGCATGACAGGAGCAATATCCTGCAATGGATTTTCTACAGCCTCGTTAGGTGCCACCCAGAATGACGTGCTTCTATGAATAAGTGGCGCATCGCGTTCTTTGTCACATTGGCCGTCGCTCTGCCGGCCATAGGATTGCTTGTGTACATTGTCATAGACCAGGCAGTCACTATTACATATATGTCCGATGGGTACGAACGAACTGAAAAAGATCTCAAGATGCTTGCCCAGGTATTCCCCCGGGATAGATACAAAAAGAAAGGCATTGTTGTAGTGCTCCGCCGAATCGATCCCCTAGGCTTCATCGTCGAAACAAAATGCGCGGTCCAGTTGAACGGTCTTCGGTTCGAGTTCAATGCGATCGGTGAACTCGTCGGCATCAACACAAAAGCAGAGTCTTCTCCTGAGTATGAGTGCCGTGGCACCTAACCGGCCCATCGAGCCGGCCGCGAGCGGCCGGCTCGAGCGTTGTCGCTCGCTAGCGCATTTCACCGCAGACGTTAGACCCAACGGAAAAAGGGGCGGTGAATTACTTTCTTGGAATGGTGTTTTGCAAGCTGTTCTCCGACAGACTTCTGGGGTGCCCTTGGCTTTTACATCTTGACGTATTTCGTCCCCAGCTCAATCCAATCCTGAAAGGAAGATCTCGACCTGACCTTGT
>JANOKW010000330.1:0-4467 GCA_031419475.1 Hyphomicrobium sp. | reverse complement strand
ATGCCTCACACCCAAAGACCAAGAGACCAAAAACGTTCAATCGGACGACAGAGACGAAAAAAACAGTCTACGGTCGCCCCAAGTTCAACAGCCTGCTAATGACCGTTCATACTGTTTGAGTTGGATGATCCGCGACGATGTGGGCTCGCGGGCCTCTTGGGTCCCCGATCTCATTTTGTTCGGTCCCAATTTGGGTTCGGTCCCAATCTCTCCCAATTTCAACTAGAGTATGATCGATGAGACTTTGGGGATGGAACGACCGGGCGGGCCATTGATGGCGAGCGTGACTGAGAGTGCCGCCGTGTCCGGCCGGACGCGAACAGGCGAATTTGGAATTGAACTCGCCGGTGACCGGGCGCCGAGCCGTGCGTCGGCCGCGCGCCACACGGCTATCGTGCGCAAGTTAAAGGCCGTTCTTCCACTTTCTGCTATCGGTGTGGCCGCCATTTACGCTCTGTTAGTCCTGAAATCGACAGGTTGGGGGATCGGTATTCCCAGTCTCGACATCCCGACAATCGTTGCTGAAAATTTGGCAATGGAAAACCCGCACTACGAAGGTTTCAATAAAGATGGCGGGCGCTACTGGGTTACAGCTAAAAAGGCCATGCAAGATGTCAAGAACTTGTCGGTCATTAAGCTCGACGCCATTACCGGCGAACTGAGCGACGCGGAAAAGAAGAAAACCAAGCTGACGGCAATCCGCGGTACGTTCAACAACAAGGCCAACATCCTCGAACTCTTCGACTCGATCGATATCGCCGGCGACAACGGCTTAAAGGCACACCTGACGCGGGCGACAATACGCACCAAAGAAAATGTCATCACATCGGATCAACCCGTCGTCGTCATGATGGAAGCCGGCACGATCAACGCCAACCAGATGACCGTTCGGCAGAAGACCAAAGAATACATTTTCATCGATAAGGTTCGCACGTCGTTGAAAGCGCAAGATGCGTCCGCCACAGCCACTTCTGCCAATGAGGCGCAAGAGAAAACCGCTTTGCCTTTCGGCAATTCCAAAGATCCAATCAATATCACGTCCAACCGGCTCGATGTGAATGACGGCGCAAAAACCGCTGTCTTCACAGGCGCTGTTAAAGCGGTGCAGGGCGCTGCATGGCTAACGTCGCCGGAACTGGAAGTCACCTACGAAGGCAGCGCGGCAGCTCTTGCAGAGAGCAAAACCGAAGCAGCGCCCGGACAAACCGGGGCAGAACAACCCGGGCCAGGTCAAAGCGGCCCCGGACAAGGCGGCAAAGTAAAACGCGTGGTCGCCAAAAATCCGGTTGTGCTGAGCCAAGGCGAGGGTCAGCAAGCAAGCAGCCAGAGCGCCGATTTCGACGCGCTCAATTTAAAGGCGGTCTTAGAGGGCGATGTCGTGATGTCGGAAGCACCCGACAAGCGCGCGACCGGAGACCGCGCCGAGATCGATCAGGCGGCCGGAACCGTGCTGTTAACCGGTACGTCCGTTGTGCTGACGCAAGGAACCAACGAGCTGCGAGGCCGCCGCCTTTTCTTCAATCAAACCGACGGAAAAATGCAACTGACAGGCAGCGGTAACGGCGGAAATAGCCGGATCAAAGCCAAGTTCAGCGAAGGACGCGAGAAAGCAACAACGGCCGCCAAAGAGCCAGAAACCGCCAAAGGCATGTCGTTCGGCGGCAATTTTAAAACAGATCCGAACGCACCTGTTGAAGTCGATGCCGACCGCCTGGACGTCGATGACCCGGCCAAGCAAGCCGTCTTCACGGGCGATGTCCGCGCCAAGCAGGGCGACTTCGTTCTTCAATCCTCCGAACTTAAGGCAACCTATACAGGCTCCAGCGTGCTGGGCAGTACGGCCAAGGGGCAGGCCGGCCAAGGAGGCACCGCAAAACTGACACGGCTAAAAGCGAATAAGAATGTCGTCGTGACATCTGCTGACGGGCAAAAAGCAACCGGAGACTGGGCCGATTTCGACACCAAGGCCAACACAGTCACGTTGGGCGGAAACGTTATTATGACCCAAGGCAAGAACGTCGTGCGCGGCAGCAAACTCGTGATCGACATGACGACCGGCGAAAGCGTTATTCCGTCGGAAGCCCCGACCAGCGCAACCGCGCCGATGCGGTCAGGCGCTGACGGCGACAGTACTGGAACAATCGTGAAGTCCGGGCGTCCCAGTGCCACGTTCTATCCAAGCGACCTGAAGGAAAAAACAGGCAAAGCCGCAGAAAAGGCGGGCGCCGGCTGGCAAACACGCGAGGCACCTTCCCCAAAACCCTGAGAACGCGTTAGAAGGTTGTGAGCACAGCCACTCAGCGAAATCCAAAAGCAAGCGAGTTTCAGTTGTTCAAAGCATTACCATTTGGCCCCAAGCTCGCACGGACAATCGGCCGAGCCGCCGCTGAACCAGCAAAGGCCGCCCGCGGCCGCGCGGCGCAAGCGGCCGAGTCGCAAGACCCGCATGCGGTTGGTGCCGACGGCTGGCTGACGGCTTTTGAAATTAAGAAGTCGTACCGCAAGCGCATGGTGGTGAAGGGCGTGAGCCTGGCCGTCGGGCGCGGTGAATCTGTTGGCCTCCTTGGCCCGAACGGCGCCGGCAAAACGACCGTATTCTACATGATCACAGGCCTCGTCCCCGCCGACGAAGGGCGTATCACGATCGACGGGGTAAACGTGACCGGTTTGCCGATGTACCAGCGGGCCCGCCTCGGCATCGGATATTTGCCTCAGGAAGCTTCCATCTTTCGCGGCCTGACGGTCGAACAAAACATTATGGCCGTGCTCGAATTGGTCGAACCCGATAAGAAGCGGCGCAAAGAGCAGCTCGATAACCTTTTGGAAGAATTTTCCATTACGCGCTTGAGAAAATCGCCTTCAATGGCGCTGTCGGGCGGAGAACGGCGGCGTTGCGAAATAGCCCGGGCGCTGGCCTCAAGGCCGTCGTTTATGCTGCTGGACGAACCTTTCGCCGGCATCGACCCAATTGCCGTCGGCGACATCCAGCAGCTTGTCCGTCACCTGACGGAACGGGGCATCGGTGTGTTGATTACGGATCACAATGTTCGCGAAACATTAAGCCTGATAGACCGTGCTTACATCATCTATGATGGTCAAGTTCTGACACAAGGTAAGCCTTCGGAAATCATAGCGAATGAAGACGTGCGGCGGGTCTACCTCGGCGATATGTTCGTTAACACGCGTTGAATATAGCTGTCCGCTGAATTCATGGTGCGGATCGACGGGTTTACGGAATGGTGCTTTCTGCCAAATTGGAGCTAAGACAGGGCCAGCAGCTGGTGATGACACCACAGCTGCAGCAGGCCATTCGTCTTCTTCAATTCTCTAACCTCGAGCTTGCCGAATTCGTCGATTCAGAACTCGAGCGCAACCCGCTGCTTGAACGCGAAGAACCAGCCCCGACCAAATCAGCCGAAGAGACCGCCATTGACGCCCCGGCCGACGTTGTCAATGCGAACGAAGACGACTGGCTCGATCTGCGCGGCCCCGTGCAGGATCACGCCGGCGCGTTAGACGCAGATTTCGGCAACGTATTCCAAGATTCGGCTCCGGCAGAAGCAGCGTCCGCCGCGCCGGAAGCAGGCTTGAGCTGGAGCAGTGTCAGCCAGCGCATGCACAATCGCGACGACGATGATACAAATCTTGAATCTTATGTCGCCAGCGAAGTTTCGTTGCGCGATCATCTCGCGGCCCAGCTGCCGCTCTCCATTCAAGCGCCGACCGAGCGACTGATCGGCCAGTACCTTATCGATCTGGTTGATGAGGCGGGCTATATTTCATCGGACCTAGATGGGCTCGCAGCCAAGCTTGGCGCGCCACTTGAGATGGTCGAAGGCGTGCTAAATAAAATGCAGGCGTTCGATCCGCCGGGCGTTTTCGCGCGCACGCTTGCCGAATGCCTCGCCCTGCAACTCAAGGATCAAAACCGCTACGACCCGCTGATGGCGGCCCTGCTCGCGAACTTGAACCTTCTGGCAAACCGCAACATCTCTGGATTGAAAAAAGCCGTCGGCGCCGACATGGACGAACTTTCCGACATGATCCAGGAGATCAAGCGGCTTAACCCGAAGCCTGGCCTCAAGTTCGGTTCGGTTCAGATGCAGCCGGTTGTGCCCGACGTAATCGTGCGCGCGGCATCCGACGGCGGCTGGCACATCGAGCTCAACGCCGACACGCTTCCCCGCGTGCTTGTCAATCGCAGTTACTACACGCACGTGACGCAGACAGCCTCAACCGAAAAAGACAAAGGCTACATTATCGAGTGTCTGCAAACGGCCAACTGGCTGGTTAAGAGTTTGGATCAGCGCGCGCGCACCATTCTTAAGGTTGCCGAACAGATCGTGCGCCAGCAGGACGGATTCTTCGTCTACGGCGTACAGCACTTGCGGCCTCTCAATCTCAGGACTGTGGCCGACGCGATTTCGATGCATGAATCGACCGTGTCGCGCGTAACGTCGAATAAGT
>JANOKW010000329.1:0-6667 GCA_031419475.1 Hyphomicrobium sp. | reverse complement strand
GGCCTGGAGTTGGGAATGCCATTGTCATCACTGCGGTTGCGCTGGACCCTGTTTGCGTTGATCAATGCGGAAGAACTCGATGTGAAGGCTGCGAGTGTTGATGAGTGGTTTCTCCCATCTTCTTAAACATCACTTCGCACTTCGCGCGCTCTTCGGGCGTTGCCGCATTTGCCGTTAAAGATGTAACCATTGTTACGGCTGCTACGCCGAACAGGGCTGTCGCCAAAACAAACTTCTTCATAACCTTCTCCGTCGTTGTTGTTGCCGTTCGCGAGGGTGACCGCGTTCATCGCCGCTGGCGCCCTTCCTCGACACTGGCGCAATCGCACCAGGCAGCATTTGATATCAACGCAGCGCCACAGATTTTGTTTCGGGATTGTTGCATGTTATTTTAAACGGTCGACTGGCCGTGCGGCTCCGAGGCCAATAGCAGTAGCCGTCCGCTTCGTGCGGAACCTCGTGATTTCCGAAGCAATCACGCTTGGATTCGCCAGTTTTTCGCGTGTGAGTCGAACGACTGGGGTTGGGCGAGTCCAAAGGCCGTCGGTGCTACCGACGCGCGATTCAAAACCTCGATGAGTTCTTGAATTTTGGTGCGCTGCTCAGCGCGATTTCCGCTCTGAATGGCGTGTGTGACGCAATGCATTACATGCGCTTCCAGAAGTTCCAACTCGACGCGATCTAGCGCCCTCGCGCCGCCGAAGAAATCACCGCTGAATTATGTGCGGCGTTTACATCAGACCAACTGAGGATTGCCAGTACCCCACGGGCTGATCATGCCCAGTACATCGCTCAGTACCTCAAGCTGTTGAAGTCCGACAACCGTGTCATCTCCAAGGCTGCCGCCAAGGCGAGCCAAGCCGTTTCTTATCTCAAAGCGTTTTCTGACGCTCAACGTAAAGCGGCGTGAGGTTCCTGCGCCGGGCACACCCCCGGCGCAGTTTTTTCGTTCATGCCCGTGGTCTTTTCGAGCGTCGCATCGGGCCGACCGCCGTCAAGCGCAAGCGCTCCTCCACGCTGTTGCGGCCCTTTGGGTGACGGCGGCCAGCTCTGATACGGTTCTGGCTATGTCAGGGCGGGGAACGCTGTCAGGTTGAGGCGTTCGTCGAACGGGGAACGGATATTGACGGGATGCGGTGTGGCAGGGCGACGTGCCTTTGAGGCGGGGCCGTGTTCAGCCTGCAAGACTTTGCGTCAGGGCGACCTCGACGACTTTGAAAGCGCCGCCGATGCGCTGGCACTGGACCGCAACATCGACGGTGGCTTGAACCAGCTCGCGAATGTCAGCGCGGGTTAGATCGCGGCCGCCGTCACTCTCTTTGACCAACAGCGTCAGCTGCTCAAACGCCAGCGCGCAGCTGTTGGCATGAATGGTGGTGATCGAACCGGGATGGCCGCTGTTGACGTTGCGCAAATAGTAGAACGCCGAGCCATCGCGCAGCTCTTGCAACAAGATGCGGTCCGGGCGCATGCGCAGAGCGCTTTCCAACAAGTCCTTGGGACCAATGCGGGCGCGGCCCTGTGCGTCCCTCGATCCATCTTTGGGGTAAAACAACGCTACGCGGTTTGGGTGCGGCACCACCAGTTCTGCCGTGTCCTCGATGGTGATGATGCGCTCAGTCTCGGGGATTTCGGCGATCAAGGCTTTCGACAGCGTCGTCTTGCCCGATCCTGTCGCCCCGGAAATCAGAATGTTCTTTTTGGCTTTCACGGCGGCCGCCAGAAACGCTTTGGTGTCTTTGCGGGCCAGCAGGGCTTTGAGTTCGGCGTCTTGCTCGCGCTGGTGCTCCGGGCGCCCGGTGTCGTCAAAGAGGCCTGCGATATGCAGCTCGTCGAGCGACCACGTCCGTGCCGACGGTTTGCGGATGGTGACGCTGATGACGCCCGCCGCCGTTGCCGGTGGACCCACAATCTGAATCCGCGTGCCACCCGGCAGCGTCGCCGACAGGATCGGCCGCTCGCCGCGGAAGGCTTGCGCGGCATAGGCGGCTGTCGCCTTGGCCAGCCGCTCCAGGCGGACAAAGGTCATCTCTGGGACCTGTGTTGTCTCCCAGCCGTGGCGGGTTTCGACCCAAACCTCGCCCGGCCGGTTGATGACGACTTCGATCACGTCGTCGCGGTCGAGGATGGCTTGCAGTGTGCCGAGTTGTTCTTGCACAGCGCGCCGCGTCTCATCGCGGCCAAGCCCGGTCTCAATCTTTGAGTGATCGCCCATCGCCGCGCTCCAGGGTTGCGTGCCACGGTTCGGATGTGGCCGTCGGTGCCATGGTCAGCCGGTAGACGCTGGAAAAATCCAAGTCGCGGGCAACGAAAATCGTCACCAGCTCGCCCTGCGCCTTGTGCAGCGTCGGCGGCATATTGATCGATTGCTCGACCGCAATCGCCGCCGCTTGGTTGCCAGCTTGGCCAACACCATTGAAACTTTCGCCCGTGGCGCTTTGTCCAGCCTTGGTCAAAACCCGCAAGCCGTCGCCAACAACCGACATCAGCAGCGACGAGCCAAAGCGCTCCCACCAATGGTTATCAATCTCGCCACCGACGCCTGCGCGGCCGAGCGGATCGGTAGCAGGCGATCCCAAATCGACAACAACACCTGCAGGCGAGCGCGCCCGGCTCCATAAGACGTGCAGGCGCACCTGGCCTTGCTTGAGGCCGCCACGGTATTCCCCCGTCACCTGCGTGCCGCGTTCGAGCAACACCACCCGGCCATTGGCTCCGAGCACGTCGCGCGGGATCACGCACGACACAAAGCCGGGCTGATCGGATTGCATGGCGGTTTCCAGTGTGCAGGGAATGGCTGTGCCTTGCGGTACGACAAAGTTCGGATTGCCAAGCAGCCCAGCGCGCACGCCTTCGAGCTTCGGCGGTTTGAGACGGCGCTCGAATTGACCTTTGTCGTCGGCCTCGGTTTCAGGCGTGATGCTTCCCGTGGTGATCGCGGAAGTTCGGGATGATGCGGACTCGCGCTTGCTGACAGCGAGGACTGGGGCTTTGCGCGAGGCTTCCAACATCGGATCGGGTAGCGGCGGCGCGGGCGGCGGGGGCTCGATGATAGCGGCGGGTTTGATATCCGTCATCACCGCCAACCTTGGCAACTCTTTGGGTGCGGGCTTTTCGATTGCGGGTTCAAACACCGCCGTCTGGCGCACCGCCGTGTGTTCAACTCTGTGTTGCGGCGCCGGACCAGCCCAGAGAAGCCAGAGCAAAACGGCCGTGGACCCGCCCGCGACGGCAATCGCGGCGTGGCGGCGGCGGGTTTCGCCAGATGGCAGTTGTCCGCGTTGATCGATGTGTTTGTCGCGCTCGCCAGGAATCGCGGCGGCATCAGTCGGTTCTAGGTTTGACATGAGCCTCACTCCTTATTTCTGAGGTTGTGCGGCAGGGCCGGCTGCTAACGCTTGCGGATGGACGGCCGACTTGAGGGAATTTCGCGTCAGGCGCTCAACGGCGGGCGAGGTCGTCAGGGTGCCGGTCGCCAAACCCTCTGGCACATAGGCCTCGTTGAATAGGCACAGCACCTGATCGCCCTGGCGCAGCACAAACTTGGCGGCAATGGCATGAACCCGGACCTCGCCACCGGATACGGTTTTCGCAACCAGGCTTTCTGTGCCATCGCCCTGGACTAAATAGATCGCAGGAATCACCATGTTCTCGGGAAACACAAACGTCGTAATCTTGCCGTTGTCATAGACGGCGTGCGGCTCAAAGCTTGCCGCGCCTTGCACTGTGTAGTGTGCATTGCGCGGTCCTTCGGTTTCACTCAAAGCCAACGCCCGCTCAGCGTCTTTGGCTTTGGCGGCTTCAGCAAGTGCCGCCGCTTCGGCTTTGCGTTTGGCGGCCTCATCGGCCGGATACTGATACTTGACCAAAAAGAACGGCGGCGGCTGGCCTTTGAGTTCGGCGTCGGCGCTCGCCAGCTCAAATTGATAGCTGCGCTTCGTGCCGTCAGGCCGTTGCGTCACCACCGACATGTTGGTCGGCTCTTGATGCTCGCGCGGCTTTAAAAACAGAATATTGCCAACGGGAGCGGCTTCCCAGGCAACCGTATTGCCGATCGCCGCCTGCAGAATTTCTTCGTCGGGCGAAAACTCGATCTGGATCGAATGGCGCAACAGGCCGGTGACGCGGACAACCTGATACGGGCGGTAATCAACAAAGCGAACCCTTGCATCAAGCTGGCCAGCACGCGGGTCTTCGGCAGCGCGCGCGGCCGGTGCGAGTGTTACCAGCGCCAAACAGGCGCAGAACAGGATTTTGCCAAGCGCCACTTTGGGCGTCATGGATTTTATAGTCCTGATTTTACGTGTCATGGGATGGCCTCCGCATCTGCTTTGAAATCGCTCACCAGAAACCCGAGGGGATTGATCATCCTATCGGCGGCTGACATGGACTCGCTCGAATAGGAAAACGTCAGCGTCGCAATCCAATGGGTCGTTGTGGTCTCGTCGCCGCGCAGAACGGTCTTGAGATAGCGGACCGAGGCAACGTTGCGATCGAGCATCGACACTGACGAAATCGTAATCCGCACCAGAGCGGTTTTGCCGAAGAGCACCTGCGGGCTTTGCGGATTGCTGCCGCGATAAAGCTCCTGGAAGCGGCGCTGTTCGGCCGGAAGCGACATCAGCGCCACGGTGCGGAAATTACTTTCAGCCTCGCTCGCCGCAAAGCCTTCCCGCGCCCGGACATAAAGCCCAGCGAAATATTTCGTCGTCGCATCATTGTAGGTACTGGGGCCAGTGATGGCCGAGACCACATCGACGATGCCGGTCGTGTTATCGACACGGATGACGAACGGCTCGACGCTTTTGAGAGGCGCGAGACAGGCGACCGCCACCAAACTCAATCCTGTCAACACGGACGCCCCGCCAGCAATGCGCCAGGCGCGTTTGGCCGAGGCATAGGCTTCGAGCGCCGCGTCCTGATCAAAGCGGCGCGCGGTGGCGAAGTATTGGTCGAGATCGCTCGTGCGGACGCCGTCAGCTTTGGACATGGTGGCCTCCGGCGTTGGAGATATCCGGCGCGATGAAGCTTGTGCGGTCCGGCACGCTGCCGACCGGACGGCGCGCGGAGCCATCACAGGACGGTGGTCCGCCGCGCAAGCTGGCGCATCCTGTGAGTGTGCTCAGCACGGCGAGTGCAATCAGTGTCAATGTTCGATGCATGCTTACCCCCTCTGTTCCCCAGTCATCTGCTGTTGCTGTTCAATCGTTGGTCCGCCGCTGCGCACCGGACCGGCGCGCGCGGTGTTGGGCCGGAACCAGCCTTGTCCGCTTGAGAAGCTGCGCGACCGCGCAGCTAAGCTCTGCGCACTCGCCTTGGCACTTTCGACGTTGCTGACCGTTGAGCTATGTGTCGCCCGCATCACGGCAGCCGGACCACGCACCGCCAGCCACGCGCCACCCGAGGCCAGCGCGGCCGCCATCGCTGGCAAATTCCACAGCACGCCGAAACAGAACGTACCGCCGGCCACAATGCCGAGCGCCGAGGCGGTTGCATCCCACGCGCCCTTGGAGGTGCCGAGCAAACCTTCGAGCGTCGTCAGCATCATCGCCAGAACGGCAATGGAGAGCACCTGCAGGATCACATAGTTGACCACTTGCCCGAGCCACGCTTGAGCAAAGCCACGCGTTGAATCAAAAAGCGCAAGCGCCACGAACATCGGGCCAAGACCCAGCACCAGGGCGAGTGCAAACTTGGCGAACAGCCAGGTGAAGTAGCCGTAGGCCGTCAGTAGCCCCATGGTGACATAGATGACGACGGAGGAGACTGCGGCCTTGATCAGGCCAAAGCTCCACCCGGCATCGCGCCACATCTCTTCGACCAGGACATTGGTCCGGGTCAGAAGCTGATCAAAGCGTCCGGGTGAGGCCGGTGTGCCGCCGCCAACAACGGCTGCGATTTCACGCGGCAGGGTGTCGAAAAAGAAGCTTCCGACATAGTCGTTGTAGCTGGCGTAACTCAGCGTCAACGTTGTGATGATGCTGGCTTTGATAATTCGGGCGAGCGCTTCTGATATCGGCTCTTGAACCGCGCCGCGCAGTACCAGAATTCCGAACCACAAGACATAAAGAGTCAGCGCTGCCCGCATCGGATCGGCCAGCGCGCTACACAGTCCCGAGGCCGTCCGCTCCAGAAACTGGATGGCGGGCTGCTGAAACGCTGCGTCAATGCTTTGAAAAACGTTCATGATGGCCTCACGCGCTTTTGGTCAGGAATCGGATTGTTACCGAGGGGTGGCGTTCGTACTCAGCGCCCTGATGTTGCCGTCAATCCGCCGGTCCCAGTCTTCTTTCGCGCGCTGCTCGCGGGTTTGCACCTCGGCCTGCTGCAACATGGCGAGCGCCTGCATTTTGAGAAGTTCGTTTTGTAATTGCGCACTTTCACTGCCGATGCGGGCTTGCAGATCGAGCGTGGTCTTCGGGTCTTCACTTTGCCCGATCTGACGGCGCAGTTCGTCGAGGCCATACATGCGTTTGGTTGCGGCCTCATAGACCTGTTGTGCCACGCTCGTTTGCCCGGCATTGGCGAGCTGGGCCCGGCGGGATTCGCTGGCATAAAAATCATCGCCCGTCCGGGCGTAGACCTCGTTGTCTCGGGCGTAGGAGATGGTTCCATCCTTTCGATGGACGTACCAGTCAGGATGCTGCGTGATCCACGGGTGGTCGAA
>JANOKW010000328.1:0-2524 GCA_031419475.1 Hyphomicrobium sp. | reverse complement strand
GGCTGGTCGCGCGGCAACGCGCTTTCGACCATCGTCGCCATGGCCCTGAAGGCACTGGAATTCTCGGCGCATAATCACATCGAGACCGGCGAACGCCTCGAAGATGTCGTGAGGGAACTTCTCGGCGATGATCCCGTGAGTTGCGCTCTGCTGCTGGTGATCGTCGACCTGGTCCTCTCCTATTCGTCGTTGGACGGTCCACTTCTCGCTGATCTGGTCGCCTCAACCGAGCTCTTGACCCTGGACGCCACCCGCGCCCAACACGACGCCGCCAACAAGATGGCGGGAGGGAACCTCGGAATGTTTCCAAAAAGCGCTCACGCTGCAGATGCCGCGATCGAGCAAAGCCTGGCGGAGCGCACGTCGCGCGGCATCGGCTTGCACGATGCCATCACACAGATCGTGCTTCGCCAGCCAGATGCGGCAACCGCCGATCTGCGCACCAAACTGGCCGCAGCCGTTACACGGCTCGGACCCTGGACGGATGCCTCTATCGATTGGACCTCCGAACAATTCATGGCGTCACATGCGCAGTGGCTTGCCGCGAAGGACAACTACGAGCCGGTCACCGAGACGGATGCCGACGGCAAAGTCCACAAGGGATGGTCTTTTCGCTGGCCTGAGGAGCAGGCGCGCTGGTCCGAAGAGCGGACCTCCGGCCTCGCCGCCGAGAGTACCGCCTTCACCCGTTCGTTGGCACTGCGCATGGCCATGGATGATGCGCAAAAGTCCGTCACGGTCAGTGTCGCCGACGCCGAGGCTGTGTTGCTTGCCACAGCCAATGCTGCCCCTCGGCAATATGGCGATGATCACGACCCCAATGACCCGTGGCTCGCCCGCGTCGCCGCAGCAGCGTTCCTCGCGCGCTTCGCATCGGACGAAGCGCTTGCCTCACACCAGGCGACATGGTCAGCGATCTTTGATTTCGCCCTGCAACAAGAAAATCGCGAATTGCGCAACCTGCGCTACGACGTGATGCATGATGCACACGCGCTCGCAATCACCGGTCGTCTCTATCTCGCTGCGCGATTGCAACGCGCTGAGGATTGCCATGAGCTGCTGAGTGCGGTGAACGGCGATCCCGCAAGCGCTGCGGCAGCGTTCGCTCACCATCCCCAGGCGGCCAAAGATTTCGGTGAAGGACGGCTTCGCTCCGCCATTCGCATTGGACTTCATGCCTGCGAGTATCCGCGGCGTAAGGACTACGACGAAGACCAGGCAACATTCGATGCACGCCAATCACGCTTGAGCGCGACCCGATCGACAAGGCTCGCGACAGAACTGCATTGGATTGAGCATGGCGGTGACGAGCCGGCATGGCCAGCGCCGCCGTTGCGGCGGCAGCGCCGCCCGAAGCGGTCACTCCGCCTGATGGGCGGCACGCCCAAACCCCCTCGCGTCCGTTCCGTGCTCGAATGGCCGGACACCAACTTTGATGATCGCACCGCCGCGGTATGGTTGCGCATGTTGGAGCATTCGACCGACCCCGGCACAATTCCAGCGCTGCTCAACGCCAATCGGGACTGGTTGATCGACGCCAACGAGCGCGGCGATGAAGATGACGACGACACCGATTTGGAGCGGACCTGGACACGCGCGCTGTTCGAGTGCGCGGCGACGCGTGCCAAATTCTGGACCGCCGCCGAGCGAGACGCGCTGGTGTTCGACGTGCTCGACAAGTTCTCAGATGAGGCGTTCATCGACACCGCCGCCGCGTTTCTCGTCAAAAGCGATCTGACCCACATCGAAGGCGATACCGCCGCCACGCAGTATCTGGTCGATGTGCGCACCCGGCTGTGGGCGCGCCTGAAGACTACATCACCCTGGCAACGTCATTGTCGGTCGCCGAGCGGCGGACTGGAAATCCATCTCAACGAGTTGATCTTGGCGTTCTTCTGCAAGGCGGCCGGCGGCTTTGGGCACCATACCTCCTATACCAAAGGTCTCAACGACGAACAGATCATCCCCTTCTTGCGGGTGCTCACCGAGATGGCCGTAGCATCCGCACCCTGTCCGTCGATCGCGCGGCTGCTTCTTGACATGCTCGAACTCATCGCCTCGCAAAAGGCCGAACCGTTCTTGTTGAGCGCAGCGGCAAGTTGGTCGGCGCGCGGCAACCAGCGCTTTTGGAACGAGCTTGGCATCGGTCAGCGCGTCTGCGCGCTGGCAGAAGAGATGGCCATCCAGCCACCCGCGCAGCAGTGGATCGAGATCGCGGATGTTATAGCCGCGACCGGGATCGTGGCTGGGGAGACGCTCAAGAATGCGCTGGGAGCACGACAGTGAGGATGGCGTTGCATTAACGGTCGGAATGCGGCGTGAAGCCGACATCATCGTAAGAAGTCAAGCAGCCATGATCGATGTCGTACACAATGTCTGCAAACTCTGCCCTACGATTTCGATCGCACTTTGTTCAAAGTTTGACAGCTAGAGCATTTTCCACTTGATGTGGGTCGCTACCCGTATCCGGTATGCCGAAAATAGTTGAGGCACTCCGCTGGCGCAAACGTCTTGACGAGCTTGC
>JANOKW010000327.1:0-11291 GCA_031419475.1 Hyphomicrobium sp. | reverse complement strand
ACATTCTCATCGAAGCGGCGACATAAGTCGGCCCGGCGCTGTTCTTTTCGCTTCTCATTATTACGGTGTCATTCTTGCCGATCTTTACGCTTGAATCGCAGGAGGGACGCCTATTTGGACCACTCGCCTTCACAAAAACCTTTGCAATGGCGGCTGCGGCTATTCTCTCGGTCACGCTGGTGCCGGCGCTGATGATCTTGTTTGTGCGCGGGCACATCATTCCTGAAGCTAAGAATCCGCTGAACCGGGCGCTCATCGCTATTTACCGGCCTGTCATCCGGGCGGTGCTGAAGGCCAAGACGGCGACGATCGCTGCGGCGGCGCTGATCCTGACGGTGTCGATATGGCCGGCGACACAAGTTGGCAGTGAGTTCATGCCCAACCTTGACGAAGGTACGCTGCTGTACATGCCAACAACGCTGCCTGGACTATCGGTCACAAAGTCGGCTGAGTTGCTACAAACGCAGGATCGCATCATCCGCACGTTCCCTGAAGTCGCTTCCGTCTTCGGCAAGGCGGGACGGGCGCAGACGGCGACCGATCCTGCACCCATTGAGATGTTCGAAACCATCGTCAATCTCAAACCCAAAGAGGAATGGAGACCCGGCCTCACCGTCGAAGCGCTCATCCAGGAAATGGACAAGGCGCTGCAATTCCCAGGCGTGTCAAATGCCTGGACGATGCCGATCAAGGCCCGCATCGACATGCTCGCAACGGGCATCCGCACGCCCGTCGGCGTCAAAATTATCGGCAAAGAATTGTCCGCGATGGAGCAAGTTGCGCGCGAGGTCGAGAGCGTCCTGAAAACCGTGCCCGGGACTTCCAGCGCATATGCGGAGCGCGTAACAGGTGGATACTATCTCGAAATTCTGCCCAATCGCGACCGCATGGCACGCTACGGCCTGATGGTTTCCGACGTGCAAGATGTTGTGGCTATGGCGCTCGGCGCGGAGCCCATCACGACCACAGTTGAAGGCCGCGAGCGCTACACGGTTGCCATCCGCTATCCGCGCGATCTGCGCTCGGATCCGCAGGCGATCGCCAAGGATGTGGTTGTGTCGTTGCCGGGTGGTGGCACGGTGCCACTCGGTGAAGTGGCGGATATCGCACTCACACAGGGCCCAACAAGTATCCGCACCGAAAATGCTAAACTCGCAACCTACATTTTTGTCGATATCCGCGATCGGGATCTGGGTGGCTACGTGGCGGACGCCAAAAAGGCGGTGATGGATCAGGTCAAGCTACCATTGGGCACGTATCTCGTGTGGAGCGGTCAGTTCGAATATCTCGAGCGCGCCGAAGCCCGGCTGAAGCTCGTGGTGCCGGTGACGCTGATGATCATTTTTTTGCTGCTGTATCTCAACTTCCGCCGCCTGACTGAGACCCTTATCGTCATGCTGTCGCTGCCGTTCTCCCTCGTCGGCGGGTTTTGGCTGATATGGTGGCTTGGTTTCAATTTGTCCGTCGCTGTTGCGGTTGGCTTCATCGCGCTGGCGGGCGTTGCCGCTGAAACGGGGGTCATCATGCTGATCTATCTCGACCATGCGGTCGAGGAAGTCCGCGCAAAGTGCCGGGGCCTGAACCGCGCGTTTACACGCGCTGACCTCTATGACGCGATCATGATCGGCGCCGTGGAGCGCGTGCGGCCGAAAATGATGACCGTTGTCGCGATCATGGCCGGACTGTTGCCCATCATGTGGAGCACGGGCACCGGTTCGGAAGTCATGCAACGCATTGCCGTTCCCATGATCGGCGGCATGATATCGTCGACGTTGCTGACGCTGGTGGTCATCCCGGCGATTTATGGAATGGTCAAGGGCTGGAATTTACCCGAGCCACAAAATCAGAGAACCGGGGACCTAATCGCCACGGCTTAAACCTTGCGCGGACCAGGGGATCGTCGAAATGGAATCGAAAGCCGGTTGCTTTGCTATGCCTGCCCGCCCGCGATCCGCACAATTTCTCGCGCGATGTCTTCAGGTGAAAGGATAAAATCGATACATCCACTTGCAATCGCGCTCGCAGGCATATCCGGCTGGCCAGCGGTCTCGAGTTTCTGCGCGATGGTAATTCCGCCCACGTCTTTGATGCCGCACAAAGCATCGGCGCCATCGCCATCGTAGCCAGAGACAATGACGGCTATGAGTTTTCCGTCCCAGTTTTCAGTGAGTGAGCGCAGGAATACGGTGATAACGTCAGGCCACCCCCGCGGCTTCGAAATAGGCTTGAGACGAAATTCGCCATCGAGCACGTGCAGATCACGCAGTGGAGGGATGATAAACACGTGGTTGGGCTGCAGATCTAGTCCCTCAGAAATCAATTCGACGGGCATCTGTGTGTAGCGCGGCAGGATTTCGTGCAACAGGGTATCGACGGTTCGCAAATGGTTGACGATGACGATCGCAACGCCCATGTCGGCCGGGAGATGCCGCAGCAGCCGGACATAGGCGTCGAGCCCCCCGGCAGAACCACCCACACAGACGACAGGAAAGTCTTTAGCAGCGTTCATTCGCACCACTCCGCTTCGAACTGCATCAGTTCTCAAGCTTGTTAACCGGGCTGCTTACGCGGCAGCGCCTCCCGGTCAGGCAATAGGGCGTCCAGTGTCTCAATGAGCAGGTCGGGCCGGCACGGTTTCTGAATGAAAAGTGCTCCGGGAAAAAGTCCGTCCATTTGCTCGGGCGAATAACCGGACGTCACGATAAACGGCAGCCCGCGGGCCGCAAGCGCGATGGCAGCCGGGCTTGCGCTGACACCGGCCAGATTGGCGTCGACGATCGCCACATCGCAGGCACCGCCCTCAATAAGCGCCAGCGCCTTGTCGAGTTTCCCCACCACGCCGGCGATCTGGAACCCAGCGTCTACGAGGACGTCTTCGAGACTGAGCGCAATCATGGCCTCGTCCTCGACGATGAGAACGCGCGCGGCGCGTTGTTTATTGACCGGCATCTGATCCAGACGCATCTTTTCGTTTCCTCTCTATCGTGTCGGCGACGGGCGCACTCAAGTTCCAGGACAGTCCGCTCTCCCGATAGTCGACCTCCACCGTGCCATCGACCGCCGACTCGACCATGCGCCCGATTACCATTTGGCCAAACCCCTGGCGAGTGGGCGATACGACCTTTGGCCCGCCCTCTTCGAGCCAGCGGATCGTGAACGTCGGCGCTGGCCCGTCGCTGACCTGCCAAGAGATGTGCACGCGACCCACGTCGTTCGATAGTGCGCCATATTTGCTGGCATTGGTGGCAAGCTCGTGGAGCGCCATGCCGATGCCCTGGGCCGCCGCCGGTTTCAAGCGTGCGGGTGGTCCCATGAGCAGGATACGGTGCCCCATCAAGTCCTTGAAATGGGAGAGTTGGCCTGCGACCAGCTCCGAGACGTCGACACCGCGCCAGTTATTCTTGACCAGCAGATCCTGGCTTGTGGTGAGCCCGCCGATCCGATCGGCGAGGCGAGCGACGAACGTTGCCGGGTCGGCGTGCTTTGCGGTCTGCTGGGCGACGGACTGCACGACGGCGAGCAGGTTCTTGGCGCGATGATTGACCTCGGCCATCATCAGTTTGCTATGCTCCTCGGCGCGCTTCACTTCTGTGATGTCGAGGTTGGTGGCAAAGGCCCGCAGTGGCTTGCCATCGAGACCGTACTCGGTTGACCATTTGGATTCGATAACGCGCTCGATCTGATCGTCGCCGCAAATCCGGTAGCTAATCTTACCGAGACGGCCACCGCTGAGGAATTCCTGAAGCGCCGCTTCGACACGGGGCCGGTCGGCGGCGACGACATGGTCGAGAAGCATCCCGGAGCCTGCTGCGGCATCAGCTGCTTCATCGGCTGGTGATGCATATCCCATTACCGTCGCGAAATTTTCGGCAGTCCGGATACGGCCAAGCGCAAAGTCGATTTCGATATAGGTTAAACCTGCTGCATCCGCCGCATGGCGTAGACGCACCTGACTGTCTCGCAACGTTGCATCGGCCCGCGCGCGCTCGGTGATATCTTCGATCGCCAGAATGATGAGCGGCTCGTGATCGCCGGCGGCCGGTACTAAGCGTTGCGCGTTCAGCACCATAGTGCGCGCGCCAATCTTCTCAAAAGTGTGGCGAACTTGGTAGTTGTCGATCTGATGGTCCTGCGGTAGCAGTTCCTCGAGCAGAGTGCGCAAGGCAGGAATGTTCCATTGGCCGTTGCCGAGATCATAGATCAGCCGGTCTTCAGTTGACTTCGGCTCAACGAAAAAAGTTTCGTAGAACGCAGCGCTCGCCGTTTTTACCCTAAGGCCCGCATCCAATACCACGAGCGGGCTGCGCATGCTGGCCACGATACTTCCGGCGTAATTGCGCGACATCTGCAGCGAGGTGTTGAGCCGGCTGAGATCGATATTGCGGCTATTGAGCTCGTCGTTGACGGTGGCGAGTTCTTCGTTACTGGATTGAATTTCCTCCTTCGAGGTCTCGAGCTCCTCGTTAACGCTCTGCATTTCCTCGTTGGCCGATTGCGCCTCCTCATTGGCGGACTGCAACTCTTCGTTCGCCGCCTCCTGTTGTTCGATGACAACCTGCAGATATTCGCGAGTCGCCGCGAGTTCCTGTGTCAGCCGAACGAGCTCGTCATTGGTAATGGCCGCGATGTGATCGGCGTTGACCGCCGCAGCGGCTGGATCTCCACGGACAGCGGGCGATCCGCGATCCGGCTTGGGATTTTCGTCGAAGAGGACCAGGAAGCCGCTTTGTTTTTCGTCGCTGGCCTTGATCGGGATCACTTCGACCGTCAATTCGCGAAAACCGTCGTCGCTTTTCACGCGCAAGCGCTCCTCCCGCACCGTGCGTTTTTCCTCTCCCGCGCGCAAAATTGCAGCGCGCACGCCGACGAGCAGCCCCTCGCGCAGCATCTTCAGGAGATGCAGGCTCGGTGCGCCGGCTGCTGGCGCGAGATAGGGGCCGGTATTTCCGCGAAACTGGACGATCTCCATGGCAGCAGAAATGATCACGCCCGGCGGCACGTATTTCGCGAGCAAGAGGCGCTCGGCCTCCTTGTTCAGATCGGCTCGCGGTATCGCTTTGGCAGCAGGCGCTGCCCTCAGGAATGGATCTGCTCTACCGCCGGCGACCGTAGGGCGGAAAGGCAGACCAGGCGCATTGCCGCCGGGTTTCCGCACGAAGATCTTGTGCCGCGCATCCGCGACGTCGAACAATGCGCGCGACGAGCCTGCAGTCTCAGATCTGCCGAGCCACAAGTGGCCGCCTGGCTTCAGCGCATAATGCATCAACGCCATTATTTGCTGTTGGAGCACGGGCTCCATGTAAATCAGCAAGTTCCGGCACGATATGAGATCGACGCGCGAGAACGGCGCGTCGCCTAGCACGTTGTGACACGAGAAAATACAGCGGTCGCGAATGCTTTTGGAGATGCGATAGCCGAAATTTTCTTTAGTGAAAAACCGCTCCAGCCGGGCCGGCGACACGTTCTGCTCGATACTCGCGGGGTAGACGCCGACGCGCGCTTTGGCGACGCACGTCCTGTTGAGATCGGTGGCGAACAATTGCAACGGAACGTCGCTGCCGGCGGCTTCGGCGCACTCGGCAAACACCATGGCCAGCGAATACGCTTCCTCGCCGGTCGAGCATCCCAGCGTCCATATCCGCACTGGCTCCTCGCGCGTACGCCCAGCGAGCAGTTTCGGGAAAACCGTCTTCGCCAGCGCGTCGAAGGATTCCGGGTCGCGGAAAAACGTCGTGACGCTGATGAGTATGTCCTGAAATAGCGCCTCGACTTCCGCCGGGTCCTGCTGGAGATAGTCCTCGTACCCTTTCATTGTCGTCATCTTGTGCAGCACCATGCGACGGGTGATGCGGCGCAGCAGCGTGTTGGTCTTGTAGTTAGTGAAATCAACACCCAACGCGCGATGCACAATTTCCGCGATACGCGCATGACTGGACGGCTCGACGCCCAACGCTTCCGGTTTTGGTTCCGGTGTCACATAGGGATGACGCGCAATGCGGGCAATCTCGTCCGCAATTTTGTCCGGTGGCAAAACGAAGTCCACGCAACCCGATGCAATTGCGCTACGTGGCATGCTGTCGTGCTGGGCGCTATCGTTCTGGGCGAAAGTGATACCGCCCGCAGCCTTGATCGCCTCGAGCCCGAGCGTCCCATCGCTCATGGCACCCGAAAGCACTACGCCGATCGCCTTGTGTCCGCAATCCTCCGCCAGAGAGGTGAAGAACTGGTCGATGCCGCGACGCCGGGCGTAACGATCTTGCGGCAGCAGTTGCAGCTTGCCGCCGGCAATGATCATGTTGCAGTTCGGGGGGATTACATAGACGCAATTGGGCTCGACGTCAGTTTCATCATGCACCTCACTAACCGGCATGCGCATCGACCGCGATAAAATCTCTGCGAAGTTACTGGCGTGATCTGGCGCGAGATGCTGAATGATCACGAAACCTAAGCCCGTATCGATCGGCAGCGCTCGCAGCAGTTGCGTCACTGCTTCCAGCCCGCCAGCCGACGCACCGATGCCAACGATAGGAAATGCTGCGCCGGCCTCGGCTGGTATGTCGTCTCTATCCAGGTCCAGGTCGACTTTCGATGCCGCTTGTGCCTCGGCCGATGACGATGGTCCCAAGGGAATGGGCCCAGTGTTAGACGCATCAGGCTGGCCGGAATCGGGCTTGATCATGCAATCTTTCTGTAGCCAGGTTGTGCGTGGGGCCGTAGCTGCTGAAACCAGGCTAACGCACATCCCATCATAGCTTGGGTTCGGTGGCGCCGATACCACGAATTCGGTGCCTCGCGGTTGCGGGTTGTTAACAATCGTGGCCTCCAGATGTTGCAGAAAAGCTCTCACCCTGATGCGTTTCTGGCCGTTCGGGGCGTCGGGGCGGGGAACAATTTGAGGACAGAGGCTCACAGCGCCAGTGCGCGGTCGTCTGCAAGCGGTTTTCAATCATCGCTGCCGACAAAATCCAGCCCGGCGTCATGACCGAATCCGCAACTAATTCACTCTCTGGGCGTTGATCCCAGTTGCAGGTTGATAGGAAGACCCCGGTAGAGCGTGTACAGTGTATGTTCTCGTGCGAACTGATGTTTTGGATCAAGTTTGAATGGGTATACAACAAAAATTTCGACATTTGATCGTCGGTATTGGCGCTTCGGCTGGGGGTCTTGCTGCGTTCAAGAGTTTTCTTGCCAACTTGCCGGTGGATACCGGGATGGCATTTGTGCTTGTCCAGCATCTCGCGCCGGATCACAAGAGTTTGCTGGTCGAACTGCTGGCGGCTAAGTCGCCTTTGCCAGTGGTCACAGCAATGGACGGAATGGCCGTAAAACCGAATTCCGTTTACGTCATTCCGCCCGACGCCACCTTGACGATTGTCGGCGGCGTTCTTCGCATTGTGACCCCCGCGCCAGCGCGTCAGGACCGGCGCCCGATCGACGCTTTTTTTGTTTCACTGGCGGAAGATCAAGGCGAGTGTGCGGTTGGCATTATTTTGGCTGGAGTTGGCAGCGACGGCTCGCTGGGGATCCGCGCCATAAAGGAACATGCTGGGCTGACAATGGCTCAGGCCGAGTTCGATCATCATGCGATGAGCGGAATGCCGAGCAGCGCGAACGCTACCGGCATGGTCGATCAGGTGATGCCGGTCGAGGCGATGCCACAACGGCTGATCGGCTATGCAAAGCTTTTGACGAGTTGTGGGGAGCACGCCAATAAAGACGGTCTTCGCAATGATATTCATGAGCGCCTGCCCGAAATCATGTCGCTTCTAAAAGCGAGTGTGAAACATGATTTCAGCGGGTACAAGCAGGCAACGATGACCCGGCGCCTGCAGCGCCGGATGCTGGTCCTGCAAATTGATCGTATCGACGATTATATCGACCGCCTCGGCAAAGAACCGGCGGAGGCGGCCACGTTGTTTCAAGAGGTCCTGATTGGCGTAACCGAATTCTTTCGCGATACTGAAGCCTTTGAGGCGTTAAAAAAACTGGTGATTGGCCCAATTCTGGCTTCCAAAAAATCGAACGACATTGTTCGGGTCTGGATTGCGGGTTGCTCGACGGGCGAAGAAGTATATTCGATCGCCATTCTTATCAAAGAAGCGTTGAGCGTGCACCCCGATGGACGCTCTATCGCCGTCAAGATCTTCGGAACCGATATCGATGCCCGGGCCATTAACTTCGCCCGCGCAGGGCATTATCGCAGCGCTGAGTCGGGGCTGTCTCCTGAACGTGCGGCGCGGTGGTTCACGAGCGATGGGATTAATGTCTCACCTGTTCGCGAAATCCGCGAGATGTGTGTATTCTCAACCCACAGCATCATCAAAGACCCGCCTTTCTCGCGGCTGGATTTGATTTCCTGCCGCAATGTGCTGATTTACCTCGATAACGATCTGCAAAGCAGGGTCGCGCGGACGTTTCAATACGCGTTAAATGCTGGCGGGTATCTCTTCCTCGGAACCTCGGAGGGTATCGGCCGCCACGCCAGTTCCTTCGCGGTGCTGGATAAGACGCATCGCATTTTTCAGCGTAACAACGATGAAAAATTCGCGTTGCCGCTCAGCAAACCATCGGCCGATCTGACTGGTCGTCGTTCATCAATCGAGCCGAGCGACCATCCCGCTTTTAAGTTGCATGACTGGATCGACACGAGTGTTCGCCGCTTTATGGATCACTACGCGCCGGCGTACTTCGTCATTGATCGTGAGAATGAGATTCTGCGCTTTTCTGGGAGTGAGGCGCGTCACTATCTTGAGCCATCTCCAGGTACTGCCAACTTGCATCTTTATGGAATTCTACAAAAGACACTTCGACCTGCTGTGCGCTCGGCCGTTCAACATGCACTGGAGACTAGAAAAACGGTCATTACTGAGAATCTCGTTGCGGAAATAGACGGGAAAAGCCGCGCTGTGTCGCTCATCGTCGAGCCGATTGTCGAGGGTGTAACCGAGGGAGCTAATCTTTGCATTGTCGCATTCCGCGAAAGTGCGCCATTCTCTGTGACGGCCGCCGTCGATCCACAAATCGATTCAAATCCGAATGCGAGCGTGGTTTTGGAAAAGGAACTCCAAGCCACGCGATTTCAACTCCGGGCGGCCAGTGATGAACTTGAGACGTTACTCGAGGATATGAATGCCGCGAACGAAGAATTTCAGGCAGTCAATGAGGAACTTCAGTCATCGAACGAGGAGCTTGAGACCGCCAAAGAAGAAATGCAGTCGATCAACGAGGAACTGCAAACCGTCAACAGTGAACTGGCGGGCAAGAACGACCAGTTAACCCGGCTCAATAGCGATCTGCGGAACTTGCTCGACTCGACCCGGATAGCAACCGTATTTCTGGACGACGATTTGTGCATTCGGCATTTTACGCCGGCTCTAACCGAATTGTTCCCGCTTCGACGTGCTGATCGCGGCCGGCCCATTACGGAGATTGTCAATCTGCTGGACTACGCCAGTTTGAAGCAAGACGTGACCCAGGTGCAGACTAGCCATGCGATGGCCGAGCATGAGGTTTCGTTAAAAGATAAGAGCGCAGCGTTCCTGCTGCGTATACAGCCCTACAGGACCTTGGCTGGTGTCATAGACGGGGTCGTTTTGACGTTCGTAGATATTTCCGAACGCAAGCGCGTCGAAGTTCACACAGCGCTGCTGGCGAAGGAACTTCAGCATCGCACAGGAAATTTACTGACGGTTGCAATTGCGATTGCGAACCGTACGTTTGCGAACGACCGCCCTAACGAAGAGGCGCGCCAGATTTTCGCGGCTCGTTTGACGGCCTTGGCAAAGGGGCACGCCCTTTTGCTGACCGATCCTGGAAGAGGTGGTTTACTCGGAGATATCGTGGCCGGCGAACTTGCGAGCTTTACTGATCGTGTTGACGCCACTGGCCCACTCGTCATATTGACGCCTGCGGCAACGCAATCGTTTGCTTTAATCATCCACGAACTCGCGACCAATGCCGCCAAGTATGGGGCTTTGGCAAACAATACCGGCAGAATAGCAGTGCAGTGGTGGCATACGCATAAGAAACTTGAAAAGTCGCGTCTCTCGTTTCGCTGGCAAGAGCGCGGCGGGCCGCTGATCGAAATTCCACCGGTCGCTAAAGGCTTCGGATCGACACTGTTGGAACGCGCCATCAATGATGGCGGTCAGCCTGCTAAATTTGACTATGCTCCAGAGGGCTTAACGTACGATCTAAATGTCCCTCTCGACAGTATTTCAGCCGATGGATGGCAAGGTGTGACTCCCCCAGCGGATGGCGGGCGCGATCCGTCAATATATTAAACGCCTCAGCGTGGTTGTTAACCGGTAGCCCTGATCGGCACACTTCGCTTCATGCAGCAGCGGACCGGCCTTGCTTTTCCAGGAGTTCCGGCAAATGGAGCACCGCAGCGCAAAGCGTGCGAACGTGCCCGCGAGACGACGTAATGAACTGAGCGTCAGGCCGAGCGTCACGCACTGCTTGAATTAAAGCAGCGCTTCTGACTGCGGGGACGAATAAATCACGCTCCGATGTAATAAAGATGCTGTCTTGCCGTATGTAATGCAAGTTCTCGATGGAATGTAAGCCCTGCAACGCCTGCGAAAAATCCGGCAAGCAATAACCCTTATGCATCGCTTTTTTCTTTACGCCAACCGCTGCGCGACTTTGCCAGAGCATCAAGTCTCCGCGGTCCGCTGAAGTCACCGAACATAGCCGTCCTCCTGTTGCGTTGGCAAGCACGGTCGCCGGACCGGAACCCATGCTGAGACCCAGCATGACAATCGTTTCAGACTTGAAGTCCGTTTGATCAATCAATGCAAGAGCGTCCACCACCAGCATGCGGGTCGCATCGGCGCAAAGCTGGGGCTCAGAACTGACGATGGCTAGAGGTAACTCATAACAGGCCAGAAACGTCGCCGGAATCATGTTCAAACGCTGCGCTGCCGGAATAGTCGCGCCCCAAGGAAGGAAGCATATAACACGCGATTTCAAGTCACCTACGACTCGATGAAAAGCCATACTCTCATCGTCGGCAGTGCCGCATCCTTTCAAGAGCATGTAATCCAGAGCATCAATCATGCTCATCGAACGATTGGCATTATGATTGGTTCCGCAGAAGGTAATGCCGCGCCGGCAAATCGGCTAGATGAGAATCAAGCTACTATTGTTTTCCTGATTACGCACCATAGTCAGCCCACTTGAGGTCATAGTAGGTGACCGGGGGTGTTCTGACGGCGGCGAGTGTCAGCACGGATATCATGGCGGCAAGATCGTAGCGATGGTTGAAGCGCCATTCGAACTCGGCGAGA
>JANOKW010000326.1:0-7869 GCA_031419475.1 Hyphomicrobium sp. | reverse complement strand
ACGACATCCCGACGAACCGATATCGCCGAGCTGG
Source organism: Hyphomicrobium sp. (assembly GCA_031419475.1). Classification (GTDB taxonomy): domain Bacteria; phylum Pseudomonadota; class Alphaproteobacteria; order Rhizobiales; family Hyphomicrobiaceae; genus Hyphomicrobium_B. Next base: position 7,835 of record JANOKW010000326.1, on the reverse strand, counting down.
ATGGATATCCCGCCGATGCCAAAGCCGCGACGGCTGTTGTAGCGGCGGCCATAATTTCGCTCATACCCATCGCCGTTATAATAGCTGAAATTTCTATATCCGCGGTTGCCGCGGCGAACGCCGATGCGGTTGTCACTGAAATTATTGCGGTTGAGTCGATTGTCGCGCCGAACTCCAGTTATGCGATTATTTCCAAATCGCTGACGATTCATCCCGTCGCCTTGGCGAACGGAAATTCGATTCATTCGGTTGCCCGGGCGAGCCGTCAATCTGTTAACTCCGTTCCCGGGGCGAGCAGCCAATCTGGGAGTCACGTTCTTGTTTATCATTGAGCTATTATTGTTAGGGCGGGTTTGTGCACTTGCTCCATTGCTCAAACTAAGAGTTCCCACAAATGACGCCACCGCTGCGAGTGCAGCTGCCGTGACATTAAACTTGTTCATTTTCACATTAACGTCCTTTCAAAACTGACTGATTCCGCTCTGATAGCTCACGACGGAAGTGAGGGCCGATCGCGCGCTGACGTTGCGGTGCTCGGTGAAAAACGCCTTGTTGGCGAAATTGTTCCGCAAATGCGCACATTGTTCAGATGTAATGCGCGAGCCGGCAGGCGTGCCGTGTGGTGACTTCGCGGGTCTGCTCTCGCATTCGGCAGGCCAAGTATCACCAGGCGCTGTTCGTAGTTACTCCGCGTCCATCAATTCAGTTGGCGGAAGATAAAGAACGTTTGCCAAGATCAAAATATTCAGGCGCCGATGTGACGGGTTCAGTCAGTTGCAATTGAATCGTGCACTGAAGACCAGATTCATCAAAAGAAACGCGCGTGTGGATATGAGGAAGACTTGCCGATCGTTCGATGAGTGACAATCCAAACCCGCGCGCATTAGGAATGTTGACCTTAGGCCCGCCAAATTCTTTCCAAACGATCTCAAGTGAAGGGGGCTTGCGCCCCGTCATGGACCACGTGATTGAGATCTTGCCATTTGAATTCAACAAAGCGCCGTGTTTAACCGCGTTCGTGGCGAGTTCGTGCAAAATCGACGACAGCTGAAGTGCTGCTTGTGGTGGAATAATTATGTCATCGCCTACGAGATCGAAACGCGATTGTAGTTCCCCAATCACGTCAAGTTGGGACGTAATCAGAAGCCGCAGCTGAGTGCCGAGCCAACTCGTATCGGCGAGCACGTTGTGGGTTCTGGCCAGAGACTGGAGTCGGCCAGTAATTGCCGATACAAACCCATCGATGTCATGCGCATTGCGCGCCGTTTGAGAGACGAGTGACTGCACGATGGCAAGAGTGTTTTTGACCCGATGATTAACTTCACCGATCAAGAGGTCGCGAACTTGTGCCGACTTGCGGGTCTGGGTGATATCGCGATTTGTTTCGAGAATTACGCTGTCGTCGCTCCAGCGGATTAGTTCCTTCCGGCAATCAACCCAAACTTCTGAACCATCCTTAGTGACACGCTTGAGTTCGCCCGACCAAGTGCCGTTCGATTCTAATTCCTTCTCGATGTCAACTGAGCTTCCCGCATGCGATGAATGAAGAAGATCATGGGTATTCTTGCCGACCGCTTCTAATTGACTATAGCCGTAAAGAACTTCGCACCCGCGGTTCCAAAGGACGATGCCGCTTTGCGGGTTGCGAACGAGGATGGGCTCGTGGGACAATTCGATAAGCCGCGCCAGCTGACGCAAGCGCTGGCTTGCATTGCGTTGTTCAGTCACGTCGGTATTGGTTCCGCACCAGAGCGTAACCTTGCCGCACTCATCTTTGATGGGCCGTGCGCGTGAGAGAAACCAGCGAAAGGATCCGTCAGCGGCGCGAAGTGGAAACGTGTCTTCCCAGATTCGGCCAGTTTCGAAACAGCGGCGAATTTTATTAACGACGCGTTCGACGTGATCTGGATGATTAGTGCTTTTCCAGCCCCATCCAGCCATTTGTTCAAATGTCGTCCCGGTGTAGTCAAACCAGCGCTGATTGAACCAGAAGATGCTGCCGGTCTCGTCTGCCATCCACGCGAGTTGAGCCATGTTGTCGGAAAGCGCACGAAACCGCTGTTCGCTCGAAGCGAGTGCTATGTCAGTTCGTTTCCGGAGCGTAATGTCCCTGGACACCACCAACACCCAGACGAGCGCGCCTACGCTGTTATGAACCGGGCTGACCGCTACGTCCCACCACTTCGGCTCACCTGATGCAGTTGGGCACATGCCAACGAAGCGCGCGACCCGGCCTGTCACTGCTTCGCGAACGGCAGCGCAAACAATTTGCTGCGACTGTTCGGGCCACAATTCATGCCAAGGTTTGTTCTCAAGTGTATGGAAATGATCTATTCCCAGCAGCTCAAGGCCGTTCGCGTTTACGAAACGCAGTTTGCCGCGTTTATCGACCAGCTTGACGCAATCGGGACTGGACGCTAGCAATCGTAAACCAAGCGTTGCATCTATTGCAGGCAGGCATTTTGCAGCGTCTCCACTATCGTGCGCTTCGCCTAGCCAATTATCATCCCTGCTCTGGTCTGCTGCCATCTGGCTCTAAAACCTAATCCGCAAGTTCGGTTTTTTCGCATTTTCTCACCTAATCCAGAAACTCAGCAAATTTGGCCGATATTTGGGGTCAGGCTGCCGCGCCGCGTTGAATTCCGGGCTTGAGATCGAAGAACAATGCTTGGCTGATGATGGCCTTAACCATCTCCGGACGGAAAGGCTTGGTGATAAGGAAAGTGGGCTCGGCGCGCTGTCCGGTAAGCAAACGTTCCGGATACGCTGTAATAAAAACCACCGGCACATTAAAGTCGGTCAAGATATCGTTCACAGCGTCGATACCCGAGCTGCCATCCGCGAGCTGTATGTCAGCGAGCACGAGCCCGGGATTTGTATTTTTTGCCATGACCACAGCGTTAGACCTTGTCGTGGCTATTCCAACGACATGATGTCCGATTTCGGTGACTAGACTTTCGATATCAAGAGCGATGAGTGGTTCATCTTCGATGATGAGCACTCGCGCGGAAATCTGATCCGAAATTTCCCTTCCTGCAACGTCGAGCAGCCGTCTGACTTCTTTTTCACCCACACTCAGAATTCTTGCAATTTCCGTGGTCTGAAATTCCTCTAGGCCAGCGAGCAAAAATGCCTGACGGGGCATGGGGGTGAGCGTTTCAATGCGTTTATCGGCGACGCCTGCAATGCCGTTTTCTACCGGATCCGCGCGGTGATTTATGGGCGTCGAATTCCACACCTGAAGAAACGATTTGTAAACTGCTGACTTAGGAGGAATGTCGCGGCTAAAAGTCGACTGGTCAGCTACAAGCGTCTCAAGCATGGCAACGACGTAGGCGTCGCCTGAGCCTTGGCTACCAGTTAAAGCTCGGGCGAAGCGTCGCAAATATGGGAGTTCAGGCGCTACAACGTCGGCGATTGAGCTACTCATGATCGATGCCCCTGATCGGTTTACGATGACGTCTAACTAACGAAGGTACGTCCGGATAAATTTTCCGGGCAACATTTGATAACGCTTGTCCGTTGGATTGGCTGCGTGAAAGGGAAAAAAAATATTATTTTGTATGTCGCGGGGTCATAACAAGAAAATTTATTCATTTAAAACAGAGGCTTAGAGCCACGTCGCTCTTGCGCGATCTTGCAGCGGCAGTTCGGGGCCGAAATCGGCCGCACCATCGACGCCCATAAGTTCACATAGTTTCCCGCGCGCGCGATTGACGCGGCTTTTAATCGTGCCAACTGCACATCCGCACATCAGCGCTGCTTCTTCGTAAGCAAACCCTTCAGCGCCTATCAATATCAGAGCTTCTTTTTGTTCTGGAGGAAGTTTTTCAAACGCTTTGGCAAAGTCGAGAAGATCCATATGCCCACTTTGTCCGCCACTGACACTCAGCTGCTCGGCTAGGCTGCCATTCAGGTCTTCAACTTCATGTTTTCGCTTTCTTCGCTCCGACAAGAACGTGTTGCGAAGGATGGTGAACAGCCAAGCTTTCAAATTAGAGCCCGGTGCGAAACTGCTTTGATTCTTCCAAGCTTTTACCAGTGTTTCCTGGACCAAGTCATCAGCTTGATGCGTGTTGCCGCACAGCGACCGCGCGAATGCCCGAAGATTAGGCACTACTGCGGCAAGGTCGTCTTGCATCGTGGACTGCGGTTTCTCACTCATCTCTTAGGATCCGATTTTCCGAGCTCATCGAGAAGACTTTGAAACTTTCTGGGGAGAGGTTCGGAGAGAAGTTCGCCGTATATCTGCCTCAGCTTCGCGCCAATTACTCCTTGGATTTCGGGGGGGAGTGGAGCTTTCGCACACCGGTTGGAAGTGTCGCTTAACCGATCAATTTGCATTTTGTCGAATGGCATTTTGTCGGACTGCCTTTGCTTGTCAGCCATTAAGCCCCCTCAGCTGCTAAATCGTGTCAAGTATCTTACTCCATCACTAAAGCGATAAAACAGAAACCTTGCACTAAAGTACCAAACACCTTTAGTGGCGAAAAGTTCCCGCTTGGTTGGAGATACGTAAACTGCGACCTGAAATCACCGTGGGGGTGCCTCAGGTGTCGCTTGTTGTGAGCCGTCCGGTGACCGCGTCATCACAAACACAGCGGCCAAAATAGCGGCGATCAGCGGCAAGTTTTTCATCAATAGACGCAGCAACGCGGGGATCGCAAGGGGCGCTGCCGACGACAAGGCGGCCATCACGAGCTCCCGGTCGGCGCCTGATAGATCCCTGTCCCCATTGGGCGTCGTTCCTTGACTTGCCTCATCTGTGCTCGCGGCTGTTTCACTCGCCTCAACTGAAGTGTCGGCTGATTTGGACGATCCTCCAAAAACCGCAACAGCGAGCAATCCAAGGATTGCGAAAATGGTAGCCATTATCAGATTTGCGATGATCGGATCATACTCTGAGTGAAGCCACACAGAAAGTGCCGCCGTTGCGAACGCGCCTGCAACTACAAAGGGCACAGCAATGATTATCCGGTTCACAGCGCCGTCGATGGCGTTGTCAACCGTGACCTGCGCGCGGCGAAAAAGTGCCGAAAACATTGCTGCGCCCCTCTTATCTGATGGTTAGGTTCTATATGAAGCTGGTCACGATTTCCAAAGCGCACCGATTACAAAACCCATTGCCACTGCCACTGCGAGTGTGGCCATAGGCTGGTCGTTGACAGATTTGTCCAAAGCCGTTTTTAAGTTACCGGCGACTTGCTGGACTTTTTCGCCGGCTTCTCTGCCGTGTTCGGCGACACTGCTAACCGTGGCCTCAGCGCCCTGGATCGCCTTATCTATTTGCGTGCCGGCGCTTTCAGCATATTCGGACGCCTTGTCTGCAACACTGCTGGCGACCGAGCGCGTAGCACTTTCGAGGTTATCTTTAGCGTGACTTGAATATCCCATGATTCTGCTCCGTTCGATTTCGTTGTGCATTTGAAAACGTGCCGGACGGCGAAAAGTTCCACGAGAGTGCCAACTTCACGAAGTGCTAAACTTTTCACTCAGCTCCAGATCGCCACCTCGGGAGGATTGATTTCGCCACGCTGCCGACTGCGGAAATCGCTTGTTTTGCGGTTCCCGTCCAGTTGCGCTGACTTTTAATTTGTTGCAGCCGGCGAAGGAATTGCACACGACGCGCTTGTGTTGAGCACTTCGTCAAGGCATCCCAAAGCCGCGTTTCATTGTCGTTTGCGTGATGGGGCGCGATGAGCAGTTCTACACTGTCCGCAATTTGTCCTGTGTAATGGATGCCAAGACGAGTCGCCGTCATGTCTTCCAAAGCCGACCGCGAACTTGCCCTATCCTTCGTTTGGATTTCTGACGCCACAGATCGGAGCAAAACCGGCAACAATACGGGCGGCACGACGAATGCCTCTCTCGCGACTTCACGCAAAGTGTCCCGATCAGTTTCCGATAGACCGGTGTGTGATACGGTGTAAACAACGATATCGGCGTATTTCGTCAGCCTCGAACGCTTTTTGGCACCTCTATCGGTATCGTCAGAACTTGGAGCACTAACGACGTCTATTGCAAATACTCGCAGCGTATCAGCCGCCACCTGCTCGCCACGCAGGAATGCAGTGATCGCGGCCGATTGTTTTCGCTGCATTTCCTGGAGCATAGTATTCGCGGCGTCGCGCGAAGGTCCTTGAGAGCCGATCACCACCACACGTAATGGTGTGTCCGGGAACGTCGTCGAGGTATCGCTCGCTCTAATGTTTGCGCTGTGATCGACGAATTGTTCGTGGGTCAACTTCAGCCGGCCGCCGTAAAGATCAATCGCCGCGCGCCCAACTTCTTCGACAAATGTTTCTGTCAGCCTTCTCGAGATGTGGTCGCGGCCCCATTGCATCATTGCTCGCGACAATCTCTCGCGCGCTTCGTGGGTAACGGCCGTTACAGGATTGCTGAGGCGGACGAGCCTCCATACATCGTACGCACGTCCAGCCGCGTCTGCGAACGATCTCCAGCTGTAAATCTGCAGCACTTGTGCAATCGTCAGGCGATCACCAAACGGCACATTGTCTTGAACGAAGTTGCTCAGTTTTCTGCTAACCCGTTCTGTGATCGCAAACGCCTCTGGCATGGTGAAACGCCACAATGCGTCGGATCTTTCAGGGTGCAGCCGCTTAGCGACGACGTTGATCGTGCGCTGTGCCAATTCCAGGAGCGCATCCGCATCAATCAGTTTTTCAATTTCGACGGTTTTCGCGATTTGCCGCACATCCGCCCACGCTTTCTCTTCCATGGGGTTCCAGCTGGGTGAAATTTGACTGGTGAATTCGTCAAGCGGCGTGCCGCCGGAGTTTACTATTTCTGGCTGCGTAAAAAGCCGCTTTTGGCTCGCATAGACTATAGCGACCAATGCCGTAGCAGCGACGGCCCACCATAGTAAGACCCCCTTTTCATAAAGGTAAAGTCCTCCCAGGGGAATGAGCGTCAACGTCGGCAGGAACAGTGCCGTCATTACCAGAATAAAGCGTCTCGCTTGGGAAGCATAAGTGCGCTGCGTCATGATCGCCAATCCTGGACGTAAATCGCGCGGTGCTAGTTATGCGAAGGCAGATCGGCGCCCGAAAGAATAAAACAGCGAATGGCTGAACGTCCGTTGGACGCCAGCCATTAACCGTGATCAGCGAAGGGGTGCTCAGCGCAATCCTCCGCTCAGGCCCGTCGTATCAGGCCAGCGACGAGCGAGACGATGAATAACACGATGGCGACCCAAAACAGGATTCGCGCACCATCCATGGCCGTGCCAGCGACGCCACCAAAGCCTAAAAATGCTGCGATTAGTGCCACTACCAGAAACACAATGGCGTAATTAAGTAGATTGCCCATGACCAGCTCCTTGGACCGACCTCTCGATGGAAGAAGAACGCTGCAAGCGAATGAAAGTTCCAACTTTACAATGGGCGAGCCGGGATAGAGCTGGTTTTTGTTTATCGCGACTGCGTTCTTGGATCTCGGCTTCGAATGCTCCCAATGCACCACACCCCGAGCAAATATTGCTCGGGGTGCACAGGCCCGCTTCTTTCAGCAATCAATTGCCGAAGCTTTTCTTAACGTCGCCCACGACTTTTTGAACATTGCCCTTGGCCTCTTGATCAAGCCCGTCCGCTTCCATTTCCGGCGAGTCTATCGCACTACCAATTTTCTGCTTGATTTTGCCCGCCGCAGTGTTGGCGTGCCCTTTAATCTTATCGGCTGTGCTGGAGTTCGCCGCTTCATCGTAGGCATCTCCTGCTGCGTTCTTCGCAGAGCCCACGGCTTGCTGAGCTTCGCCCTTGATCTCCTGAAACTTACCTTCCGCCTGCAGCCTCTCCGAACCAACTAACTTGCCCACG
>JANOKW010000325.1:0-10306 GCA_031419475.1 Hyphomicrobium sp. | reverse complement strand
GACTGTTGAAAGGCCGCAACCGCGGGCCGTCCGCCGATCCGATGTGTCCTTCATAATGCGATTCCGGCGCGCCGGTGTGGCACTCTTGCCGCTCTCCGTGTCTGTCTGGACAGGGCAACGCGAATGGCAGTAACTGGACGCATTATCCCCTCATGACTCTCTTCTATCCAGGACCACGCTAAATGAGCATTTTCAGCGAAATCTTTTCCTGGTGGGGCGGTAACACCTGGGGCACGCGGCTTTTCACTTGGCGCAAGGGGCTGCAGGTGGGCGAAGACGATTTCGGCAACCGCTATTTTCTTCAGCGTTCGGGAAATGGCCCGCTCGGCGTTCCTGCGCGATGGGTCATCTATAAGTCTCTCTCCGAACCGTCACAGGTACCGCCCGAGTGGCATGGATGGCTGCATCATACTGTCGATGAGTTGCCTTCAAGCGAGGCCTATCAGGCAAAGCCGTGGCAGAAGCCGCACCAGATGAACATGACCGGCACCTCGGGTGCATACAGGCCTGCAGGATCGATCCTCGGGAATGCGCCGCGGGCCAAGTCAACGAGCGATTACAAAGCCTGGAAGCCCGAGTAAAGCTGGGACCACGGCAATAGGGCCTTGCTCCAGCCACCATTGGCATTGATTTGATGGCATCGGGTGTTTAGGCAGACCTAGAAAATCAAAGGACGGTTGGGTGTCGAGCCAATTCGTGGAAAACAGAACCGCTGTTTGTGAAAACCGGTCACTCAGGCGACGGCTGAGATGGATCGCCGCCGCGCCAATCGCGATCTGGGCTCTTCCTGCCTATGCCGAGCGCTTAGAAAACCAAGTCGCGATATTTTCCGCGCTTGACAAGGTGACCGCGCGCATTTCAAAATTCGAAGTTGAGCTTGGCAAAACAGCCGTCTTTGGTGCGCTCAAAGTCACGCCGCGCGCGTGTTACTCAAGGCCAGAGACCGAACTCCCCAAGACGACCACGTTCGTGGAAGTCGATGAAGTGCAGCTCGATGGCCAGCAGAAGCGCATCTTTACGGGGTGGATGTTTGCCGAGAGCCCTGGCCTTTTCGGCGTCGAACATCCAACGATCGATGTGTGGCTGACGGAATGTCAAAAGCCAAAGAATGCGGTTGCGCAGAAGGCTCCTGAGCCAAAAGCAAAGACTGCGGACGGAAAAGAACCGGCTGCGGACGATTCTGTTCCCGCAGACGTGCCAGCCGAGCCACCGCGCCGCCGCCCGGTCAGGCGGTAGACCGCGCGCCAATTCCCAGTCTCGTACTGTCCCGCTAACCGTCTTCGCGCGGGTAACGCGCGCAATAGTCTGGCCGCAGGCCGCCGAGATCCGCGTCGGGCAGCAGGCATTCGGGCGGTGCGGCGGAACCTTCCGGCGGCGCCGGGTGCCCGTCGGTGCGGAACTGGAACAGGAAGTAGGGTGGCAGGCAGGCGCCGGTTTTTGTCTCGAGCGTGCTCTTGGTTGAGACGCAAACGTAATCGTCGCGGCAGGTCTTCAAAACATTGCATGTGCGCAACATCGACTCATGCGTGAACTTGAGCGAGGAAATACAAGAACGGAAGCTGGTTTTCTCGTCGGCGAGCATTTCGACACATTTGCTAAACGCGTTGTTGCTGCGCGGCTTGGTTCCAAACTTCGTCGCACCGCCTTCGAGCCCGCACGTGGTATCGGGATCCCGGTCGTCGATGCAGCCTAGCGGGCGGCGCTTCATGCCGCCGAAAAAGCCGCCGTATTGATAGCCATGGATGGCGTTGCCGGACGTCATCGACGCTGGCTGCTTATAAACATCCCCAGGAATGGGATAGAGACATTTTCCGGGTGCCGCTTCGCGCTTATTCAATATGTCGGATTTCGCGCAGTAGATATCACGGTAGGTGAATACGCCGGGCCGTCCTGGGAGCTTTGTTTATCTGTATGTCATTTCGCCGAACACGAATGGGTCGCCGAACTTGAGCCTCTCCTTCCTCTTCGTGGTGACGCAGACGCCGAAGTGCGGCTCGTGGCGGGATTCGTGAATGGGCTGACAGTCGAGATTGCTGCCGCAGGTCCATGATTTGAAGCTCGGATCGGCGCCTGCCTCGCCGTTGGTCAACATGTAGCAGTTCGAACCCCAGCCGTTTCTCACGCTGTTGAAACTCGCCGGAAAGTAGTCGGGCTTGCCGCGCATGTCTTCGCTCGGGCGCATGGAAAAGCCTCGGCCGTAATCAGGCGCCTTGCCTTCTGCGAGCGCCTTGACGACTTCGCGCCGGCGCGGCAGGTCGCCGTAGAAGTGCGGCGAGCCCGCGACGAATATGGCGTTCGGCGGAAGATCGCGGATTGTCGACTTTCGATCGGCGCCCATGAAGTGGAAGCCGCCAATCGCCCGCGACTGATGACAGCCCGTGCAACTGACATCGGTTAGGCGTTGCTGCAATCCGAAGCCCGATTTGATGTTGCGGAGTTGTCCATCCGGCGACAGGCGCGCTGCTGCATCTTTGAGTTCGTTGAAGCGCCGTTCGGCTTCGGGGTCTGAGATTAAACCGAGGAACGGCCGGTTGGTTGCGCGTGCGGTGCCGCCGGGTGCCGAAGTGATAGCGGTAAAGGCGAGAAATTCTTCCGGAATCGAAATGGTGCCCTCGTCGAGTTCGTAGAGCCGTTCGGGGGTAAACAGCCAGCGTTTGAAAGCTTGGAGCTGGCCCGGATTGGCCAACAACCCCTCGCGGTTGATCTGGTTTTCGAGGCGCTTGCGGCTGAAGCTTTTGCTCCCTGGGTTCCAATTGAAGATATTCAGCAGGTATTCGGCATTTCCGCCGAAACCTTCCGAGATGCTGGTCGGCAGCCGCATCACTTGGATGTTGGTTTCCATGCGATCGATCTGCGACGGCTCGACGAGCCCAAGCGCACCCGTTGGTTTCAAAAGGCTCAGGGCGAGGTCCTTGCCGGAGAGGCCCGAGTCGCCCGCAGCCAGCCAGTGTTTGGCGATGTCCTGGCATTGCTGATCGTCGTCGGATGTGTTGGCGTCGGTGTTCTTGGCGCGAAGCACAAGATTGATGGAAACGGGGAGGCGCGATTCCGTTTCGATAGGCCTGCCGCGAAAGTGTTTGCCCGAGTCGCTGATGTTTACGCTCGCGGCCATAGTTTTGTAGGCGAGGCGATAGAGCAGCCGGATTTCCCCGCAGGTGCCCGGAGAGCGGAAGCGGCGGTCTAAGCGATTGATGACGCCGACGAGGTTGAAGCGCGCCGCCTTCGAATCCAGATAGTTGCGTTCGAATTTCCGGTGAGCCGGGTTGGTGCCCGTGCCGATATCCTTTTCCTTGATTTCGCTCAAGACGGGGGACCGCGCCAAGTAACTGCGCTGATATTCGAGGAACTCGCGGCGCACTACGCTGCGCAAGGCAGCGACCGGTGCAATCGCCGCAAGTTCGGCGTTGTTCAAGACTTTGCTCTCGGCACCCCTTTTCCAATCCTTGGACAGTAGTGCGTTAAGCGAGAACCCGTGTGTTTCGAGATACTCCATCGCAGCGCTGTCGGTGATGGCGACGCCGTCCGTGATGTCGCGCGCTAAGACGGGATGAGCCGCGGCGGCGAGCGCGGATAAAGCCGCGAAGACCCGCTTGTATTTCATGACGCTTTGCCCCACCCGGTAAAGAATTTCAAATATGAAAAGTAAAACGTTATGCGCCGATGCTACGCCAACTGAATTGTACTCTTCAAGTGGGCAGGGCTGAAATTTATAACTGCCGCGCAAATGGATCGAGCCGGTGCCGGATTTGGGGAGGCTAGACTGGGAAGGGAGTGGACGGACAGCGAATAGGTCAGGGCTTGCCGGGCGCATGCCATTGTGGTCAGCTTCAGGCCTGATGGATGATACCTTCAACCTCGACGTCTTGCTGCGCCGCAGTGTACCTGTTCGCCAGATCGATGCTGGGGAGAAGATTTTCCTTGAGCACGAAATAGGCAGCGAAATGTATGTGGTGGTTTCCGGCCGCGTCGATGTTTTGACCTATGGCAAGGTATTGGAACAGATTGGACGAGGCGGCATTTTCGGCGAGATGGCCTTAATCGACGAAGGGCCACGCAGCGCCGCCGCACTCGCAGCAGAATCAACCGAAGTCGTCGTCATCGACGAGAAAATGTTTGTGGTGCTTGTGCGCGAGGAGCCGGGTTTTGCGATGGCTGTGATGCGCGTGCTGGCAAAAAGGCTCCGGCGCCGGGAACATACGTGACGCCATCTGGCGTCAAGTCGAAGCCTTGTAGATGAAGAAGAAAGCAAGCACCGCCAGCATGGCACCGAAGAACCGGTGTACCTTGAGATAAAAGCGCAGAGATTTTCTTTTCGGCAGCCGTGCGGCGCCCGCATGATCGGAGCGGTAGGCCTTAAGCGGGATCAGGTTGTCAAAGGCGTAGAGTAAGCCCGGATGGTCGATTGCGTCCGGTTTGTCGGGATCGGGCTTGTCGAAGAATAGAAGTGCAAAGAAAAATAGGCCGATACCGAAAAACCAGAAAATCAAGTTGAGTGGCTGATGCCCGTAGGAGACTGTGTATTTCAAGGCCGAATAGCCACCCGAACAAATCGAATCGAGCATAAATTTGTAGACTTCCTTGGCTGGCAAACCCGTGGCCTGCGCGCGAACCTGCTTCCAGCCGTCGCTTTTCCATGCCGCCGTGAGTTGAGACGTTGAGCAAGCGTTGCGGTTTTTCAACTCGCTGAGACCAATCTTGAGGTGCGTCGTGTCGAGGCCCGTCGCTTCAAGGCGGCTCACGAAATTGGCAAACGGCTGAACGCTGCGCGATGTATTGCGCGCGAAAAATTCGATGATGTGGTCTTGCGTCGCTCTGGAGTGCATCTCTTGAGTGTTCGCCGCAGTGGGCGTGACGTCGCATTTGGATTTGAAAAGTTCTTCGTCGCTATCGGGACCGGAGAATTTAGACACGATCTGGTCGGCAGCGCTTCGCGTCATGAAAGTGAGAATGCCGGCGTCCATCTGGTCGAAATAGCTTTGCCGGGGCTTTTCGTCGAGATTGACGATCATGTGTCCGGTTTTGAAATCGACGGCGTGCCAAACCGTCATGCTGGGAGATTGTTTCCAGCGTAAAATCGTCGACTTGGCCGTGGTGCCGTCGAGCAAAACGGTGGTGATGTTAAGTGGTTTTCCGTCCGGGCTGTTCCCGGCGATTTCCCCGCTGACATCGACGAGACAGAGCGTGCCATCGACTTTCATGTTGCGCAGCAGGGCCGTGTTCAGACCGTCAAGAGCTCCTGCCGTTTCGGCGGATTCACAAACGTTCGGCGTCGCTTTCCCGCCAATGAATGGCCGTCCGCCTGCGACTTCGCCGATAGCCGCATCCGCAAGCTCACGGTTTGGCAGTCTTTTGGACAGGCGATTGAGCAGATTGTCGGTCTCTGCATCCGGATTCCAGTCGCAGAAGGCGGATCCCGGCTTCGGGCGCCGGCCGAATGTCATTTCCGGCATGCGTAAATCTCCGGCTATGACCGCTCCGCTGAGATCGATGCCGACGCGCACGTCAGCAACGCGCATGTCGAGCGAGCCGCCGATCTGGCTCAATGCGCCGCGCAGCATGGTCAGACGCGCTTTGATGAGGACGAGTTTGCCGGCGATGTGCGTGCGGTCGAATCTGAGTTCGCCGTTGTAGACAGAGCCTGTGCCCTCAAAACTCGCACCGATGCGAGCGTCTCTGAGATCGACAGTGTCGTAGGCCCCATATTCCATGTAAATCGAGCCGTCGATGCGCGCGCGCATCAGGTAAAGGGAGCCGCGGATGTTAGAACCATCGAGGGACAGGTTTTTTTCCGTGCGGAAGTTGGTGAGCCGCAGTCCGCGCTGCATCATGGCGCCGTCGAGAACGAGGTTGGTTTGGATCGCCATGTTCTCAAGATTGACAGGATCGCCGAAGTAGCCGCCGAAGATGCGCACGCCTTTCGCGGTGATGGCATCGCGGTAGAGCGGTATTGTCAAAATCGTCTCGAGGAACTTTGAGGTTAGCGCGTTTGCCTTCTGGTATTTTGCCGGATCGACGAACGGCGCGAGCTGCCATTTTTGGCGGCCTAGAACGTGCGCGCTCAGGCGCGGCGTCGTGCATTCTTTTGAAAAGAGATTTGCTTCCTCGCCCTTGATGACACACGACCACACCCATTTTTCGCAATCCGACCAGCCGGCACGTTCTTCGGCACGAAGGTCGCCATCGTTTGCGGGCGCGGGGCACACGGCCGGTTCCGGAAAAACGGTCAAAGCGTCCTGGGCGGATGCCGGATCTGCAATGCCAGACGTGAACAATCCGCAAAATATCGAGACGAAGCTCGAGACGAAGAGTGCAACGACGACGCGATACATATACCGCCCCCAACGCAAATAAGCGCCCTATTCAAAAGACGGACTATATCCGAGATTGCGGGCGGCGGAAGGTGGGCAATCGCACGCTAGCTGCTCTGCAGCATCCTCGCCGCTCGTGGCGCGAAGTAGGTGAGGATACCGGCCGCGCCCGCGCGCTTGAAGGCCAAGAGGCTTTCCATCATCGCCTTGTCACAGTCAAAGGCGCCAGCTTCGGCTGCGCGCACGATCATCGCGTACTCGCCCGACACCTGATAAGCGAACGTTGGAATTTGGAAGGTTGCCGACACGCGCCGCACGATGTCGAGATAGGGCATGCCGGGTTTCACCATCACCATGTCGGCGCCTTCGGCGATGTCGAGGGCAACTTCGCGAATTGCTTCATCGGAGTTAGCCGGGTCCATCTGGTAGGTGCGCTTGTCGCCCTTCAACAGCCCTGTTGAGCCGACCGCGTCGCGGAACGGGCCGTAAAAGGCGCTGGCATATTTCGCGGCGTAACTCATGATCTGCGTGTTCTTGTGGCCTGCCGCCTCGAGGCTCGCGCGGATGGCGCCGATGCGCCCGTCCATCATGTCGGACGGCGCGAGGATGTCGGCGCCCGCATCGACCTGCACGATCGACTGTTGGATGAGTGCGGCGATGGTCTCGTCGTTGGCGATCTCGTCGCCGATCATCAGGCCGTCATGGCCGTGGCTCGTGTAGGGGTCGAGCGCGACGTCGAGAATGATGCCGATGTCGAGGCCGGTCTTCTTGATCGCGCGCGTGGCGCGGCAGACAAGATTTTCCGGATTGAAGGCTTCGCGTGCGTCCTCGCTGCGCAGTTTTGTGCCGCTATAGGGAAACAGCGCGAGCGCGGGAATGCCAAGTTTGGCGGCTTCGTGCGCCGCCTCCACAACTTGATCGACGCTCAAGCGTTCGACGCCCGGCATGGAGGAGACGGCTTCGCGTTTTGCTTTGCCCTCCATCACAAAGATTGGCCAAATCAGATCGGAAGCGGACAAGATGTTTTCCGAAACGAGGCGCCGCGACCAGTTTGCCTTGCGGTTGCGGCGTAGGCGCACGGCTGGAAAGCTGCCGGCGGCTGACGGCAAAGGCGCGTCTGTCGGAGAATTGCGTGTCGGCATGAAAAGCGGGGTCCGAACATCTGGGGTCTGCGGGCGAGGCTCGCCGCACATGAACGGAAGCGGGCCTTTTTGACAAGCCCGCTATCTTAAAGCGGTTAGCGAAACGGATAATGATCGCTCAATCGCAGATTTTGACCAATTTGCGCTGGGCCATATCAACGTGAAAATGATTACGATGTGCGGAATTGGCTTCCGGCCCGAGCGTGGTGCCAAACACGCGGCAGGCGGAGGCATGCACGTCGTGCATGAACGCTTCGCGGCGCGCTTCGTCCGAAAGCTTCACATTTGAGGCCTGTTTTAATGCCGTCTTTGGGCCGCCGAGGTGATCCGGGCCGATGGCGAAAGCCCCTGCGACCGGCTTCGTGCGGCGGGTGGCGATATCAGCGCCCTTATCTTGCCCGTCTGCGGCACCTTCAACAATCGTCTTTTTTGAGATCCCGGCCGCTTGGGTTTCTTCTGTCTCTTCAGCCTGGGTTGGCTGTTGCGGCGTCTTCTTGCCATTCGGCTTGGCTGCGGCCGGCTTGGCTGCGGCCTGGGCGACTTCGGCGGCGGCGATTTTTTCAGCCGCAAGTTTTTCCGCCTTGGCCTTTTCAGCTGCTATCTGGGCGAGGATCTCGCGCTGCGGCGTGCCCCAGTGTTCTAGCACGTAAGCCGTCTTGCCCGTTGCCGTGACAAATCCGCGGATATCGAGCGCGTTGGCGACGCCGTGTTCGCTGAGCCGGCCCCCCTTGCGGCCGTAAGCTGTGCGGCACGAGTACGAACTCATAGTTTCGATCTTGATGACCTCGTTGCCGAGCTTTTGCTTGGCAAGGGGCTGCACGTCAGACTTCATCCAGCTGTAGAGCGCTTCAGCCATTTCGCAGGTGACGATTGCGGGCGGAGAGAGCGCCACTTCCGGGTTCCGGCCGATGCTGACGAGCTGTATGGGCGCGGGTGTGCCGCACGCGCCGTCCTTGATCGGCGCTTCGGCAATCGCAACAGCTTGTATGCGTTTCAGAATTGCGGTGCAGCGCGATTTTGCGTCGGCAATCTCTGCCGCAGACCAAGTTAGCGGCAGCTTCGTTGCAGCTTCCGCTTCGTCCTTGGCCTCGGGGACAGTGACCGGCCAGGACTTCTGCGGCGGCTTTTTTAGTAACTCGGGATTTGCCTTGAGGTTCGCGCCAGGGCCAATTTTCTTTGCTTGTGGAGACGGTGCTTGCGGAGATGGAGCCGTTGGCTGTGCCTTAGCTTTAGTTGTCACAGCGGCGGCCGGGCGCACGGCAGGCTCCGAGCCCGCCGGGAAAACTCCGGAGAACGCCGCCGCAACCGACAAGGCCAAGACGCAGTGTACTTTCTGCATTCTTCGACGGTCCCTTAGAAGTGCGGCCCCAGAAGCGCGGCTGCCGCTACATGTGGACAAGCCCCCCGGACTGCCCACTCGCCTATTGACTTACGCGGCTTGTCGCAGTCGCGAATCAGCCCCTCGACTTTGACGTCGAAACCGTGGCCTGTATAGAGACAAAATGTGGCGGAGCAAGGATTTACGGCGTTTGCACACGGTCGCCATGCGCAAAACACTTGATAGAAATCGGGAATGACGGAACCAGTGCTCGATACGCATGCTACACAGTTAGACGAAGCCCCTAAAGTGCGAGTTGAACGCAAGGGCGCGCTGGTGAACTTCGTACTGAACCGGCCGAAGGTCTTGAATGCGTTCGACGACGATATGCGCCGGATCTTGACCGAAGAGATACCGCGCATCGCCCGCAATCCCGATATCTATGTCGTGCTTCTTACGTCTGCGAGCGCCAAAGCCTTCTGTGCCGGCGGCGATGTTCGTTCGCTCGCCGCCGAAGCCAAACGCGATATGGCCAAGACGCGGCAGTATTTTGCCAACGAGTATCAATTGGATTGGCTGCTCGATTGCTTCTCAAAACCGTCCGTCTCATTGATTGACGGAATTTGCATGGGGTCGGGCGCAGGATTGACGTCATTCAATACGCATCGTGTGGCCGGCGAGCATTACAAATGGGCGATGCCGGAAACGGCAATTGGATTGTTTCCCGATGTTGGCATTGCGCACGTGTTGGCACGCATGCCGTGGCCGATGGGGTTGTATCTCGGGCTCACGGGCCGTAGCGTCAATCGAGCCGATGCCCATTGGCTTGGACTTGCGACGCACTGCATTTCCTCTGCGCATTTTGGAAAAATAATATCGTTGCTTTCAGAGGCCGAGCCAATCGATCCGTTGCTCGACGGTTTGCACGAGGAGCAGGGTGCAGGCCCACTGCAGAACGACGCTACTCTAATCAGGGATTTCTTTTCCAGCGCTTCAATCGGACAAATCGTAGAGACATTGCAGCGGGCTCAAGGCGCAACGAAAGCTTGGGCAGAAAAAACTTTGGCCGACCTGTTAAAGCGTTCGCCTATGTCACTGGCGATTACCGACCGGCATATTCGCGAAGCGCGCGAACTCGATTTGCGGCAAACGCTGATCCAGGATTATCGCTTAGCATGGCGCTGCATAGAGGCGCCGGACTTCGCGGAAGGCGTTCGCGCAGCTCTCATCGATAAAGATAACACCCCGAAATGGGTGCCAGCGCTGCTGGATCGCGTGACGCCCGACATGGTGCAAGCCTACTTTGCGCCGCTCGGGGCCAACGAACTTGTGCTATTGTCGCGCGAGGAGATGCAGGCCGCGCGCTTTTGACCGGCTGAGGCACCCATTGCATAAAGTTTCCTGATTACGCACCATAGTCAGCCCACTTGAGGTCATAGTAGGTGACCGGGGGTGTTCTGACGGCGGCGAGTGTCAGCACGGATATCATGGCGGCAAGATCGTAGCGATGGTTGAAGCGCCATTCGAACTCGGCGAGA
>JANOKW010000324.1:0-4074 GCA_031419475.1 Hyphomicrobium sp. | reverse complement strand
CCAGTTAGGAAACAATGCGGGCGCTTGTTAAAATCCATCGTCACTATGGTGCGGTCGAGAAGACTCGAACTTCCACGCCGTTTCCAGCGTTACCACCTCAAGGTAGTGCGTCTACCAATTCCGCCACAACCGCATTCCAAGACGCGCTAAGCGCGCCCGATATCACAGAGGTTGCCCCAGGTAACAGAGCCTTCCCGGGAACGCAAGCGGCAGTTTGCTGCTGGGTCCGCATGCACGATAAGGCGGCGCTTTTGCCTCGACTCTGGCACAATGCACGCGGACTAATTGCAGCGAGCACCACGAGACGCCAATCGATATGCACACGCCCAGCCACACAACACCACCGGTTCATTGGGCGATATCCGCCAACCCAGTCGACTATCCGGTTGCGCTCGCAGCGATGAATGCCCGCGCCGCCGCAATTCGCGATAATGGCGCGCCCGAACTCGTCTGGCTGCTCGAACACCCGCCGCTTTACACCTCCGGCACCAGTGCAAAACCTGCCGACCTCATCGATCCGCATCGACTGCCGGTTTTTGAAACGGGACGCGGGGGGCAGTTTACCTATCATGGTCCAGGCCAGCGGGTGGTCTATCTGATGCTGGACCTGAAGACCCGCGGCGGCGATGTGCGCGCGCTCGTTCGCGACCTTGAGACCTGGGTCATTCAGTCTCTCGCCGCATTCAACATCAAAGGCGAAGCACGCGAAGGCCGGGTCGGCATCTGGGTCAAACGGCCAGACAAGGGCGAAGGCCGGGAAGACAAAATCGCGGCGATTGGGCTCAGAGTTTCCCGGTGGGTGACGACGCATGGCATCAGCCTCAACGTCGAACCCGAACTCGCGCACTACGATGGCATCGTTCCATGCGGAATCACGGAGCATGGCGTGACCAGTCTCACCGACCTTGGACTGCCGGTGACGATGGCGGACGCAGATATCGAGCTGAGGTCCGCGTTTGAGGACGTCTTCGGACCGGTGAAGCGGGCACCCGCCCCGGCCTGACGGCGCAATCCTGGCAACTGCCCTGCCCCGTCTTGAGAGGCGAAGCGGCGCTCCGGTCAAAAGAAAAGCGCCTGTTCCTAGAGGGAACAGGCGCTTGATGCACCGCCGCGATGCGGATTCTACTGCGATTTCTTCTTTACCGGGGAAACAGCGCTGCCGTCTTGCGGCGCGCCTTCTCCTTGCGGACTATCGTAGTAGAGGAAGCCCTCCTCGACCGAAACAATTTCCGAGCCATCTAGCTCGTACTCATCGTTTTCATTGTCGTTGAGGCGGATAATACAGCCCTTCTGACAGACCCCATCAATCACCTTGCCAGGAGGCAGGACTTTGTCCTGCCTGACATCTCCCTCGATGAGAACGAGTTTAATCTCTTTCGCATCGCGGTTGGTGACCGTGACCGCAGATGCGGCCGAGGTCATAAGAAGAGCTGCGATCATGCCAGCTGCTGGCGCCATTCGGGTCATTACAGCCTTCCAAATCACGGCAGAAACGAATTACTTCTTCTTCTTCGCAGCCTTTTTTGCCGGGGCCTTCTTTGCCTTCTTTGCAGCTTTAGCCATCTGATTTCGTCCTTCTGTTGTGGCTTTATGCAGCGCGCAGAGCACGCTGCGACTCGACTCAGATCGAGACAATTTCACTGTGGTGAATTTCAAGCTTGTTCACAAACGAAATTTGATGGTTGGTGATATCGATTTTTCCGATAGATACTTTTTTTGCGATACCAAGAGAGCGAGCTGACCTATGGATGTAATTCTCGCACGAACCTTTCTGATGGTCGCGGAGACCGGTACTTTCATCGACGCCGCGCGGCGGATGAACGTCACACAATCGACAGTTTCTGCGCGAATTAAAGGACTCGAAGATATGTTGGGACGCCCTTTGTTCGAGCGTTCCAAGTCTGGTGCGGAACTCACCGGCGCTGGCGAACTGTTCCAGAAGCATGCGCTTGCCATGGTTCGCGTCTGGCAACAGGCGCAGCTCCAAGTCAGTCTCGCAGACCAGCACCGCGACCATCTGTCCGTGGGCGCGCCGATGAGCTTGTGGAGTTTCTTTCTTTTGAAGTGGGCATCGGGACTGCGCACGGCCATGCCCGATGTCGCCATTACAGCGACGGCCGGCGTATCCGCTATCCTCACCCAGCGATTGATCGAGGGAACGCTTGACGTTGCTGTCATGTACCGGCCGTCTTCGCCCCCGGGATTGACCATCGAGCATCTGTTTGACGAGGAATTTGTGCTTGTTTCCAGTGCAAAACAGGGGGGACGGCGCGCTGCCACCGATTATATCCTTGTCGACTGGGGTGCTGAATTTATTCAGGATCATGCCGGTGCATTTCCAGAACTCGCCAACCCGGCCGTCACACTCGACCTCGGTCCGATGAGCCTCGACTATCTCCTGGCGAACGAGTGCTCGGGGTATTTTCCAGCTCGTATGGTGCGCTCACTCGTTGCCCGTGGGCGGCTGCGCCAGCCCAAACGCGGGCGAAAATTCGTCTACCCTGTGTGCATGGTCTACCCGGAGACGCGCAACGAGGAAGCCTACGAGACCATTCTCGACGGTCTGAGGCGCGAAGCAGCGCGCTTTAACTGAGTGGCTCGTTCCTGCTCTATGGCTCAACGCGCGAGCGGAGCCATTGCCGTATTGTGTCGGGTCACGGCTGATGCGTAGTGTTTTGAGAAACCCGATGCGTCAGGTGATGGGCCAAATTTGTTGTCCCCCTGCGCGCCTGAAGCGGCATGCATCCAAACCGTCAGCGCTAATATTGGTGCGAACGAAACGGCCATGGCGATCATCATGCCGGTACTGCCGGGTGCAGCGGCCTCTAACCCAAGTGTCAAGACGACCGCGAATGATGCAATAAAAATCCATACAAACACGCCAATTGCGGCCCATAGCAGCCACCAAGCGCTGATCCCCAGATCATGCAGGCGTTTCGAGACAGCGGCTGTACCCAGCCAAATGAGCAAACTGTGGATAACCGCGCTCGCGGGGCCCTGCAGCTCCCGTCCTGCGAGATAGCAGCCGCCATAAACGCAAGCCTGCGCCAAGAGCAGGATCACGGCCAGAACGACGAGGCCTTTGCGATTGGCTCGTCCGCGCGGGTCAACAATGTCAAAAAGGCCGGGGCCGCGCATCGTGGTTTTCTCTCGCAAACCGGGTTTACGGGTCGCAGAGAATGCCCCAAATGAGTTCATGAACGGTTAGCGGCGGCCCGATACGCGAATTGCCTGTTACGCGAATTCAAGGATCACTGCATCGACGGCAAGGCTGTCGCCAGCTTTCGCATTGATCTTTTTGACCACCCCGTCGCGTTCAGCCTTCAGGATGTTCTCCATTTTCATGGCCTCCACCACGGCGAGATTGTCGCCCGCCTGCACCTTAGCGCCTTCTTCAACGCTAATGGCCTTGATCAAGCCCGGCATGGGGCAAAGCAGGTACTTCGACATGTCGGCACCTACCTTGACAGGCATCAGGGCCGCGAGTTGGGCTTCGCGCTCGGTATAAACGTAAACCGGCACCTGAATGCCTCGATAAGCGAGGTTCAAGCCGTTGGCGATGGGGCGAACCTGCACAGCGACTGTCTGCTTGCCAACAGAACCAGTC
The DNA here is from genome assembly GCA_031419475.1 of Hyphomicrobium sp. Lineage (GTDB taxonomy): Bacteria > Pseudomonadota > Alphaproteobacteria > Rhizobiales > Hyphomicrobiaceae > Hyphomicrobium_B. The sequence continues at coordinate 467 of JANOKW010000324.1, read as the reverse complement.
CATACCGGCTCGCCCGGCCACCACGACGATTGGACAGCAAGCGTTTCTGTGGTCCGGCCCGACGCAGGATCGAGAAATGAGACGTGATAAGGCCCCGGCACCTCGCCTGAAACTTCGAGCGTGACAGTGGTGTCTCCGACTTTGACCACGCGGCGCTTGGCAAAGCGGACGGCCTGCCCGGCCATCTGATGGGTAATGCCGCGGCGGCGTTCGTTGCCGAGATGATCGACAATGGCCGCGACGCTAGCCAAGATCTTCTGTTGCTGGCCTTCGGGCGCACGCGGCTTGAAGCCGTCCGGAAACTCTTCCTTGATGAAGCCCGTCGAGAGCTGGCCGGAACGCCAGCGCGGGTTCTGCATGACCGACGTCAGGAACGGGATATTGTGCTGAATGCCGTCGATGTAGAAGGCATCAAGCGCATCGGCCTGGGCGTCGATGGCCGCTTCGCGGGTTGCGGCGTGGGTCAC
>JANOKW010000323.1:0-3301 GCA_031419475.1 Hyphomicrobium sp. | reverse complement strand
TATCTCGCCGAGTTCGAATGGCGCTTCAACCATCGCTACGATCTTGCCGCCATGATATCCGTGCTGACACTCGCCGCCGTCAGAACACCCCCGGTCACCTACTATGACCTCAAGTGGGCTGACTATGGTGCGTAATCAGGTAAAGAAATTGCGGATAGAAATGGTGATGCGGTGTCCGCACTGAGGCAATCGTGGCAAAGTTAATGCGCACCACCGTGGAATGGCCTAAGCGGCGGCGCAATCGCGTCGCGATGCAGCAACAGTTTCGCCATTGCGGCGTGGGAAGCAATTGGCCAGTCTGTGGTAGGCTAGTGATAAGTAGGCTGCAAATGCGTTTGCGGCCGTGACCTGAAAAGGTGGCGTCTGATGCGTCGCGAACGTTCTTGGCCGCTGGCACTTGTGTTAGGCGCGTTCCTGTCAATGCCTGCGCTCGCCCCAGCGATTGCCGTAGAGCCCGATGACCTGCCCTGGGAAGTTCAAGACTATATCGAAAAAAGCAAACCCGGTTCGATCGAGGATATCCTTGAGCGCGAAGGATTGCGCGACCCGAGCGAAAGCGAAATAGCGCTACCCGCTCAGGACCAACCCGACCTCATGCGCAATAACGGCGAGCGCCGCGTCGATGACGACCGCCTTGAACCAAACATACCGCGCGAGCCGCCCGTTGAGGCGCGCACGATCCCCAACGACAACGCCCAGGCCGCAACACCGCCGCCCGGCGCATACGCTCCATCCGAACAGACCATCGCCGCACGAAAGCTCGATCCGTTCGAACATCCAGTCTTGCCGCCAGCGGCGCCGTCCAAATCTCTTCAGCCGAGCGCCGCGCCTTTCCACTCAGCTCCCAACGCTGGTCCGTCTCCGTCGCAATCGCAAACGATCCGCGAGCAAGACGCTCCCGCCGCGATTGCGCCGGCTGAAACCGACCGCGACCGCGATACTGCGCAACCCGCGCAGCCGGCCGCCATAACTCCAAGCGGACCCGAGCGCACGCACGTCGCCCGCGAGACTGAATATGGCGTGCCAGAACCCCCGCCGCTCGCAGTGCCCTCGAGCCCCGTTTTGCGCGCGACGGTCGCCGTCAACGGCAAACTCTATTTGCCGCTCAAGCACTATTTTGAAACGCGCGGCGTTGTCACGCTCAAGGACTATGATCTTGCCGATCGCACCGCGCTGGCGGCGTTCTACGAAAAGCAGGCGGGCGAATCTCTTTGGCTCAACAAGGACGGCTTCAACGATACGGCGGCCAACCTTATCGCCGAGATTCAGAAAGCTGACGAATGGGGTTTGAGTAGCGCCGATTACAAACTCCCAGGACTGGCCAAAATTGGCAACGGCGCTTTCCACGACGACGACTTGGCCGATACCGAGATTAAGCTTTCGCTTGTTGCGATGGAATATGCCCGCCACGCCCGCGGCGACCGCATCGACAATCCTACCGAGCAACTGTCATCGTATCTTGATCGTAAACCTCAGCTTGTCGAGCGCCCAAAACTACTCGAAGGATTTGCATCAGCCCCTGACAAGGGTGCCTATCTGCGCTCGCTCCATCCCAAGCACGAGCAATTTGAGTTGTTGCGCCAAAAACTTTTGGCGCTGCGTACTTCGAATGGAAAAGAAGAATTCGAGATCATTCCAGACGGACCGAAGATTACGCCAGGAAAAGTCCACTGGCAGGTGCGCTTAGTGCGCCAGCGCCTCAAAGTCGAATTGCCCGCCACCAAGGCCGATAACTCGCCGATGGAAGACGGTTATTTCGACGAAGCCCTGGCGCGGGCCATCATCGGATATAAAACAAAGAACGAGATCGAACCCATCAATGCCACGATCACGTCCGCACTGCGCACCGCCCTTAACAAGAGCGATCGCATTGATGAGCGCATGCTGCTTGCCAACATGGAACAGTGGCGTTGGATGCCCGACGAACTTGGCGACACTCATGTCTGGGTCAACATTCCTGAGTTTCTGGTGCGCGTGAAACGAGGCGAAAGCATCATTCACGAAGAGCGCATCATTGCTGGCAAGCACGAGACCCAAACGCCGGTCTTTTCGAACAGAATGCGGACGGTCGTGTTTCAGCCGCCGTGGAACGTCCCCGAATCGATTAAGGTCAATGAGTTCCTGCCGTCACTGCGCAACGGCGGCAATCCGATCGAAAAACAAGGCCTCGTCATGCAGCGCAATGGGCGTGACGTAGATGCCTGGGATATCGATTGGAGCCAGCAGGATATTCGCAACTATCATATCTTCCAGCCGCCGGGCGACGCGAACGTTCTCGGCATCGTCAAGTTCCTGTTCCCGAACAAGCACTCGGTTTACTTGCACGACACCCCGACCAAGAGGCTATTCAACGAAAAATCGCGCACGTTCAGCCACGGCTGCATGCGCGTGCGCAATCCCGTACAGCTGGCCGAAGTCATCATGTCGATCGACAAAGGCTGGGACAAAGAAAAAATCCAGGAGCTCATAACAACCGGGCCCGAGAATAACGAGGTGGCGCTCGATAGACCGCTTCCCGTTCACGTCACCTACTTCACAATTTGGGTTGCCGAAGACGGCCAAGTCAAAACGTTCGCCGACGTCTACGGGCATGAACAGCGTATCAAGCTGGGTCTCGAAGGCCGATGGGGCGAAATTGCCAAGAAACGCGACCACCTTGCCCCGTCCGAGCCACAGGCCGTCAGCAGCAGCGAAGATTGGGACGAAATTCCCGAGCGTCCTGTCCGCCGCAACCGCCCCACCCGCTATACTTACCGCCAGGACGCCCCTGGTTACCGCGACCAGCCGCCTGCGGCCTATCGCCAGATCCAGCCGAAGAAAAAAGCGCCTGGGCTCTCCGACCTCCTCAACGGTATGTTCGGCAATTAGTGCCATGCGCAGCCAACGATCAACCAACCCGCCCGGCATCATCACCCCCACACGCCCTGGGCGGGTTTTGCGCACCCGGAGTATCCCTGCCCTTTTCTCGCCAAGACCTTGGGGTCTACTGATTTTCGTTGGGAGATTAGTTACCGGTTATTAAGGGTTCGGGATTAACCCTAGTGCGCCGGTCTCGGGGTTGTTGAGTTCGTATTGCGTAGGGAACGGGGGACTTTCGTGGCCTCACGTCGTGTTGGAGTCGTTGCCGGAGTTGCGGCAATCGCGCTTGCGTTCATTCTGGCTTCCGACCGCATCATCGCGGCCAACACAGGTGATCGCACGCTCTCGCTCTATCACATCCACACTAAAGAAACCCTCACCGTCACCTACAAGAAGAATGGCCAATACGTTCCTGAGGCCATGAAGCAGATCGACTGGATCA
>JANOKW010000322.1:0-7428 GCA_031419475.1 Hyphomicrobium sp. | reverse complement strand
CGCCATCGTCGGCACCTACCGAGCCGTGCGCCGCAAACACGTCTCCCGATATCTCGCCGAGTTCGAATGGCGCTTCAACCATCGCTACGATCTTGCCGCCATGATATCCGTGCTGACACTCGCCGCCGTCAGAACACCCCGGTCACCTACTATGACCTCAAGTGGGCTGACTATGGTGCGTAATCAGGTTCTGTAAAGCCTAAGCAAGAGGCGCATGTCTACAATCCAAGAAGCGCATGTCTACAAGCAAGAGGCGCATGTCAAACGCTCCCATCATTCTCTGGTTTCGCAACGATCTCCGGCTCGGCGATCATCGCGCGCTAACGGCTGCAGTGAACACCGGCGCTCAGATCATCTTGCTGTATGTGCTGGATGACGAAACGCCCGCCCCAACGCCCGCCCCAACGCCCGCAGAATGGAAGATGGGTGGTGCGTCGCGCTGGTGGCTGCATCACAGTCTCGCGGCGCTCGCCAACGATATCGCGAAGAAGGGCAATAAGCTTATCCTTCGCCGTGGGCCAGCGCGCGAGATTGTACCCAAAGTCGCCGCCGAGTGTGGCGCAGGGGCTGTATATTTTTCCAGGCACTACGAGCCTTCTTCCGTCGCCCTTGAAGCGGATCTGAAAGCCCTGCTCGAAGAACGCGGAATAACGTGCAAGCGTTTCTCCGGCGCGTTGTTGCGCGAGCCTGAGGACATCCGCACCAAAGCGGGCGACGTGTTCAAAGTCTACACGCCGTTCTGGCGCGCCTTGTCGTCTGAGTTCACTGTTGGGAAACCCGTCGCCGCGCCCGCTGCCATTGCGCCGCCAGCCCAGTTGCCAAAAAGCGACTCGCTCGCAAGCCTTGAGTTGTTGCCCCGTAAGCTCGATTGGCCGGAGGGCTTGGCGGCCGAATGGAGCCCCGGCGAAGCAGGTGCCAACGCGCGGCTCGACGCGTTCCTTGAGGGTGCCATGAAAGACTATGCGGACGCGCGCAACCGGCCGGATCTCCCCGGCACTTCGCGTCTCTCTCCGCATTTGCATTTCGGCGAAATCACGCCAGCACTCTGCTGGTACCGGTCGGGCCAAGCGGCCGCGCGCACGCCCGGCTCCGATAAAGGACACGAGACATTCCTCAAAGAGATTGTCTGGCGCGAATTCGCTCACACACTTCTATTTTACTGGCCAAACCTGCCTGAAGTGCCCTTTCGTCCGGAGTATTTAGCTTTCCCGTGGTTGGAAAATGCCAGCCACTTGAAAGCTTGGCAGCGCGGGCAAACCGGATACCCCATCGTCGATGCCGGTATGCGCGAACTCTGGCGAACAGGCTACATGCACAATCGCGTGCGCATGATCACGGCGTCTTTTTTGATCAAGGATCTGCTGGTGCCGTGGCAGCGCGGCGAAGCGTGGTTTTGGGATACGCTTGTCGATGCCGATCTCGCCAACAACGCAGCCGGCTGGCAGTGGGTTGCGGGATGTGGTGCCGATGCGGCGCCATATTTTCGCATATTTAATCCCGTGACGCAGGGCGAGAAGTTCGATCCCAACGGCGATTATGTGCGGACCTGGGTTCCCGAGATTTCCAAACTGCCAACGGAGCACATTCATGCGCCATGGGATGCGCCCGAAGATGTTCGGGCGGCATCGGGTGTTGTGCTCGGCAAATCGTATCCGCGGCCCATCGTTGATCATGCTGCCGCGCGCGCACGCGCGTTAGCGGCGTTTGGCCTAGTCAAGAGTTCAGCTCAAAAATAATCTGTTTCCGGAATTCGCAGCGGCTATGAAACGCCCTCGCTGGTTGAAAACTACGGCTTGAATCGGGGCGCGGATACCCATCGACGACTAATGAGATGGATCGCATTGGAATTAAACATCGCCGTGCCGCGAGACAGCAGTGCGCCGATTTTATTAGGTATGAGAATAAGTTATGGGTCCGGGCGGAGGAGTTGCCGAACTGCCATAGGGTCAAGAGTTTTTCTATCTCTGTTAACAGTTCCTCATCTTTCGCCGTATTAGGGTGCGAGCATTAAAGTCCCCGCATCTGGTGATTGGAGTTCCTGATGTTGCGTCGTTGCGTCCTGGCGCTGGCTTGCCTCGCCCTCTTAAATTCTGGCCCGATCCTGGCCGAGACTGTCAAAGCCGAACCGGCTCCTGCCATCGGCCCATCTTCGCCCGCGTCTTTATCGCCCACAACGCTTTCGACCACTCCGCCTTCGACCACACCGCCTTCGCCCAAAAGGCCTGCGGGCCAAGCCAATGCTGGCGCCACTGACGAAACGCCAGCCGATACGGCTGCGCCGTCATCGACGGAAGCAAAGCCGCCGGAAGCGCCGGCTGCGACGCGTAGCGAAACGCAGGCCCCAAACGACCCTGCAATGCCGGCCGAGAAATCGGCCGAGAGCGCCGCTCCCGCGAAACCTGCTCCCCCGCTCCAGCCAACCATGAAGGTTTCCGTCGATCTGAAGACGCAGAGCATGACGGTTTCGGAGTACGGCGCCGCAAAGTATACGTGGCCCATCTCGTCAGGCACAGCAGAATTCCCAACACCCCGCGGATCCTTCCATCCGCAGTGGACGGCGAAGATGTGGTACTCGAAAAAGTACGACAACGCGCCGATGCCGAACGCCGTGTTTATTAACGGCGGTATCGCGATCCACGCGACATATCACACGCGTTCGCTCGGCCGGCCTGCTTCCCACGGCTGCATCCGTTTGGCCCCGGCGAACGCCGCAACGTTCTACAAACTCGTGCACAAGCACGGACTGAAGATGACGCGCGTGTCTGTCTACGGCACGCCGAAATACAGCGCACCAGCCGTTGCCAGCCGCAGCGAAGGCTCGCGCCGCTATGCTGCGCGTCAGGACAACGGCTCATTCTGGGGTGCGCCGCGCTACAAGCCAACCGCCTATGCGCCAGTGTACTCAAGGCCGCGTTATCAGCGCCAGCCGAAGATCTACTACTATTCAGACACACCCCGCGCCTATCGCCGCTATAACGGCGCCCGCGTCGTCTATCAACGCGCGCCGCGCCGGGTTTACTACAATCGCTATGGCTACGGGTATGACGGCGGCTGGTGAGCCAGCTCTTAAAAATTCCAAATGTATGAAAGCCTGGCCCTGCGCCGGGCTTTCTTTTTGCCGCGCGTTAAAACGGGTTCCATGTCGGCTGCTGCGTAAAGCGAACGTAGCCAATGCTGGCACCGACGCGCAGGCCAAGCCCGGTGCGGATCGGAGCCATGATGACATCGCCGCCTTTCAACACCGTCATTCCGACACCGCCGACGAGAAACGCCGACCCATCGATGCCGGTGTAGGTCCGAAACAGCGCGTCCTGATCCGTCAACTTGTAAATGAGGAACATGGTTCGCGTGCCGGAGGCGCCGAAATCGGTTCCAAGCGAAGGGCCATGCCACCAGACTTTGCGCGTGCCCGCGCTGCTGCGCATAAAGAGCGTGCCGTCGCCAAACCTCAAGCCAGCGAGAAACGCGCCCCCGCCTTCAGTGCCGAGAACATAAGCGGTGGGCCTTCCCGAGGTTTTGAAGGCGTGTTCGATGACGCTCGCAAGATTGGTCGAGATCGTCCCGAAGAAGCCTTGCGTGGCGTCGCGTATTTCATCGACCGAGTAGCCTTCGCCGTCCGGTTCGGCGACGGCGTTTGGTGCGGGCGTTTGCTCGGGCGTTGTGGCTGACTTTGACGGAACGTACGCATCATTCGACTTGGTTTTCGCATCTGACGGTTCAGCTTCCGATTTCGCAGACATTTCGGGATTAGCTTCGACCGGTTTCCCGGCCGGCTTTTCTTGGGCTCTTTCCGCTGGCTTTCGCGCCGCCATCGCTTGTTTGTCGCCAGCGTCCGCAAGTTTGGCATCGAGCCGCGTCAGCATAAAGTCAGACTTGGTGCGCACCACGACCAACAGTTCTCTGATCAGCGCTTTGATCTCATCGAGTTCGGCGCAGTTTGGCTCCTTGCCGTCGGGCACGCGGCCCAGCCCATCGATTCTGAGCAACAGCTCGCTGCTTTTCGTGTCGAGATCTAGGAGTTGCTTGTCGACGATTGCCTCAAGCGCCGCCGCTTCATAGTCGCTGTCGCTCAGACCTTTTGCAGCCTGGTAACGGCGCATACGGTCTTGCAACTTGGGTTGGGTCTCAAGGGCCGCCGCGCGCAACGATGCGCCCGACTGATCGACAGCGGCCGCAAAATCAGCCGCTACGCATGCCGCGGCCGCCGGTTGGTAAATGGCCGGGCACGTAAGCAGGGCCAGAACTGCGGCTATGACTGTTGGTCTCATCGACCTTGTCTCCATTCCAAAAAACATCGCCTAAAGTTCAGAATACCACGGTGCAGAAGGGCGGGGAAAACGCCGCCGAAAATAAATCGAGCCGTTAAACATGAATCAAATCTGTGACGAAGGCTTGACGCCCGATGACTTGACGCCTGATGACTTGACGCTCGGCGATTTGGCTGCGGCTGCTTTGGCATCCAAGCGCGCCTTAAATCGCGGGCTATCGACGAAGACGCGAGTGTTCCGGCCCTTTCCAATTAGTTCAACGCCGTCGTGCGCTTCGAGGGAAAATGAAAGTTTGCGTCCATCGACTGCGGTCAGCGTGGCGTGCGCTGTGACCGTCAGGCCCTTGGGCGTCGCGGCAATGTGTTGAATATCGAGATGCGTGCCAAGGCTGATGTGATCGCGCGGCAAAAGCGTCTCCACGCAGTCCACTGCCGCGCCTTCCATCAACGCGATCATCGATGGACTGGCGTACACCGGCGCACTCCCGCTTCCTGCGTGCGGCGCCATCAACGTGTCTGTCACCACTGCCGTCGCGGTGCCGGTCAAACCTGGTGTTAGCTTTGAAAGATCGGCCATTGGAATACTCCTCAGCCGCTTGGGGATAGCCTTTGGCGCCTCTGGCAGCAAGTCTGGAAGCTAGGCGCGTTGCAAAATGCGCTTTCCGCCACCTGACATTTCCGGCGTAATCGGCTAGATAAGATCCTGAACTGGTGGGGAGCCAACGTAATTCAAATGTATTTCAGCCGCCGCACCTTTGTTGTTTTGGCAGGGCTCTGCCTGTTGCCACTCGTCTCGGTACTTGTCAGCGCGGCCTTTGCAGGTCTGTTTGGCTGTGAGCTCAACGAAGGCGTCACCAACGTTTGCAATATCGCGGGCTTCGACGTTGGCGGATTTCTCTCCGGATTGTTTGTCACCGGCTGGCTAGCCCTCATCACGCTGCCGCTCCTGATGTGCATCCTCGCGCTTTGGGCGTTCGTTGAATGGGGTTCGTGGTGGCGCAGGCGCCGGCGTGATCGCAAGGCGGACGCGGCACGTCAAATGGATGCGTGAGGCTTGCAGTCAACGCTTGTGCCGTCAATGTTTGGCAAAATCGACTAATCCTGCGAGTGCCTTCCCAGTCGCGCCAATTTCGGCTTCGGCCGCAAAGCAGCTCTTGTCCATGATGATCTTGCATTGATTGGGGTCGGCTGCATTCACGCAGTTCTTGACGCCGTTCCAAGCTTTGAACACGCCAGCGGCCGCAGCCTTGAAAGCTTCGAGTTCGGCGCCTGAATACGATTGTGATAACCCATCGGCTTTCTCGGTCAGCTTCGAACCGTGACAGACTTCCAGCGCTCCCAACGCTTGACCATAGCGTTGGCCCGCATCCTTGGGTGTGAGCGGCGCGGCCGCGTCTTCTGCAACGGCCAAATGCGATAGGGCACACGCCATGGTCGTTGCGGCTGCGGTCCAGATGATGCGTCTCATGTAAAGTCCCCAAGGGTCAGCAAAATAATGCCAGCGGTCAGTAAGGTGCCCATTGAGCAAAACTAGCCGTCATGCGGGCAACGCGTAACCCGCATGACGAAGCCTGACGAGATAATTTTCAGTTCAGCGCTTGCCGGCGCTGCTGTCACGCTGCCACTGCAGAAAGAGCACTGTGCACAGTGAAGTCAGCACCATGGTGCCGAGAATATCCGGCCGGCGAATGAAACTCATCCACACTTCAAAGCCGTTGAGCCACCCGCCGCGCGCCGTCAGTACATTGTTCAACAGGAGGATAACGAGCGCCACGAGGGCCGTTACCCCTGTTGCTAGAAGCGCTTCCAGCATCCGTTTCGTAATGCGTGGAACGCTCATCGTATTGCGCCCGAATGCGAGTTGGGTCCGGTCCGACATATGAGAGCTCCCTTTGGTGCCGATGCAAGGGAGTTTAATACCAGATTCGGACGCATCTGGGGCTCATTGCATTTTTTGTCGCCGTTGCAGTCGCGACGCTGCGTTGCCCGACGCGCACGCGTCAATTGTTGCCCGACGCGCACGCGTCAATTACTTGCGCGCCGGATACGCTTCATGCGGCGTTCGGCGAGCGCCAGCCAGCGTTTGCAACTCGGCAGTGAGAGATCGCATGCGACCGCGATGCGCGGCCGGGCCAGCTTCACTGATCTCGCTTCGCCCTGAGCCGATTGGACCGCCTCAAAATCTGGTGTTACGCCCGCAACGCTCTGAGGGTTGGCAGCAATATCGCGGGCCGCGCGCGCAATGAGATCGGCAGCCGTCATATTGGCCATGAAGGGATTGGCGCCAATTACGGTCGCGCCAAGAAGTTCAGATGCGCGTCTGTCAGCAGCGGACATCAACACGCGCACCGCGGCGCCCGGCCCGACAAGGAACGCGAGACGCAAATTCTGGTACGTCGCTTTCTGGCCTTGCGAAACGATATAAGCCGCGTTCTGCTTGGTGTAGATTTCAGCCGCACGCCGAGCCAACGGCCGATCTGTGCGCAATGCCAGAATTTCGTCGGCCGGGAGCTTTTCCGTCTCCTTGGAAAAATCGGAGCGCGCGATCATCAGCCAGGTTGAAGCGATAAACTGATAGGGGCCGAGTGCCGTCGAACGGGGGTTCTTGGCGTTATCCTTGCCGCCGCTCTCGACCATCATCATGCGATCAAGAAAGACATCCATGGTTATCTCGTTTTCGCCCGGTGTCTTGGCGGGGTCTTCGGCAACTGCTGGCGTGAGAGGAGCGCTCAGCAGCACGAGCCACAGCGCCGCGGACACGCAGCGGCTGGTTGTCTTGCATTGTCTCGCGCTACGCTGCTGCAACTCGATGATCCTAAACATATCCAGGCACACTTGAAGTCGCATGACTTGGGCGTATGCGTCAAATGCTCAGGGCGCGTCTTACGGGTTGCGGCCGGTAATTGGGTCATTCTAATTATGTTAACCGCGTCTGCCGCTTCACCCGCCGCCTTTGCCGAGAACGCGGAGAATGAGAGCCGTCACAAATCCCCACACGGCGTTGATGAGCGCATAAAGCGGAACCTGATTACGCACCATAGTCAGCCCACTTGAGGTCATAGTAGGTGACCGGGGGTGTTCTGACGGCGGCGAGTGTCAGCACGGATATCATGGCGGCAAGATCGTAGCGATGGTTGAAGCGCCATTCGAACTCGGCGAGA
>JANOKW010000321.1:0-4980 GCA_031419475.1 Hyphomicrobium sp. | reverse complement strand
TCTCGCCGAGTTCGAATGGCGCTTCAACCATCGCTACGATCTTGCCGCCATGATATCCGTGCTGACACTCGCCGCCGTCAGAACACCCCCGGTCACCTACTATGACCTCAAGTGGGCTGACTATGGTGCGTAATCAGGTTTATTAAAGTCGGTGATTGGGATAATCTGAAACTGCAAAGACCACTCCGCGCTGGCCGTTTGCGGATGTACTCAAAGGAGTAATGCCATGAAAGGAATCAGAAGAATATTTCTTATTCTGAGCGTATTGTTGCCTGCCACCGTAATTGTGAGCAGCGCTTCGTGGGCGGAAACCAAACTTGAAGCGACGATCTTTTCTTATGACGGTAAGGACTTTGTTCGAAGCAACACGACAATGATGGACAAAGGCCAATCCGCCGCCGGTACGAAACTCGACCACGAGAGCGCGGCTTACAAGGCGTTGGTCGAAAAACGCTCCTACACCGGGCCATCGACCCTCTTTGGTCAAGACTACAATTCCAACTACGCGCCGCTAATCGGTGCAGACGGCAAATTGACGGGTGCCCTTTTTGTGGGGTCCCCGAAGTAGTTGATGATGCTAGCGCGCCAGTCACGCCGGTAATCCAATCTAAGCGCGGATATTGCCGATTGAGGGCTGGCGCGAATGTCGATTTTAGACATCTCAGCTAGCCGCAGCGCTCTTCACCTGCAGGGGTTCCTTTTATCTCGGCAACGGGCCAGCCAATGTCGCCTATTGGCCCTACGCTGCCGAACAGCGTTCGATTTTCCGTGACTGCTGCTGCGGGTGAAGCTGCCCAACAGCGAAATTGCGGCATTACTTTCTGCTGACTGAGGAGGAGCGACCGTGGCGCCTACCTAGCCGTGAGGGGCGAGTTTGACCCGAAACGAACATTCTCCAAGGTGGCAAAGCAGTGCATTATGCGGCCGTAGCCGATATATATTAGATCGTGAACAATCGCCCGGCGCGAGCGCTACGGACGATCAGTCGGGTGGATCTATATCGTATGATTCTGCGCCTATTTCCCGTCCAATGCATGGTTGCGGTCGTTCTATTGAGCGCGAGCGTAGCGTTACGCATTGCTGACCCCGAGCCCGTGGCACGGCTGCGCCTATCAATTTTTGATAGCTACGTTCGTTCCTCGCCGCGGGTCGCGGATACGTCATTTCCGGTCAAGATCGTCGCTATCGATGAGGCATCATTGGATCGGTTCGGCCAATGGCCTTGGCCTCGGACAAAGCTAGCGCAGCTCGTTACTAAGCTGTCTAAGGCGGGCGCCGCCACAATAACTCTCGATCTGATGCTGATTGAGCCGGACCGCCTCTCTCCAAATGAAATCGTGCGCGCACTCAGTGACCAAGATGCCATGCAACCGCTCGTCGCAGCCGTTGCCAAGTTGCCTTCCAACGATCAACGGCTGGCCGAAGCTCTGTCGCGGGCGCCTGTGATCATGGGCGTCTTAGGCGACAGCAGCGGCACGCAAGGACTGCCGCCGCCGCGCGCCAGCATTTCCTTCGCGGGACACGACCCGACCGCGTCGGTCAACGCATTCACCGGCGGCATCACAAATCTACCTCTGCTCTCCTCGGCGGCGACCGGTATCGGCGCTGCCAATTGGGTTCCGTCACAAGACCATATTTTGCGCCGTGTTCCACTGGTCGTCGCAATCGCTGGCAAGCTTTATCCATCATTGGCGCTAGAAGCGCTTCGTGTAGGTACCGCCCAATCGACCATCTTCGTGAAGTCGTCGGGAGGGAGCGGCATCCCGGCCTTTGGGCAGCGGACAGGGATTGAGATCCTGCGGGTCGGTGACAACATATTGCCTTCCGATGAACGGGGCGAACTCTGGTTGAAGTATGCGGTCCGCGATCAGCGGCGCACAATTTCAGCCGGCCGCATCCTAGATGGAAACTTTGAGACCACCGACATCCAGCATCGCCATATCTTTATAGGCGCCACCGCGGCCGGCCTCCTGGATCAAAGGGCGACACCACTCGATTCATCGGTGCCGGGAGTCGAGATCCATGCCCAAGCCCTCGAGCAAATGCTCGCTGGCGATCATCTCACACGTCCACCCTACGCCACGGGATTCGAGATTGCTTTTTTGGTTGCAGCAGGAGCGCTCGTTGCGTGGCTTGTCGCGCGATCCGGAGCAGTTGTCGGGGCTGTCATCGCCGGTGCGGCCACTGCCGCGGTCGTCGCTATGTCGTGGCTCGCCTTCAAGCGGATCGGCGTTTTGATCGATCCTGTCTTCCCGGCACTTTCCGTCGCCGCCCTATATCTTGGCACCTCATTGACGAGTTACGTGCGCTCCGAAGTCGAACGGGCCCAAATACGGGCAGCTTTCGCGCATTACTTGGCGCCTCAATTGGTTGCAGAGCTGGCGAATAATCCTCACCGCCTCAAACTTGGCGGCGAGAGGCGCGAGGTCACATTACTGTTCATGGATGTGCGAGGCTTCACAGCAATCGCCGAAAGCCTCGATGCAGAAGCACTCGTGCGCCTGATCAATCGCCTTTTTACGCCAATTACCGAAGCCATTCTTCGTCATCGCGGTACGATTGATAAGTATATGGGTGACGCGGTAATGGCCTTTTGGAACGCGCCCCTGCCCGATGGCGAACATGCAAAAAATGCCTGCCGGGCAGGACTTTCGATGCTAGAGGAATTGGCGCGGCTGAATAGCGCTCTCGCAATCGAAGCCGAGGACTGCGGCGAAGCTTCAGAACCCATTCGCATCGGCATCGGCATCAATACCGGGCCCTGCGTCGTGGGAAACGTCGGCTCGCCACAAAGGTTCGATTATTCGGTGATCGGCGATCCGGTCAACGTCGCCGCCCGCTTAGAGAACGCAACGAAGATTTACGGTGCCGATATCATCATTGGGGAACAGACCGCGACTGCGGTGGCAGACTTTGCGATTCTGGAGCTGGCATCGGTGACGCCTCGTGGCAAAGGCAGATCGGAGAAGATTTTCGCATTGCTGGGCGACGACACCATCAAGTCTTCGACACAGTTCGCATCATTAGCGGCGAAGCATTCGATCCTTCTCGCGGCAATCAAGGCTGGGGACCAACACACTGTCCGCTCAGCACTCTCCGAATGCCGCGACCTCGCGGTACCGGGCACCGCTGACCTTTATAGACGTTTTGCCGACCGGCTAAGTCTTGACCCTGGCGAATAAACAGGAGAGACCCGAACCGATCCAAGGAGCGCGGCGCCTAGTCTCCAAATGATCTGGGCGTACCTCCGCGACGAGGATAATCCGAGCCGCCCTTGCCACCGTCGCGATGCTTGGATCTACCGATGCCAACACCAATGCCGATGACAATATCGAGAGCGGGTGAATCATCCGAGCCTCCCGTTTCTGGACGCCGCTTGGCAGTCTTCGTGCGCTTTGGCGTCTCGCCCGAACTGGCTTTGCTGGCCCGCTTGGTCTTCGTGGCCTTGGGCTTGTCGCCACCTCCACCCGATCCATCGTCCGCCTTTCGGATCTTGGTACGCGGATGAGGATTGAGGCAAACCTTTGGAGGCGCATCGGCTTGCGCCCCGTCGATGATTGCAGCCCGCGTCAGCAAGGGCGTGGGATCTATCTGAGGCGCCTTGGCGACGAAAGGAAAAGCCGTATCGAAGGGGACATCCTTATTACCCGGCAACTTTGACCAATCCACGGGAGGTCCGACGCGACCCGAGTTCGAAATCCGCATAAGGCGCCCAGGTTGATCGAGTACCTGGCAGACATTTCTAGAACCCGTCACTTCAACGGCACCCTCATGCAGGAGCAGCCAGATCGATTTGTCCTCTAGGATGAAAAGATCGAATATCGTCCCACGAACCGTAATCGAGGCGTGGGGGGTATTGATCACATATGTTGGTTTCGCGGCAATCCCGGTGATGAAACGAAAAGTGCCCTTTGCCAGATTGAGGACGATCGATCCTGTCTTTTTGTCACTGTCGTAAACGAATTTGTCGAGCACCAGCCTGGACCCTGCGCCAAGCGCCAGCTTTGTGTCATCGTCAAGCTTCAACTCGCCCTGTGCATCGGCGCTGACTTCGATCGTTTCATCCTGCCGAACGTCATCTCCGGCAGCGAGTTTGCGCCGATCCTTTTCAAAATCGGCCATGACGGTATTGGTGATGACGACCGCATCGCCGATGCGGTCTCCTGACGCCGCGCGGGCGGGAGATTCGCTGAAGGCCGCACAACACGAAAATAACGCCAATACGACTACAGGGAGATTCTGAAATGCGCCTGTCGGCATGGCAACACCTCCACAGGGTTGCTTGAGGCGGACCAGCAAATGTCCAAAGGCAGTTTACCACGGTCCGGTCCGTCTCAGTAGGGGACAGTGCACTAAATAAGGGGTTAACTTCCGATTTTTGCCGGTAGGTCCGAGCAGCCGACGGTCGGAATCAGTTCACTTGCCGACTTCCGCAAGGACAACGGCCCGGTCATTAAACAGGTCTGACCGCTTCCGGCCGATTTTGTTGCAGAAGTGGGTTGAAAGTGGCGTCGAACCGTGATTCCGTCGCCATTATGCGGGCATCGACGGAGCGGTTCGATGATGGGGCAGCGCACACAGCATCAGGGCCAGCTGTTTTATTCCGTTGATCTCAACGCGGCCGTGCCGGACGACCATCTCGTCCGCCGGATCGCTGCGTTTCTGGACCTCTCGTGGGTGCATCGTGAGTTGGCGCCGCACTATTCCCACACCGGCCTCCCGTCGATCGATCCGGTTCTCATGATCCGGTTGCTCATCGTGGGCTACGTGTTCGCGATCCGCTCGGAGCGTGCGCTGTGCCGCGAGGTGCAAGTGAACCTAGCCTACCGCTGGTTCTGCGGCCTTATACCAACCTTCATTGATGCTGACCTGTGAGGACCCAATCGCGGGTACCGATGGAAGCGATGCGGCCGGTTTCGGCGATGAGCTTGTTCCAAGCGTCGCAGCACGCATCGCAGATGTCTTTGTATCCTTCGAATA
>JANOKW010000320.1:0-4883 GCA_031419475.1 Hyphomicrobium sp. | reverse complement strand
TCTCGCCGAGTTCGAATGGCGCTTCAACCATCGCTACGATCTTGCCGCCATGATATCCGTGCTGACACTCGCCGCCGTCAGAACACCCCCGGTCACCTACTATGACCTCAAGTGGGCTGACTATGGTGCGTAATCAGGTTTGTTATTATCAGTCAGATTTGCGTCTACGCGGAAGACGACCGTCCGTCCCCATTTGCAATCGCCGCGATCGAGCGCTTGGCTCGACGCGGAGCCCGCAACAATTCCGGCGAGAATAATCGAAGCCCCCACAAAGGCGCGTTGAGCTACTTTGACTGCAATCATAACCCTTACTCCCTGAATCAATTTGAACCGAAGTGAAGAAGCGCTGTCGCTCGAAAATCGTCCCAACGTCATGATTGCGAGAGCGCAACTCATTATTATGTGCCCTGATCATGTGGCGCAAGAAGCCGCCGCCTGGGCCCCATCGCAAGGTTCGGCTACCGGGAGGCAATCGCAACATAACCGGCCATGACGAGCTGTGCCGTTGCTGCAATGCGGCAACCCGGGCTAACAAGTGACAATCGTTAACCATTCTTGCGTTGACCGGAATAGAGGGCTGCGGATAGCGTGGAACGCGATCCAGAGACTGGATTCGGGGCAATTCGCGAGGGAGATTTTTCATGAAAGCTATTCACATCGCATCGCTATCGGCCGTGGCAATGCTTGCATTCGGAGCGCCGGCCGCAAATGCGGCTTGCGTCAACAAAGGCGCGGTTGCGACGTCGGGGTCCGAAAAGGACGCCAAGTGGTTCGCGATGGAAACCATGGTTCAGGGCGTCAGCTGGGGCTTGTGGCCTGGCTGGCTATCGACCGGCAAGGTTGAAGGCCACAGCGTCAAGAACGAGCGCTACAAATGCGCTCCCGAAGGCGGCATGGTGACCTGCCACGGCCGTGCGACCTTCTGCACGAAAGGTTGATAGAAGACAGCTAAGGACGAAAGCGGCGGCCGCAGGCAATATGCCGGTGGCCGCCGTTTCCACATCGGGCTACACGTCGGATCCGAAGCGTACCGCGGCCAGGGCTCTTATAACCGGATCGCCACACCCTTATGGCCAACGCCATCATCAATACTCTCAGACTCGCGCGCGCCGGCATCGTGCTCGCCCAACATGGCGTGCGCTTTGTGCCCAAGGGCATGCCCGTGCCGCTGCCGCTCAAGCTGGCGAAGGCCGCCACATTTCCCATTCGCCTGATCACGGCGCCGCTTCGTTGGGGAAAGCCAAAACACCGGCGCGTTGCGGCAGCACTCACCCAACTTGGACCAAGCTACATCAAGCTCGGGCAGTTCATGGCAACACGGGCCGACGTCATTGGTCCCGAATTAGCTGCTGACCTCAGCCACCTGCAAGATCGCCTGCCGCCATTCTCAATGGCCGAAGCCCGTATAGCTGTAGAACAGGCGCTTGGCGGCAAACTCGAAGACCACTTCATAGACTTTGGCCCGCCGGTTGCGGCGGCGTCCATTGCCCAAGTGCACAAGGCCGTGGTCATCGACCAGGGGGTCCGCAAAACCGTTGCCGTCAAAATCCTCCGCCCCAACGTCGAGAAGCGCTTTCGCCGCGATCTCGACAGCTACTATTTTGCAGCGACACAGATCGAGCGCTTCGTTGAGCAATCGCGCCGCCTGAAACCGGTCGCCGTCATCGATAATCTGAAACACACGACCGATCTCGAAATGGACTTGCGGCTTGAAGCTGCCGCCATTTCCGAGATGGCCGAAAATATCACGGCGGACGAAGGCTTTCGCGTCCCCGCCGTCGACTGGCGCCGAACCGCAAAGCGCGTTCTAACTCTTGAGTGGATCGACGGCACGCCGATTGGCGATCACGCGGCCCTGCGCGCGCGCGGCCTCGATATGCAAGCCCTCGGCCTCACCGTCATGCGCTCGTTCCTGCGCCACGCCATGCGCGACGGCTTTTTCCATGCCGACATGCACCAGGGCAATCTGTTCGTTGATCATAGCGGCAAAGTTGTTGCCGTTGATTTCGGCATCATGGGGCGGCTCGGGCTGAATGAACGCCGCTTTCTCGCGGAAATTCTGCACGGCCTGATCACACGCGACTACACACGCGCGTCAGCCATTCATTTTGAAGCCGGTTATGTGCCGCCTCATCACAGCGTCGCGGAATTCGCGCAAGCCATGCGGGCAATCGGCGAGCCTATCCACGGCCGAACGGCCGAAGAAATCTCCATGGCCGACCTATTGGGCCAACTCTTCGCCTACACTGACGTGTTCGACATGGAGACGCGGCCGGAACTGATCCTCCTGCAAAAGAGCATGGTCATCGTTGAAGGCGTGGCTCGCGGGCTTGATCCGAACTTGAACGTCTGGACCGCATCCGAACCCATTGCGCGCGAGTGGGTTGAAAGCAATCTTGGCCCTCTCGGCCGTTTGAAAGAAGCGGGCGCGGGCGCGCAAACCATCGGCGAATTGATCCTGAAGACACCGGGTGTTCTGCAGCAAGCCCAGGCGGCGGCTCAAGGCTTTGCTGCAATGGCCCGCGACGGCATCCGCTTGGATGACGCGACGCTTAAGAAACTATTCCAAGGTCAGAGAACCACCGAGCGCCTTGCCCGCACGGGATTTATTCTAGCGGCACTGAGCTTCGGTGCGCTGCTCTTGAAGCATTTCGGCATCATCTGATCCCAAAGAATAGTTTACCGCCTGTGCGCGTTAATCGCGGCTTTGACGAGCGGCGTCCCACCGATTAAAATCCGGTCATGAATCTTTTCCGCCGCTATAGATCCGGGTTGGGTTGGCTTGCGTCACTCGCGCTGCTCGTGGGCACGCTGGCCGCGCTCGCCATGCCGCATCCCGCGCAATCCGGCCGCCAAGTCTATGACTCGGTCCTCGGCTGGATGCCGGTTTGCGCGCCGTCCCAAGCAGGGAAATCCAGCGGCAAAACCCCGCAACACGCACTGGGCGCGGCCCATGCCTGCTGCGCGTTTACCTGCGCGGCAGCTGCCACGCCTGTTGCGCTCACTCAATTTATTCTCGGCCTCGCCGTATTTCCGCAGTCAACAAAAACAGTCGTTTCGCCAACGGAAGCTCCCCGAGTCCGGCCGCACCTCAGCATGGGCACTCTTGGAAGCCGGGGCCCGCCTCTCCACGCCTGACATCCCATTACTTCGGATCAACACGTAGCGCGTTGCGTGTTTCAGGACATTTCAGGAGACCTTCCCGTGAACAAATCACTTCCTTTCCTTGCAGCACTAACGGCCTGCGCGGCAGCAAGCCCATCTTTAGCCCATCACCCGGGCGGCGTTGGCAATACCGGCGGCAGCGGCCCTATCAATACCATCTCTGCCACAACCTTGCGCGCCGGACAGGGTGCGGCGGGCGTAATGTTCGAACTCATCCGCCTCAGACCACTTTCAGACGAAACGCTTGGCGAAGCGGCCCACGCAGATGCCCCTCCTCCAACGGCGCATCATGAGGACGAAGCCGAACATGGGCATGCCGAAGCCGATGGCCACAGCCCACACAGCTTGAAGTCGATTGAGAGCATCAATGTCGCTCTCGCTTATGGAGTCACCGATGATCTCACCGTGTCGGCCAGGCTGCCATTCGTGCGCCGCACCGATGTGCGCGAAGGCTTGTACTTCCATGAGCACCCTAATTTAGGCGAGGAGGTCAGTATCGTCGAGACTTTGGGCGGCGCGTCCGGGGCCGGCGACGTAGCCTTGCTTGGCCAATACCGCTTCTTTAAAGACGCGACGTCCGGTGTTGAGATGGCAGCGCTCCTTGGCATCAAGTTGCCAACCGGAAAAACCAGCGAAAAGGCCAATGAAGGCGAGCGCTTCGAAGCGGAATTCCAACCCGGTTCCGGCTCCTGGGATGGCCATTTCGGCCTTGCGGCCACGATGCGATCCGGCCCCTGGTCGTTCGACACCAGCGCGCTCTACTACCTCGTCACCGAAGGCACGCAGAACACAGATCTCGGCGACCGGCTACTCTATGGTGTGGCGCTTTCCTATCGCGTCATGGGTGGCCCAGCGGCAGAAGAGCATGTTCACGGCGACGGCGCCGTGTATTTACACAAATCTTCCGCCAAGGCGCTCGCCGTCGATATTGTGCTCGAGCTCAACGGCGAATGGCACGACAAGCAAAAGACCGGCACCGAAATCGACGACAACTCAGGCGGCCACACGCTTTATGTTTCGCCCGGATTGCGCCTCTCTGCTGGAGACTGGTCGGGCTTTGCCTCTGTCGGCATTCCGGTTGTCGAGGATATGAACGGCCTGCAGCCCGATCCAGATTGGAAGCTCGTCACAGGAGTCGCGTTTTCGTTCTAACGGCACAACGCGCAAATAAAAAAAGAAAGCCGGGTGGTGCGCCGCCCCGCTTTTTTATTTTGCTTTTCTGGGTCCGATCAAATGCGTGCCGTGCGCAATCGCGGCGGTCGCGCGCATGGCGGAAGCGATAAAGATCACCTCTGCCAATTCGGCTTCCGTCACTCCGGCGTTGACCGCGTTGGTGCGATGAACTTCCAGGCTGTAGGGGCATTGCGTAGCGAGCGCGACGGCAACCGCGATCAGCTCTTTGTAGCGGCGCGGGATAGCCCCCGGCGCCATGGCGGCACGATCAAAGGTTTCAAACGCCTGCATGGTCTGCGGCGTGAGCGCTTTCAAATGCGGCAAGTTCGAAAGGTTGGCGGCGTCATACATGGCGGGTCTCCTTGACAATTCCTTCCGCTGTAACAGCGATTTGCCTTGAAACGTCTAGCAGGCTGTTGAACTTGGGGCGACAGTAGACTGTTTTTTTCGTCTCTGTCGTCCGATTGAACGTTTTTAGTATCTTGGTCTTTGGGTGTGAGGCATTCCAGCGGTGTTTCTCAGGCTTCTGCGAGCAGCCTTGGCAT
>JANOKW010000319.1:0-6152 GCA_031419475.1 Hyphomicrobium sp. | reverse complement strand
CTGGAGTCTGGCGCTATTTCGGGCGCAGGTCTCGACGTGTTTGAGCATGAGCCGGCCGTCAATCCGCGCCTCCTCAATTCGGGCCGCGTCGTCGCCCTGCCGCACATGAGCTCTGCCACGATCGAGGGCCGTATCGACATGGGCGAGAAGGTCATCATCAACATCAAAGCCTTTGCCGATGGCCATGCGCCGCCGGATCGCGTCCATCCGGCAATGTTTTAATGAGGTTCGGAGGGCCGGCGTAACGCTTTCCGGCCCTCTCTCCTGCTGCCCTACAGCAAGAAATCTGTTGCTGTCAGGCTGATTGCGGAGACATTCTTCAACACAATCGTATCGCCATCGAAGACAATCTTCGTGTCGGCTCCCAACTGCGAGACATTCAACTGGGCGTAGGTTGAGAGCCTGGCAACGCCGGTGAGATCGAGTTTGTCCGTGCCGTGGCGATAGTCGGTCACGGTGTCCTTGCCCCAGTCGGTGCGAAAGGCATACGTGTCCTTGCCGCGTCCACCGGTCATTGTATCGGACCCGGCGTCGCCGATGAGGTAATCGTCTCCGTCGTTGCCGAAAAGGATATCGGTGCCAGTGCCGCCATAGAGCCGGTCGGCGCCATCTTCGCCATAGAGCGTGTCGTTTCCGGAGTTGCCGTAGACTTTGTCAGCGCCGTTCCCGGCCGCAATGGCGTCGCGGCCCTTGGATCCGTTGATCACGTCGGCGCCGCTCGTCACCTTATAGCCGTATAGCGTGACGCCCGAAGGTACCGGCGTCGCCGCTTTGAGCGCGCCATCAATTGTGATGTTCTTGCTGACGAGGAAGCGATCATTGGCGGTATCGGCGTCTCCGAAATCTTGCAACATGCCTTGAACCCGGATTTGTTCGGCGCCCGATGCCAATGTCCAGCCGTTGCCCGTGAGCTGGTTGTTGGCAACATTAGCGCCGTCAACGCCTGAGAGAATGATGCCCTCAAGGGCGTTGCCGGTAATCGCAACGTTTGAAATTGAAACATTGGTTGCTTGACGCACGTCAATTCCGGCTCTGCCGTTGTCGAAAACTTGGCCGCCCAGAATCGAGACATCGGATGTGAAGGCACGAATCTCGTTGTCCCCCGTTTGGACAACGATCCCACTTTGACCATTGCCCCACGCATCGTTGTCCTGAAAGAGAACGCCGGTTGATCCGGTGACGACGTTGAATCCGTGCCGCCCATTGGCATAAGCATCGTTGTTCAAAAGGGTCACTTGCGTGGCGTTATCAATTGTGAATCCATCAATGCCGTTATGATGAGCGACGCTGTTCGTAATCGTTAGGCCGATCGTTTGCTCGTGCGGGTCGAAGCCATAGCGCGAGACGTTCATGATCTCGACGCGGTCCAGAAGAATGTTGGAATCAGAGGCCGCGATATTGGGTTTCGGTCCGCAATAAAACCCATCGACGTCGCCTGTTGTGCCAGCCTTGTTGCCATCTATCGTCAGGCTTTCGATGCGCACGTTGGACGTAGTTTTCACGCTTCCATCGGCATTCGTGCCGCCAGAATCGGTGCGCACGATGCCCGTTACGCTGGTCGAGCCGGTGGCCAAACTGATGACAGTTTCGCCCATGCCAGTGCCCATGAGAACGGTATCGCTGCCGATGCGGAGCGCGCCGTCGGAAGCCTTGCCTGTGCCAGTGACCGTAAACGTGCCAGCCGAAAGTTTGACGAATCCGCCTGCGTGCCCGGCTACGGCATTGAGTGCTTCTTGAATGATGGACGTCTGGATTGAAGCCAGATCTGTTTCGTAGAATGAGATCGTCTTGGTTTGAAACTGTGCATATCCGTACGTGATCGTCAGCATTTGCGCACTCCTTTTGCGAGGCGCCCCTCCTGGAAAATATGCAAGGATCGAACCGTCAAATTCTATGCAATTTTGCCGATAAATGCTGGTCTAATTAAACTCTTGCGGCGGGGCTGCCTCGCCACTGAAGCCCGCAAGAATGGTGAGGTAGAAAACAATTGTTGCAGCATATGCGGCCAGGAGAACAGCGAGTTCCCAGAGTGCAATCGGCGGGACGTTCCGGTCTCTGGCTAAACCATTTGAGGCAATAGACGGCGCTGCGAGTAGCAGGACCATCAACAATACCAGACTCCCGAGGTACAGCGCGATTGCGCCGCCAGCGAGGAGGGCGATCGTGTGGAAGACGCGGGCGACGCTTGGATGCGTGCGCGAAAGTAGTGATTGCATGATCTGGCCGCCATCGAGCGGCTGAATTGGCAAAAGATTGAAGCCATTGAGAAGGGCACTCATCAATGCCAGTTCGCGCATCGTTGGGTCGCCGCTCTGTCCCGCGAGCACTGCAAAAACTGCGGTCGTTAACAAGCTGAAGCCCGGCCCCATGAGGGCCACGACGCCGCGATCAACTTCGCTTCTGTAGCGGTCGCCGCCCACTGCGACGCCGCCGAAAAATGGGATGAAGTAGATGCCTTTGACCGGAATACCCGCCCATCGCATGGCTACGACGTGGCCAAACTCGTGGATCAGGATGAGTACGATCAACATGGCCGCGGCGGACGCTCCAAACAAGGCGAAGAAACTGGCGAAAGTCAGGGCGCCGGTTATCGCTGCGTTCGCGATCTGGTTTGAGAGGTCGTCTTGCTTCAAGCCTGCCCTCAACTCCGCATTGCGCTTCACGCGCAGGCTGTTTTGAATTGCAGCTAAGGGCATCAAGAACCGGGTCGACAGCTTGGTGTGCGTGACCTCGAAGGTTGACGTGATGGTCGATGCCGCGCCATCTCCCGCCACAGCGAAGGCGCAGATGTAGTCGTCTCCGGGGCAGCACTCGGGCGCCGACTCGTCTTTAAGTATTGCAATGAGCATCGCTTCGCCCGGCCGCTCTTCGACGATCCTGTAGGCTATCGGAAATTCTCGACCGGCGATTTTGAAGGTGCCGGAATGGACGCCGGTCCTTTGGCGATCAGGTGTTGTCTCGATCTCGATCAGCGGCGTGCCCTCGAGCCGGATCGAGTGTGCAGATGCCACGGACCACGTGACAGCCTTTGGTGCGTTGACGCCGAGTGCGATCGTGTAGCGGCGACGCCGGATGCCGGTCAGAATATCAATTGGCGCGCGCACCAATTCCCGGAACAAAAACCAGAAATTCGAGAAAAATAAAATCACTTGATTGCTCGCGATGAGCGCTGGGCGCAGGCAGTACATGAGGCCGAAAGACCCCTCATCATTGATTCCTTCCCGGGTTGAATCAAGATGAGGGGCAATTACGCTGGCAAATGGGTTGATTACACTATGCAGGTTTCGTCGCATAAACCCGGCAAAAGGTTCAGTTCCACTGGGAACACATTTTGGGAACACATTATTCGGCGGCGCAAGCGGCGCCGGCCGGTCCTTGGTGAATCGACAAATCCGTGATCGTCCGGTTTTCCCCCGAGAGCGGGTTCGCCGGATCGTAAGCCAGCTGCACCGTGTCGAAGCGGCTTGATTGCGCGTCGTAAATCAACAAACGGCCAGTAAGGCTGTCACCGATGCCGACAATCTCCTTGACGATCTCAGTCGCTTGCAGTGTGCCGATGACGCCAGCCACCGGGCCGAGCACACCAACTTCAGAGCAATTGGCGACAAGTCCGGCGGGCGGCGCTTCTGGGAAGATGCAGCGGAGTGAGGGATACGGCGTGCCATCGTGCTTTTTCTCGTGTGGCTTGAATACCGACACATAGCCATCAAGCGGTCCAAGCGCGGCGTAGACGAGTGTCTTCTTGGCGAGATAACAGGCGTCGGACACGAGGTATCGGGTCGCAAAGTTGTCTGAGCCATCGGCAATGATGTCGTAACGAGAGATGAGCGCCATGGCGTTATCGGCAGTTAAGCGTGCGTTGTGCGTTTCAACGATGACGTTAGGATTGATCCGGCGGATCGTTTCCGCAGCACTTTCGACCTTCGGCCGGCCGGCATCACCTGTGCCGTGCGCCACCTGCCGCTGAAGATTGTCGATAGAAACTGTATCGTCATCGACGATCCCGAGTGTTCCAACGCCAGCGGCCGCCAGATAGAGTAGCACGGGTGAACCAAGCCCGCCCGCGCCGACAATGAGCACGCGCGCCGCTTTCAGCTTCTGTTGCCCTTGACCGCCCACTTCGCGCAAGACCAAGTGCCGCTTATAGCGCTGCGATTCTTCTGGCGTGAGTGTGGTCATCGGTTTTCAAGCCGTTTAGGTCTTGGGCAGATCAGCGAAAAGTTCGCTCGAGAAATAGCGTTCGGCGCAGGATGGAGCAAACGTGACGATGGTCTTGCCGGCCATATCCGGGCGCTGGGCAACTGTCAGTGCGGCTGCAAGATTGGCGCCCGTCGAGATGCCGCCGGGAATACCTTCGACGCGGGCCAGCATACGCGAAACTTCGAATGACATCTCGCTCGTCACCGTCACGATTTCGTCGATTAGCGAGCGGTCGAGAACAGTGGGAATGAACCCGGCGCCGATGCCTTGAATCTTATGTGGACCACGCGCGCCTCCCGAGAGAATCGCGCTGGTCGAAGGTTCGACCGCGATGATCTTAATGCCGGGCTTGCGTGCTTTGAGAACGCGTCCGCAGCCGGTCAGCGTTCCGCCGGTACCAACACCGACAACAAGTGCGTCGATGTTCCCTTTGGTGTCGTTCCAGATCTCTTCGGCGGTAGTCTTTTCGTGAACGAGCGGATTTGCGGGGTTGTCGAACTGGCCGGGGATGACGGCGTCCGGCATAGTTTTGGCAAGCTCTTCTGCGCGTGCGACAGCGGCTGGCATACCGCCCGGGCCCGGAGTCAAATCAAGTTCTGCACCGAGATGCGCCAAAATCTTGCGTCGTTCGATCGACATCGTTTCGGGCATCACTAGAATGAGGCGATAGCCGCGCGCGGCGGCAACGAACGCGAGACCAATTCCCGTATTGCCGGAGGTCGGCTCGATCAACACGGTTTTGCCGGGCGTAATGCGGCCCTGAGCTTCGAGCGTGTCGATCATCGAAACGCCGATGCGATCCTTGACCGAGGACAACGGGTTGAAGAACTCAAGCTTCATTAAAATGTCAGCGTTGAGCTTCGACGCTTCTTTGACGCGCGATAATCGCACGAGCGGCGTGTGGCCAATAGTTTCCGCAATGCTGTCGTAGACCCGGCCTCTTCCCCAGGTACGTGTGGCGGCGAGGGTCTTTATATCCATCTGGCTCATCGTTCGTCCTAACTGCGGGATTGACATGCAGGGCGATCATTGCCGCCCAGGCTCTGAACTTTGTTTCTGACAAGGGTTGTCGCAGGTTACCGCGCGTGGCTCAAGAGGCTAGGCCGGAATGAAACTGCGCGCGTTGGCCTTGCAGGGTCAGCGGGGCTTCGCAACTGGGCGGGACCGGGACGATGATTTCGTGCTCTTGCCCTTTGCGACAATTGTTTTTCTTTTGTTGCTGCCGCCAGTTCGCGTTTCAGCGCTCTTGACGCCCGTCGAGCCGAAGCCTCCAGCGCCGCGTTTGGTGGCCGATAGCGCCTTGCTTTCGACGATGCCTGCCTGTGCAACGATGCCTATAACCATTTGCGCGATGCGATCTCCACGCCGGATCACGAACGGTTCTTTGCCGTGGTTGATAAGTATTACGCCAACCTCGCCGCGATAATCAGCGTCGATGGTGCCGGGGCTATTGAGAACCGTCACACCGAATTTGGCGGCGAGACCGGAGCGCGGCCGAATTTGCGCTTCGGTTCCACGAGGGAGCTCGAGCGTTAGTCCCGTGGGAATAACGGCATAGGCACCGGGAGCAAGCGAGCGCTCCTCGTTTGCGGGGAGAGCAGCCAGCAGATCCAAGCCTGCAGCATCCGCCGTTTGATAAGCCGGAATGGCCAAGTCTACGCCGTGGAGCAAGCGTTTGATCTTTATTTTGATCATGCCCTTGCTCATTCGGCGGCCATTGTCTTTCGTCCGATAAAAGCGGCGGCCTCAGCAGCGATACGCTCAGCAACTTTTTCTTTGGTCATGTCAGGCCAACCGGTGACGCCACCGCTTGAAATCAGATGCACCGTATTTCTATCGCCACCCATAATGCCGGTTTCAAGTGACACATCGTTGGCGATGATCCAATCTGCGCCCTTTGATTTGAGTTTTTTCTTGGCGTTCTTCAGTACGGCTTCCGTCTCGGCGGCAAA
>JANOKW010000318.1:0-4426 GCA_031419475.1 Hyphomicrobium sp. | reverse complement strand
TCATGGTGGCAGCACCGATGTTGCAAACCGGCGTCGATATCGAGTTGCCGGAAGCCAAGGGTACGCAGTTGCCACAGCCGAAGCAAGAGCCGCTGCAAGTGATCGTCAAAGGTAATGGCGACACGTTGATTGGCGAGACGGTTGTGCCCCTCGACGAGTTGGCCGCGAAATTGAAAGCGATTGCCAAGAACGGTTTTGACGACGTGATCTACGTGAGTGCCGACAAGAATGTTCCCTATGGAGTTGTGATGCGCGTCATGGGCCGCATTCAAAGCGGCGGGTTCCGCAAGCTCGCCTTTGTTGCCAACGACGAGAAGGGAGGCTGAGGGCAGGTGCCTTTCGGGCTCATATTTTCGTTTGCGTGTCACGCGGCGCTTTTGATCTGGGCTTACGGGTCGATGCGCGCCGTGCCGCATCTGCCTGTCGAGGAAACGCCGATGATCTCGGCTGAGATCATTACGCCGTCGGAATTCCTGCGTTTGAAGCAGGGCAGTGAAGACGCCAAAAAGCTTGAGACGAAGGCTAAGGACGAGCCCAAGCCCGACGACAGCAAGAACGATACGAAGAAACCGGACAACGCGCCGCCGCCTCCACCTCCTCCCCCGCAGGAAGTTGCCAAGGTAGAACCGCCGCCGCCAGAGCCGCCGAAGATTGAGCCGCCACCGCCTTCACCTGAACCAGCGAAGGTTGAAACTCCGCCGCCGGCTCCCGGTCCCTCGCCCGACGAGCAGAAATTGCTCGAGCAAAAGATCGAGGAGGATCGCAAAAAGGCTGAAGAAGAGGCCAAGAAAAAAGCCGAGGCCGATGCCAAGAAGAAGGCCGACGAGGCCTTGAAGAAGAAACTTGCGGACGAGGCGAGGAAGAAGAAGGCTGATGAGGCAAAGAAGAAGGCTGCCGAAGAGGCTAAGAAGTTCGACGCCAACAAGCTCGCGAACTTGATTGATAAGGCCCCCGACGACGCGCAGCAGAAAGCGCTGCTCGATAAGGATCCGACCAAAAAAGGCCAGCTGGCGGCAGGTACAAGTAAGACAGCGGCAGAGACGGGTCTGGAGGCTGGGACCAAGACAGGTGCGGACACAGTGCTGTCGGCGCGCGAGCAAGATTTGATTGCCGGTCAGATCAAAGCGCAGCTGCAGCGATGCTCAAAAATGCCGGGCGGTGGCGGTGGCATCGATACGCCAGTCGTGACGGTGCAGTGGCATGTGCGCCAAGACGGCTCGCTCGATGGCGAGCCAGTGGTGCTTGAGCCGCAGAGCACGCCGCTCTTTCGCATTGCCGCAGAGGCCTCAATCAATGCGGTTCGAAACTGTTCGCCGCTCGATCTGCCTCCCGACAAATACGGTGCATGGAGTAAGATCACCTGGGATTTCGACTGGCCAAAAATACTTGGACTTCGCTAGTTTGGGTCTTTGATCGTTAGGGGCTTCGCTAAATGGCCACGGTCCTTTCGGCACTACATGTGAATATCACGGCAACGACTAGGAAATTGGGACGCATGCATCAAACTCCGAGAGCCACAAAGAACGCGATGCGTTTCCTGCTCACTGGCTTCCTGTTCGCAATCTTGCCTGTCGCATGCTTCGCGCAAGGCAAGGCCGACGATAGCTACAAGGGACCAGCGACAGGAGGCGGGTTCAACGAACAGCTCGGCGTGAAGCCGGCTCCAGTTCCGGTGCCGGCAACAGCGGGGGCAGCACCCGGCACGTCCCAAGGTGCAGCGGCTCCTGGCGGCGGATTGCGCGGCAGTCAAACCGAAGGCAGCATTGCACCGATCCCGATCGCCATTCCACTTTTCTTTGGCGACGATCCGCAGCTCGCGGGCGAAATCGCCAATGTGGTGCAGGCAGATCTGGAGCGCTCGGGATTGTTTCAACCATTAGATCGTGCGTCGTTCCTGGAGCAAATTCGGGACGTCAACGCCGCGCCGCGCTTTCCGGACTGGCGTGCGATCCAATCCGACAATCTTGTGGTCGGTCGCATTTCAAAAGGTGCTGATGGCAAAGTCGGCGCCGAATTTCGGTTGTGGGATGTGGCGTCGGGAAAGCAGCTCTCAGGGCAGCGCTTTTCAACAGCCGCGCAAAATTGGCGCCGCATTGGGCATCTGATCGCCGATCAAGTTTATGAGCGTTTGACGGGTGAGAAGGGCTATTTCGATACGCGCGTCGTGTTCATCGACGAAACCGGCCCGAAAGAGAAACGTATTAAAAAATTGGCCATCATGGATCAGGACGGCGCCAATGTGCGCCTCCTCAGTCAAGGGCAGGATCTGGTTCTGACTCCGCGCTTTTCGCCGACGAATCAGGAAATCGCCTACATGTCTTACACGCGCGACCAGCCCAAGGTTTTCATCATGAACCTTGAGACCGGGAAGCGCGAATTGGTTGGCGATTTTCCAGGCATGACGTTTGCGCCGCGCTTTTCGCCCGACGGTCAGCGCGTGATCATGAGTCTTGGCACGCCAGAAGGCTCAAGCAGTATTTATGAGCTGGATCTGCGCTCGCGTCAGTCGCGGCGTTTGACCAACCAGGGCAATGCCATCGATACAGCCCCCTGTTACGCGCCCGATGGACGCCAGATCGTGTTCGAAAGCGACAGGGATGGCTTCCAGGGCATGTATGTCATGAATTCCGACGGATCTGGCGTGCGCCGCCTCTCAGGAGCCGACGGCGGGCGGTACTCGACGCCGGTTTGGTCGCCGCGCGGCGACTATATCGCGTTTACAAAGCAACTCAGCGGCCGGTTCTTGATTGGCGTGATGCGCCCTGACGGAACAGGCGAACGCATTCTAACCGAAGGTTACCATAACGAGGGGCCAACCTGGGCACCGAACGGCCGGGTGCTCATGTTCTTCCGCGAATCACAGGGTGCAAGCGGCGGCCCGCGAATCCATTCGGTGGATTTAACGGGCTATAATGAGCGCGTCGTGGCGACGCCTTCGTTCGGCTCAGACCCGGCCTGGTCGCCCCTGCTGAATTGATGTGCGCCTTTAGGGCCGCATGATGGGCCACGAAGCGGCCGACAGAGTTAGTGCTTTGTTAATTTTTTTCAGCAGGTTGAGTGCGCCGGCCCGCTATGGATAAGTGGGCTTCCGTGTCGTGGTCACGTCAGTGGCATTTTCGCATCTACTGGCACGGAAAACTGGGACAAACGAGCGTCTGTTCTTGATCAGGAGCCGCCCCCCAGGGTACCCCAGAGTACGGCTTCTGCCGGAATCGTACGAGGAGACATGACCATGCAGGGTGTTAAGGGGCTGATCGTTCTTTCAGCGGTTATGACGGCAGTTGCTCTCGGCGCATGCCGTCGCGAAGCCGAACATACTCCAATGAAGCTCGGTGCCGTCGTTCCGGCGACCGTGCATGTTGCTCACTAAACTAAGTAGAAGCCAGGACACTAACTAGGAGACTAATATCATGAAGGGCGCTATCCTTATCGCCACGCTCGTTGCCGCTGTTGCTCTCGGCGCTTGCCGCCGCGAAGCAGAACACACGCCAATGAAGCTCGGCGCTGATGTTTCGACCGTTGAAGTTGCTCGTTAAGCGATTTCTTCTGTCTGCGTTAGCAGAATCAACAAGACCGAGTTGTTGGCAACTTATGTTGCCACCATCTCGGTCTTGATTGTTTTTGGGGGTCCGTTGACACTGCTGTTTGGCCCGCCCGTTTGAGTTTGGGCCGTAATCGGGGCAGCTCGGTTCGCTATTTTTGAGGCGTCCTTAAGTCCGCAGCTGGCTGTGTGAAGACGCCGCGAATCTCGCTGTCGCTTGAGCGCTGTCGTTTGAACGCGGACTACTGAATCTACTGACGTTTTTTCCACCCCTTCAGGCTGTGAGATTGCAGGGGATTACTAACTGGAAACTGGGCGAATAAGACGTCCACTGGCTATGAGCCTGATATAGTCAGGCCGTGTTTATGCGCCGCAGGCCGCTGAATTGGTCACATTTTCGGCGGATGACGGCGATATAAACTTCGCAGCACTTAGGATTGATCCGGCTCCGTCAAGCGATATCGCGGCGCGCCGTGCCGCAATGAGAGGGTTTACGATGCTTGGTCATTATGCGCGAAAGGTGTCGCTCCGGCTAGCCGTTGTTACGGTTCTGGCTCTGACCGCTGCCGCCTGCGCCAACAAGGAAACATCTCCTGAAGCAGCATTGAATGGCGCGGGAGGTAAGTTCGCTCCAGCTACGCCGGGAACACAGCGCGACTTCACGCAGAACGTCGGCGACCTTGTATATTTCTCTAGCGATAGTGTGGATCTAACACCGGAAGCCGGTCAGACGCTGGCGAAACAGGCACAGTGGTTACAGCAGTACCCTCAGTTCACTATCACAATTGAAGGCCACGCCGATGAGCGTGGCACGCGCGAATATAACATCGCACTTGGTGCAAAGCGTGCCACGGCTGTGCGCACGTACCTATCGCAGAATGGAAT
>JANOKW010000317.1:0-5476 GCA_031419475.1 Hyphomicrobium sp. | reverse complement strand
GCCATCGGATGGAACATTTTTCCTTCGATGCCTGTCAGCGCGAAGATGGGAATGTAAACGACCGTAATAATGAAAACTGCGAAAATGCTCGGCTTAATGACCTCGGCTGTGGCCTCTGCGGCCAGCTTATGCCGCTCCTCGGCCGACAGCAGCCGCTTGAGTTCATGCTGCGCCATGCCGAAGCGGCGCAGACAGTTTTCAATGATGATGACCGCGCCGTCCACGATAAGCCCGAAATCCAAGGCGCCGAGGCTCATGAGGTTTCCCGACACGCGCCCGTGAACCATGCCCGTAATTGTCATAAGCATCGTGATGGGTATCACAGCTGCTGTAATCAGCGCGGCGCGGATGTTGCCAAGCAGTAGGAAAAGGATGACGACAACGAGCAAGGCGCCTTCGGTCAGATTCTTCTCGACTGTCGCAATGGTGCGGTCGACCAGCGTCGTCCGGTCGTACATGGTTTTCGCAGTCACGCCTTCGGGCAGGCTCTTATTGACAGTGGTCAGGCGTTCTTTCACCCGCTGCGACACGTTCCGGCTATTTTCACCGACAAGCATGAACACGGTGCCGAGCACAACCTCCTGACCGTTCTTTGTTGCGGCACCTGTGCGCAGCTCTTCGCCGAGCAGCACGTCCGCGACGTCGCCAACCCGGATCGGCAATCCATGCCGCTTGGCGACGATGATGCGGCTCACGTCCTCCATGGTGCTGACTTGGCCGGGCACACGAATGAGGTACTGCTCTCCGGAGCGCTCGATATATCCCGCCCCAGCGTTGGAATTGTTGTTGGAGAGCGCAGTCATGACATCGCGGATCGTCAGCCCGTAAGCCAGTAGTTTTTGTGGATGCGGCGTGACATGGAACTGCTTGACGAAGCCGCCAATCGTGTTGACCTCGGTTACGCCAGCGAGGTTCCTGAGCTGCGGGCGGACGACCCAGTCATGCAACGTGCGCAAATCTGTCGAAGACCAATCGGTCCCGTCGGACTTCTTGGCACCGGACTCAGATTCGACGGTGTACATGTAGATTTCGCCGAGACCGGTTGTGATCGGTCCCATTTCCGGCTCAATGCCTTGTGGCAGCTGATCTTTGACCTGTTGCAGGCGCTCATTGATGAGCTGCCTAGCAAAATAAATATCAGTCCCATCCTCAAAGACGGCTGTTACTTGCGAAAGGCCGTAACGCGAGACGGATCGCGTGTACTCGAGACGTGGCAGGCCGGCGACGACGGTCTCAATCGGAAACGTGATCCGCTGCTCGGATTCGAGCGGGGAAAGGCCCTGTGCCTCAGTATTGATCTGCACTTGCACGTTGGTGATGTCGGGCACGGCGTCGATAGGAAGCCGCTGGAAATCGTAGACCCCGAGCCCGCAAAGGCCGAGTACAAGGAGAAGGACCGCCCAACGCTGAGCGATCGAGAAATAGACTATGCGCTCAAGCAAGGGATACTCCTAATGATCGTGGCTGGCGCCGGACTTCTCGATATCGGCCTTCACGAGAAAGCTGTTTTCCGTGACGTACTTCGTGCCAGGCTTGATGCCGCCTTTGACCTCGGTCCAGGTATCATCGTTGACGCCAAGTTCAAGCATGCGGACCTCGTATGTGTCGGAGACTTTGGCGAAGACAACCGTAAAGTCCCGAAACCTCTGTAGCCCCGCTGATTTCACGGCGAGCGGCACGTCATGGATATGAACAATTACGTTGCCTCGAACGGTCATTCCCGGCCGCCAGCGGCCATCCGCGTTATCGAGCGTCACGCGAGCAAGA
Source organism: Hyphomicrobium sp. (assembly GCA_031419475.1). Taxonomy (GTDB): domain Bacteria; phylum Pseudomonadota; class Alphaproteobacteria; order Rhizobiales; family Hyphomicrobiaceae; genus Hyphomicrobium_B. The sequence continues at coordinate 3,709 of JANOKW010000317.1, read as the reverse complement.
ACCGATTGGCTCGAGAGTTCGGCGACGGGCGTGAAAATGGTGACCGTGCTTTCCGTCTCTTTGTCATCGCCTTGAATGTTTTTCACGCGGATCTTCTGTCCCGCTTTGACCAGTTCCAGATCCTTCGAGAACACATGGAATTCGGCCCAAACGGCCGACAGGTCGGCGACGACAAAAAGGGCCGTATCGCCGGTCACGTCGCCGAGGTTCGTGCTGCGCTCCAGTATGACACCGGCAAACGGCGCCTTGACCTCGTAGTTCGTGAGACTGGCGTTGCTCTCGATGATCGCAAGAATCTCGCCTTCCTTCACGGACTCGCCAACATTTTTGACGACCTTGCGCACGACGCCCGGAAAGCGGGCTTTGACCTGTGCCGTCTTGTTCTGGTTGAGAACGACCGTGCCGGTCAGCACGATGGTCTCCTCGATTGCAACCGGCCCCACAGTATCGACTTTAATGCCAGCCGCAGATGCGGCCTCTTCCGTGATGCTTGTGCGACCCTCATACGAGCTGTATTGCCAGCTGTGGCTCTTGCCGTCGTGCGTGGCAAACACGGTGACGTCGAAGGAGTGCGGTTCGATAACCGTTCCGCTGCCTTTGAGATGGTCGCCCTGGGGTGTGAACGTCATCTTGTCAACGTCGCCGTCGAGACGGGCAAGCTCCACGCGGGCCTCGACCTTGGAAGGGTCGATAGGCTTGTCGTCCTTGTAGGGGTAGAAGTGAAATTCGGGGGGCACGCCCGTTTCAAAAATTGTGATCTCAAGCGAAAAATCTCCCGAACGCAGTAAGCGGCCATTGTGCGGCCCGCGCTCGAACTCCGCCGCTGCCGCGGGAGCACCGTGACCGCCTTTCTCGTCCTTTTTGGGCATTTGTTCAGTTTCAACAATCGTACCCTGTCCGAGCAAGCGCGCCGTCAACGCGGGATCGGCATATTTCAGCCCGGCACCGAGCCCCAGCATGACTAGAATCAGAAAAACCGCACCCATCCAGTTCATCGACGAAACTCCATGCGCATGGCGCTTTATTCATAAATCAGATTTCCGATAGCCGCTGGCCGATCAGCGTTTCGACCCGGACCTTTGCCTTTTCGAATTCGGCCTTGGCCTCAACAAGCTCAAGCCGCACTTCAAACAAAACTCTTTGGGCGTCGAGAACGTTGAGCAGATCGAAACGCGCCTCGTCGTAACCCGCTTGAGTTTTGTCATACGCACTTTCGGCCGCCGGTAAGACCTCGCTCTCAAGCGACCTCACCCCCGCCGCTGCCACGGTAAGCGCGCTCATCGCCTCGGCAACCGAGCCGGTTACGGCAACGCGCGCGGCATTGCGCTCGTGCTCTGCCTTTTCGATCCGCTGCTCCGCAGCCGTGATCGCCCCCGCGTTGGTGTCGAATATCTTCAGAGGCGTCGACACGGACATCACAAAAGCTGTCGAGCCTATCTCTTCGTCGCGTCTGAGACCCGCACCGACCGTGTAGTCGCGCACCGATTTGGCAACTTCGACATCGAGTATGGCGCCACGACGGCCAATCTCGTCGGACCACCTCGCAACGTTGGGGTTCTTATCGACAAACGCAAGTACGCGCTCGGCCGAAGGGACGCCCGTTCCATTGCCCAGTTTTCCTGCGGCTCGATCAAAGTCTCGTTTCGTCGATCCCCAAAGAGCCGAAAGTTGCAACCGGCTCGCAACCAGTTTCGCCTCTTCGCTCTTCAGTGCTGCCCGCGCTCGCGCAGCACTGACGCTGGCGCGGTCAAGTTCGATCGGGCTTGTATTGCCGACGGCGATCCGCTTTTGAACCGCCGCCTTTGTCTTTTCTGTGAGAGAGACTGTCGTGCGCAGCGCCTCAATGCGTTCTTGAGCTGCGAGTACATCTACGAAGGTTTGCACTGCTTGCAGGAGCACCTGAACGCGCATCGTTTCCAGATCCCAATTTGCCGCCGTCGTATCGAGCTTTGCCGCGTTCAATCGCTTGACGCGTTTGTCGCCAAGCTCGATCAGCTGAACGATACTGATTGTCTCTTGGGAACTCTTGAAACCCGATCGCGGACCCGTCCCAAGAAAATCTTCGATATCGACTTTCAATTCCGGATTTGGCTTTACCGACGCCTGCAGTTCTTCGCCCCGGCGCGCCTGGATTTCCATGAACGCCGCCTTCAGCGCTGGACTGAAATTCACCACGCGATCTAAAGCTTCTTGAATGGACAGTGTCGCGACCTTTTCGGGAAGCTCATGATGATCCGGCGCCGGTTGCAATTCGGACCGCCACTCGCGAAGCGGCAGGTCGCGGTCCGATAGATAAGGTCCTGGAGGCAACGGTTTGGCTCCTACAAGTCCGTCGTGGGTTTGACCGCAACCGGCCGCGATCAAGCTCGCGACGAAAACGGCGGCGATCCCAAGTTTGTCCCCCGGATTCGGCATTCTTCCCCCATGTCAAACGTCCGGCTATGCCGGTGCGCAGCCCCCGCTCCGCATCAAAGGTACTTGGTGATCGACTTCAACTCCTCCACGATGCTCCGGGCCCCATTCGAAGTAGAGTTTCCGATACAGTGATCGATGTGATCCCGAATGAACTCGGTCTTGGCATTACTGATGGCCTGTTCGACCGCACGCAACTGTGGCGCGACTTCAGTGCATGCTCTGCCCGCCTCGATCATCGCGATAACGCTGCGAAGGTGACCTTCGGCACGGCGCAACCGTTTGATGATGCCCGGATGGCTCTCGTGCGGGTGAGCGTGGGCGTGATTTTTCTTGTGATTCTCAGGAATTTCTTGCTTCATGCGCGAATCCTTCGTATCCCCCATGGGGGGTTAGCTAATCATGGCTGATAGTGTTGTCAACACGTTATGCACAGGGGAAGCCCTGCTGTGTCGCAACCGCAACTTCAGGGCCGGGCACGCGAATTCCAAAAGTGTTGATCGCATGGCAGCGAGATGAGAAGGAATGCTCTGTCATTTCGCCGCCGAGTTTGCACCAAGCAAAGGCAGCATTCTTGCGACACCCATCAGCGCATCAACTAGCCGCTAACCGTTGAGATTGTGACATGCTGCAGGTATTTGCCAACCGTACTTATCGCCATCTGTTTCTGGCCCAAGTGATAGCACTCGTCGGCACCGGGCTCGCCACTGTTGCGCTTGGGCTTCTCGCGTACGACATTGTCGGCGCCGAGGCTGGCGCTGTGTTGGGAACCGCACTTGCGATCAAGATGATTGCTTACGTCGGTGTCGCGCCGGTAGCGACTGCCTTTGCCGATCGTTGGCCGCGGCGGACAATGCTCGTCGCACTCGATCTCGTGCGTGCGGCAGTGGCCTTGCTGTTGCCGTTCGTTACGCAAGTTTGGCACGTCTATGCTCTCATCTTCGTCCTGCAATCCGCCTCCGCGGCTTTTACGCCTACGTTTCAAGCCACCATTCCCGATGTCTTGCCGGACGAAAAAGATTACACGCAGGCCCTCTCTCTTTCGCGGCTCGCATACGACATGGAAAACCTGGTGAGCCCAGTGCTGGCGGCTGCCCTGTTGTCTGTGATCAGCTTTCACAACCTTTTTGCAGGCACTGTGATTGGCTTTATGGCGTCCGCCGCACTCGTCGTGTCCGTGACGCTGCCGTCGCCAAAGGCAGCCGAACGTCGCGGCATCTATGAACGAACGACACGCGGACTTAGAATTTATCTTGCAACACCTCGGCTTAGAGGGCTGCTTGCGATCAACCTCGCG
>JANOKW010000316.1:0-5986 GCA_031419475.1 Hyphomicrobium sp. | reverse complement strand
ACCGGTTTTCCGAAAAGAAGCACGACAAGACAAAGTGCTAGGGTCTGTCCGTCGTTCAATCAAGACCGGACAGACCCTAGAGCAATATCCGATCAGACAGGATCGCTTTAGCGATCAACTGATCGGATGAAATTGCTCTAGCATCATGATTCTAGAGCATCTTTATCGGCCCGGTGAATCGAATCAGCGATTCCGTCCGGTCCGATGATGCTCTAGTACACCCTACGTTTCTGCGTTTTGCGGGTGCGGGCTACGCGAGCTGCGTGTGAACGATTCGCCGCCCCCCCCCGGCTAACGTCCAGCGCGTTGTCCAAGGGGCACGTAAGACGCCAAGTGACTCCGGCTGGCGCATAGTCAAGTTGAACAACCCCTCGCAAGCTCATTTCCGCCATGGACGTAATGACCGTGGTGCCAAAGCCTTTCGAATGCGGTGGCACAACTGCGGGGCCGTCTCGTTCGGTCCAATGCACCCTCAATTCTCCGCCGTCCGTAAACCACTGGACTTCCAAATGTCCAGTTTCATTGGCCAATGAACCGTATTTGGAAGCGTTGGTCGCCAGCTCATGCAAGGCAAGGCCGATGGCTTGAGCGGCGGGAGCCGAGAGACGGAAGGCCGGGCCGCTGATTTTTAATCTCGAAGAATTAGAGTCTGCGAGATGAGCCAATTGTGCATGGACGAGAGCCTCCATGTCGATGCCTTGCCAATCGTTTCTGATCAGAAGGTCCTGATTGGCGGACAACGCCTGTATCCGCTGCAACAGGCGATCGAGCATGTTTTCGTTGCTCGTTGCTGCAGTCTGGCGCGCAATCGCCTGGACCACAGCCAGAATATTCTTTGAACGATGATTAACCTCGTGCATCATAAAAAACAGATGGTCTTCACGCGCTTTCTGTTCGCTGATATCAGTGACCATGCCGATGACACGGTCCCCTGCACTTCCGTGGCCTTTAAGTATTCGCGCCCGGTCGCTTACCCAAATATAGTGACCCAGTTTGTGCCGGATCCGGTATTCCAGTGCAAAGCCATTACCCTTCGAGATGCCCTCGCCGACTGCCGCCCACGCTTGGACAACGTGGTCCGGGTGGATCAGGCTACGCCATGCCTCGGCCGAAGACGGCACCTCGTGTGCACCGAAGCCCGCCAGCACCATGAAGGAGCGCTCGGACCGGTTAACTATTCCGGAGCGGGGTAAATACTCGTAGTCCATTGCGCGCATAGTTTGCTGCGCTACAAGAACTCGCTCGGCTGCAACGGCCAAGTCCAATTCACGTTGTTTCCGCTCGGTGATCTCCTCAACGACGGCTCCAACGCCGATGACGGCCCCATCGCGCCCTGTTAATGGATAGTAATTCTCTTGCCAATGCCGCATCACGCCCGGCAATTGGGCTGTTTCGCCCGAAATTGTGCTTTTGACCACGAGGCCCGTTTCGACGACCCGCAGCAGTTTCGGCTCAAGATCGTGGCGCAAATTCGGAACTATATCCCAGACCGAGCGCCCGATGTGGTCGCCAGCCGGTATTCCGTTGATTGTTGCGAGTGCTTCGTTGACGCGTTCGAAACGCAGGTCCCGATCAAAGGAGGCGAGGCCCACAGGTGCATTGTCATACAGAGCTGTAATTTCACTCAATTGGTCATGTGAAAGACGATCCGCTTCAAGTCGCTCCCACGCTTGGGAAACAAAATGGGCCGCAGTTTGTAAGAAATCGATGGTTTCTTGCGAGAAGCATTCGAACTGGGTGGAGCCAACGCCAATAGTGCCAAGCACGCGCCCGTTTGTATCTTTTAACGGAAAACTGGCAAAGGCACGGACACCCATCGATTGGATGAATTTGCCAATCGGTTCCGATGCTATGTAATCCGCGTCGGCATTAAAAGGCTCGCCTGACGCAGCCACGGCGCCACAAATAGCTTGTTCAAGGCCGATGCTTTGTATGTCTTGAAGCCGCGCGGCCGGCGTGCCGTACTCGTACAACAGTTCAAGTCGTCTGGACTGAGGGTCGAAACGGTATGCGAAACACGCGTCGGCATTGATCCCCGTCCGTAGCTTTTCAAACATAATGCGAACGATATCAACCGGATCATGTCTAGCGATCAACTCTCCGGTAACTTCGAGAAGTAGCTGCTGGCGCTCAAGGGAAACGCGCCAATTCAATTGCAGACTGCCTGCGCTTCTCGCTGGATGCAACAAGGGCCGCCGCAAGTTCGTTGGCTTCGACAACCGGGCTGGCAACCGGAACTGGTCTTGCCTCCATTTGATCGACTGCTAGCCACTCTGCGAGCTTGGCCGTTTCACCGATTGACGTCGCAACCGTGCGGCTCAGCCAAGTTGCCATACTCACAACAATCACCAGAGCGAGCAACGAGAGTGCTGCGAGCGACCGCCACAGCCCTCGCGTCGGACCTTCGAAAACGGCCTGGGGCACCGACACGGCCGTGAGCCAGCCGGTCAGATCGGACCGCACGTGGGCTTGGACGGAGGGGGTGCCGTGAAAGTCGGTCGTATTGATAATATCAGGTGTGGTCTCAGAACTGATCTGTGGATTGGCAGTGAGAGTCGTTCCCGTCGGGACATCGATCGCGTCAGAGCGGGCGATCAGCCTGTGGCTGGCGTCGGACACGTTCGCCAGCCACCCTTCAGGTAACTTGTGGTCGTTCAGCAATTTGCCGACGGACTCGAGTCCGGGCGACCTGATGATAACGTAGCGAACTTCGCTGTCGATGTGTACGGGGAGCAAGATGCTGAAGCCGAGTTGCTTGTTGACTTGCTGTATGGATATACCACTGACCTTGAGCTTGCCCGTTCGAAAAACTTCCTGCACGAGATCCGGCGACCCCGTCCGTTCCGGCAAGCTTTCACCAAACGGCACGCGGGTATTGACCAACTGCCGTCCATCGCGACCGACCAGCAAAAATGCACCATGACGCAATGACGCTTGCGCCTGCCCATGAAACGCTTCCAGGTCGCCGGATTTGAGAGACGGACTTGCGGCGAGCGCTTGAGCCGTTTCCTGATCGTTGATCGTCTCACGATCAATCGCCGCCGACAGGCTGCGCGCCACATCCAGTAGATGGTTTCGAGACTGTTGCTGCTCTGATTTCGTGAAGACAAGCCCCCCATAGGCACCGAGAGCCAGCAATGGAACGGCAATCGATGCGCCTAGAGCTAACAAAAGGTTAGAAATGCGCGTTGGCCGGGAAATTCTAATATTTGGCCGAAGCCGATCATAAAGCGTCCAGGCCAAAATTAAAAAAGCGATTGTAGCTGGTAATGAGAGTGTGCGGACATACACACCCCGGTCGGCCGCCTCGACGCCAGCGATGTAGTTGAACAATGAAAACGATGCGATAACGGCGATCGCCAAAATGAGAACTATATCGAGAGTACGGTTGCGATTTTCACCCGGCAACCCCACGGCGAGCGCCGTGCACATCAGTCCAGTCGCAGTGGCTGGAGCCATCCGCCAATCAATTTCGCTGCCGGTAGGTTCTAATCCGCGCGGAGCCGGCCAACTCTCGAACCGGAAATTAACCCCTGCGAAATCCTGCAGGAGCGTGACAGCCGCGACCACCATAACAGCGAACGCAACGGCGCGCGAAGTAACGGAACCGAACTCAGCATTTGCAACACAGAACCCGAGCGCCAACAAGCACAGCGCTGTAATCGGCTTCATCGTTGGCAGCCCGGCGCTCCACGACGTCAGCCACGGAACGTTGGCGTACCAGCCCACCAATGCCGCTGCTGCAATGAGTGCGACGGCAAAGCCCGCAGACTTTGCGATCTCCGGGCGCGCTTGCGATTTAAAGGTTGCCGGCATTGCGTTTGCATCCACAGCTGAACTCGCTCGCTACTCGCCGATGTCAGCATACATTCATTCTACGTCCTCAGAATAACCGATTTACATTGTGAATTAACGGCGCGATGCGTATCCGAACAATACGCTGATTACACCAACTTTGCGGCACGAGCTCTACCCCAGCACCGCTCCCCCCAACCCTTCCAACATCAGTTCCCAACCCTGCTTTGACCGCTCAGCAAAACTTGCCCAGCGCGGGTGCATGGTGTGGGTGAGTGTCAGCTCACAGCCGTCACCCACAGCCACGATGTCAACCGCAACGCGGCTGGTCTCGGATTGATTGACGGAAAAATCGAACACAATGCGCGCCGGCCGCTTAAGTTCGATGAATTCGCCATAGTGCTCGATGTCTTCGTCCTCGCGCCGTTCCGTCAAGCAAAACTCGCCGCCAACCTGCGCATCGATCTCGGACTTGATCATTGTGCCGTTCGGCGTTGCGAACAGCCACTTGGCTGCCAGCACCGGATCAAGCCACGCGTCGAACACCTGTTCGGCCGTTACTACAAACCGCCGCCCCGCGCTGATGCTGAAAGTCTCTGCGTCCGCCATTTGCTGCCATCCCCAAACGTGTGAACCTGCTCTGTGACCTGTTTTGTCCGTGACCTGTCTTGCCCAAGATTAAGCCCCATACCAGGGTTGTATATGGTTTTAGTGCATTGAAATCAGGGCGTTGACGGCATGCACCCAATCCCGGCCCAGGTTCCTGCCCGAGATAGACAAAGTTTACCGCGTTTGATATACCCCAGCGAGAGATTGGACACGGGATCCGGGGGCGACGCCATCGGGCCGCGTGTTTTCGTTATTAATCCATCCACACGCACTCATGAGGATATGACCCACGTGCAGGTTCTCGTTCGCGACAACAATGTCGATCAAGCGCTCAAAGCCCTCAAGAAAAAGATGCAGCGCGAGGGTATCTTCCGGGAAATGAAACTCCGGAATTACTTTGAAAAGCCATCCGAGAAGAAGGCCCGCGAAAAGGCGGAAGCCGTGCGCCGTGCCCGCAAGCTCGCGCGCAAGAAGTTGCAGCGCGAAGGTTTGCTCCCAAGCAAGCCGCTTGTTGTGCGCGGTGGTCCGGGCGGCCCCGGCGGCAAAGGTCCGGGCGCTGGTGGCGGTCGGGGCGGTGCCGGCGGCGGCACTTCTAGTGGCGGCTATGGCGGCGGCGGCTCTTCGGGCGGCGGCTACGGTGGTGGTGGCGGCGGCGGTGGTGGCGGCTTCGGTGGCGGCGGTGGCTTCGGCGGCCGCTAATCGAAACGAGCTTCAATAGAATTTTGAACGGCTCGCGGATCTCGCGGGCCGTTTTTCTGTTGTGGCCACGGAGTGAGCGCGCGCCGTCGCCGTTCCGCGTTGCGCAACAGGCAACAATAGGTTAGATTGGAGGATGCCGGGCTGTCGGAACAGCTGCAATGGAAATACGAAACGTCAAGAACAAGGCCCTGAAGGCGTTCATCGAATCCGAGTCCACAAAGGGCCTTCCGCCGGCACATATCAACGAAATCCGTGACATCGTCACATTTCTGCTTGAAGCCGAAACAGTCGAAGAAGTGTTTGATCTGCCAAAGTACAAACCGCATCGCCTGAAGGGCAGCCGTGCTGGAACGATTAGTCTGTCGGTTACAGCAAACGGGCGCATCACATTCGCGCACGACACCAACGATATCATCGATCTCGACTTCGAGGACTACCATTAGAGGACGACATGGCCATCAGACCTAACTTCAACCCGCCTCACGCTGGCGGCTTTCTCAAGCGATCAGTCATTCCAGACGGCATGAGTGTCAGCGCTGCGGCGGACCTTCTTGGCGTCGGACGGCCAGCGCTGTCACAGCTTCTCAACGAACGCGCATCGCTTTCTCCTGAAATGGCCTTGCGCTTTGAAAAAGCATTTGGCGTGAAGATGGATACGCTATTGCGCATGCAGGCGCGCCACGATGCCTGGCAAATGCGGAAGCGGGAACGGGACATCAAGGTCAAACCCTATCGCGCCGCATGATGCTGAGTTTATCGATCCACGCATTAATCGCCTCATACGACCCAAACATGTAGTGATCGGCGTGTCCCGCTTCCGGGAAGGTGACGATGTCCTTGGGCTCGGACGCGAGCGCGAACATCGCGCGCCCCATGGCGACCG
>JANOKW010000315.1:0-2337 GCA_031419475.1 Hyphomicrobium sp. | reverse complement strand
ACTCCCGTAGGGAGCGCCAATTTTCCGCTTTTGTCAGCATGTTACGCGGCGGTGCAACGGTCCCGAACCTGCTCGCAATAGTAAGCGGCACCAACCCGGTTGTCGAAAGTGATCCGGGGCTACCTGCTCGATCATGCACGCTGAAGCGCGGATGCGGGTGGGCATCCGACGCGCAAACACAGGAGTGGCGTTCGCGGTGCCCGAGTTGGTGATGCCGTGGGCGATCAATACCCCGCCGCTATTCCGGCGTCGCTGCACGCGACGATGCCATTGCTGAGCCACGCTGCGCATGGACGGCCGGAACCCTGTCATGGGTCCGCGTGCGAGTTGAATGCGGAGCGGCACGGCTTCGACGCGCCCGCGCTATCTGTTGCGCTGAAACTGGTCGTGGGTGCCGTCCTTCGAAGGCATGACGGAGTTTATCCCGGGCCCCGATCCAGGACCGGCATGACGGAAATAGGGGATGGAGCGCGCCACTGTCGGGTGATTACCGTTGCTGTGAATGCAAAGAATTGTTGGCTCTCCCCTGGATCGAGCTGTGAACCAGCCGCCTCGTGCCGCTGTAATCCCATTGAGTGCAATTGCGGCTTGAGCGGGAGGGGTGCCAATGAGCTGGGACCGGGTAATCTCGAACCGGGTGAACTCGGATCGGGTAAGCTTAGACAGGGCGAGCCTGTCACGTGCCGTTCGAGCCTCTCTCGCGGCCATCTTGTGCATTGCAATCCTCCCCCATACAGCCTCTCCTCTTCAAGCCGCCGATCTCACAGCCCGCGAAGTCAGTGAAGTGTTCCACAAAGCCAAGATGGGCGAACGGGTCGATCTCTCGGGTAAGGACCTGAGCTTTCTCGATCTGGCCGGTATTGATTTTAAAGGCGCGGTCTTGAGCGGCGCCAATCTCTTTGGTGTGGATCTGACGACCGCCAATCTGCGCGGCACGCGCCTTGACGGCGTGATGCTGGATCGTGCCATCGTCCTACGTGCTGACTTTTCTGGCGCGAATTTGGAGGGCGCCTCCATGATGCGCCCGAGCGTGAACACAACCCTTGGCTTGAACAGTCAGGATGCCCCTAAATTTGCCGGTGCCAATCTGCGCCACATCCGCATAACGGCGATGATGGACGGCGCCGATTTCCGCGGAGCGGATTTGACCGGCGCGCGCATGGGCCCGCACGAGCCGCGCGCCGATATGTCGAGTATGCCCGGCTCGCTGCTCAGGGGGTGCGATTTTTCGGGCGCAACTCTCAATGGCGCCGACTTGATGTGGGCCAAGCTGCGCTTTTCGAAGTTCATTGGCGCCAACCTGCGCGATGTCAATCTCGCGGGTGCCGATCTTTCCATGACCGATTTTTCAGGCGCCGATCTGACAGGGGCCAATCTTGAAGGCGCCGACCTCGATGGCACGATCCTGCGGGGCGTGCGCGGGATCGCCACATTAAAAGGCTTAGAGCGCGCGAAAAACGCTGAAAGAGCCATTCTGCGCTAATCTGCGCTAATAGGACGTCAAGGCGGACGGCCAAAAATGATTTAAACGGCACCAAAAAATACTTAGCCGCAGGGGGCGGGCCTGGCTATTATCAGGGTCGAGCACCGATGGGCGGTGGGATCGGAGCCACCAGTCTTGATGTCGAAGTTTGCGCGTCTGCGCTTTGAAGGTGCAGCTGCAGTCAGGGCTATGGCGGTCAGGACACTGGCGGTCAGGACATTGGCGCTCTGGGCCTTAGCACTCTGGACTTTGGCGCTTGGCCAAGCCATTGGCTACTCCGGAGGCTACTCCGGATCCGCCGCCGCCGCCGATTTATCGGCACGCGAGGTGACGCAATCAGTTTTCCAGGCCAAAGCCGGCGTGCCGGTTGATTTTACCGGCAAGGACCTGAGCAATCTCGACCTCGCCGGCCTCGACTTCAAATCGGCGATCATGAGGAATACCAACCTCTACGGTGTCGACTTGTCTTCGGCCAACTTGACGGGCGCCGATCTCGCAGGCGCCAACCTCGACCGGGCGATCGTGATCAAGACGAACTTTTCCGGTGCCAATCTTGAAGGTGCGTCGATCCGCAAGCCCAGTGTGTTCAGTTCGGGCGGTTTCGATTATGCCGATGTCCCGCTATTTGAGCACACCAACCTGAAGGGCGCACGAATTTCTGCTCGCATGGATGGGGCAAACTTTAAAGGTGCCGATTTGACCGGAGCACGGATTGGCCCGGAGGACATGAACTCCGAATCTGGGATGGCGCCATCGTCGTTCATGATGGGATCCGACTTTACCGGCGCCATCTTGACCGGGGCCGACATTCGCGAGGTGAACTTCACCTTTGCCCGGTTTACAGGTGCTATCCT
>JANOKW010000314.1:0-9396 GCA_031419475.1 Hyphomicrobium sp. | reverse complement strand
AGAAGCCTGAGAAACACCGCTGGAATGCCTCACACCCAAAGACCAAGAGACCAAAAACGTTCAATCGGACGACAGAGACGAAAAAAACAGTCTACGGTCGCCCCAAGTTCAACAGCCTGCTAGGCAAGACATTTGTAAATTTTGGAAGCGGGGTTCTTGCCCCGCTTTTTTGTTGTTCACCCATTGAGATGCGCGACCAGCGCATAGACGCCTGCAAAGACCACAGCCGCCACCACTGTGTTGATCATGAACACCCTAAGCATGCGCACGCTATGGGGCGCGCTCCCCGGCGTTCCGGGAACGATGCTGCCCTCCTCATCCTGCGTCCTAACGCCAAATGGCAGCACGGCAAACAACGTGATGAACCAGATGCAGAAGAATGTTGCAATCGCGACGGACGTGCGCATGACGCTCCGATCAGACTTGTTCGAGTTCGGTCAAGGTGCCGCAGAAATCTTTTGGATGCAAAAACAGCACCGGCTTTCCATGTGCACCGATCTTGGGATTGCCATCGCCCAGAACGCGCGCGCCCTGGGCCTTCAAGTGGTCGCGCGCTGCCAAAATGTCGTCAACCTCGTAGCACACATGATGAATGCCGCCGTCCGGATTCTTCTCGAGATATTTGGCGATCGGCGAGTTCTCGCCCAGCGGCTCGAGAAATTCGATCTTCGTATTCGGTAATTCCACAAAAACGACCGTCACGCCGTGCTCAAGCTGCTCAGTCGGAGCTGTTACTTTGGCGCCGAGAGCGTTCTTGTAGATCGCCGTGGCCTTAGCCAGATCCTTGACCGCGATGGCAACGTGATTGAGGCGTCCGATCATGCGAAGTCTCCGTGTCGTGCAAATCTCGCTCGCGCGCACAGCATGCCCTGCGCGGCCGCGTTATAAGGGGCGTTAGCCTCTCGCGTCCACTACGCTGATGAGGATTTTGACGATGGGTTTCTTACCCCACGCTTCGTTAACCGCGCTCCGCACCGAACGGTAAATAGCCTCGCGCACCAGATCGACATCGGCGCGGCGTTTTGCGGGGATCGACCTCAGCGTTCCGTCAACCGCATCCAGAACGGCGTCCGCCATGGCGTCGCCGCTGGCGGTTGCCAATGGCACGCCATCGATGACCAGTTCGGGTTCGCCGAGAATATCGCCACGCCGCGACATCGCAAACGCAACAACGACGATACCGGCAAACGACAGCTTCCGGCGCTCCCTAACGGGTCCATCGGCGTCTGGCACAACGAGATTGCCGTCGCGATACAGCCGCCCAACGGGCGCTTCATCGATCACAGCAGCCGGATGGGGCCAGAGCTTAACCATCTCGCCATCCGTCAGCGTAAAGGCCTGTTTGACACCAGCTTCCAAGGCAAGCCGCGCATGCTCTTGCAGATGACGCGCTTCGCCATGCATCGGAATAGAAATTTGGGGCCGCATCCACTCATACATTTGTTTCAATTCACCGCGCCGGGGATGACCTGTGACATGCACCAGCGCTTCATTGTCCGTGATGATCGTTACGCCCCGGCGCGCGAGCGCGTTCTGCACGCGGCCCACGGCCTTCTCGTTTCCTGGGATTGTGCGCGACGAGAAAATCGCGATATCGCCCTTATCAAGCGAAATATCGGGATGCTCGTCTTCGGCAATGCGTGCCATGGCGGCGCGCACCTCGCCCTGGCTGCCCGTGCAAAGCAACACTGCCCCATCGGCCGCGTAATCCGAATAGCGCTGCTGATCGAGATACGTGAAATTTTCGGGCAGATAGCCCGTATCAATGGCCACCGATATGATGCGATGCAAGGCACGGCCTGCCACAACCAGCTTCCTGTCGCACGCCCGGGCCGCGTCGGCGACCGCTTTCACGCGCGCCACGTTTGAAGCAAATGTCGTGACCGCAACGCGCTTGGGCGCTGCCTGAATGAGTTTACTTAGCGACTTCGCAATGTCCATTTCTGACGGCGAAACGCCTTCGCGCAGAGCGTTTGTTGAATCGCACACCATCGCCAAAACGCCCTCTTCCCCGAGCGCTTGCAATTTGCTCTCGTCGGGCGGCGCGCCAACCAGCGGCGTTTTGTCGAGTTTCCAATCGCCAGTATGAAACACGAGGCCCGCAGGCGTGCGGATGGCAAGACCGCTCGGCTCTGGAATTGAGTGCGCGAGGGTCACAAACTCAACGTCGAAGGGCGCGATCGATATGCGTCCGCCAAGTGGCACCTCGGTAATGGGCAACTTCATGTTGCTGCGTCCATACTCGGCCTGCTTGGACCGCACCATGCCCGCCGTAAACGGCGTCGCGTAAATCTTGCAGCCAAGCTGGGGCCACAAATCCAGCACTGCTCCGATGTGATCTTCGTGCGCATGGGTCAGCACAAGGCCGACGAGAGCGTGCTTCTCAGCGACGATGAAACGCAGATCGGGCAGAACGACATCGGCGCCCGGCTCGGTTTCTCCCGGAAACGTTATGCCAAGGTCAACCATCAGCCACTTACGCGCGTTCGCGGGCCCGAAGCCGTAGAGGTACACGTTCATGCCAATTTCGCCGAGCCCACCCAGCGCCATGAAGACCAGTTCATCGCCGCCCGTTGGACTGGTTCTGGCTTTACCTTTCTTCGTCGTCTGTTTGGCGGTCATCCATCATCACTCGTGTCAGCCGCCGCGGCGAGCATTACGTCGCCGAACGTGATTGTTTCGCGTCTTCCCTCGACCTCGGCAACGAGGCCGCCGGTCTCATTCAACCCTTGGTATGTCCCATGCACCTGGCCTTGGCCAGAATTTATCGTGATGCGTTCGCCAAGAGGCCCCGCGCGCTCCATCCAAGCGCTCCGAATAGCGTCAAACCCGCGCGCATCGCCCCAGCGCTCAAGCCAGCGATCCAACTCTTGCGCCAGAGTCTCGATCAGCGCTTCATCTGACGTTTCAATACCTGCGGCCCTTAGCGACGTCGCCGCACGGCCGAGGCCGTCGGGAGTTGAAACGATATTCAGCCCAAAACCGATCACGGCAATGATAACTGAGCCGCCCCTTGCGGTTGTGCTCTCGACCAATATTCCCCCGACCTTTGCGGCCCCGATCAATATGTCGTTCGGCCATTTGAGGCGTAAGCCAATGTTTGTAGCAGCAGGTGAGGTGGCCCGCACTGCTTCATAAAGCGCAAGTCCTGAAACTAGCGCCAGTTGCCCAGCCGAGGCCGGTGGCGCCTTCACGAACAGTGCCACGCTGGCGTGCAGATTGCCAGCCGAAGAGACCCACGTCCGCCCAGCACGTCCGCGGCCAGCTGACTGGCGTTCAGCGGAGATCCAAAGCGGCAGCTTCTCTCCGGACAGAGCCAAGCGCATGGCATCATTGTTGGTGGAGGCCGTCTCGCTGAGGCGGATGATGATGTGTGATCCGCTGCTCATCGCTTGTTTTCAGGGTGCGGGAGGCACAAGTGACGCTGCCGCCGCCGTCGCCGCATCAACAAGTGTGCCCCCAATAAAGGGCAATACAAAGCCCACCATAACCACAGCCGCTACGGCCATAACGAACAGCGCCTTGCTTTCGACGCGCTCGAATGGAGCCACCGCCTCATCGAAGAACAACACTTTGACGATGCGCAAATAATAGAACGCTCCGACCACACTCGCTACCACCCCAATAATGGCGAGCGGAAACAGGCCCGCCTTGATGGCTGGTAGAAAGGCGTACCATTTCGCCCAAAAGCCTGCGAGCGGCGGAATACCGGCCAGCGAGAACATCAGAATAGCCAGAATGGAGGCGAACCGCAGATCAGTCTTGGCGAGACCTGCGAGTTCGCTGATCTCTTCAACATTGCGGCCGTCCCGCCGCATCGACAAAACGCACGCGAACGCGCCGAGCGTCATCAGTACATAGATCGCGAGATAAATCAGCACGCCCGCCGTACCTTCCGCGTTGTTCGACGCTAAGCCGACAAGCGCAAAACCAACATGACCTATGGAAGAATACGCCAGCAGCCGCTTGATGTTCGTTTGCCCTATCGCGGCGAAGGCACCAAGCACCATGGACGCAATCGATAGGAATATAATAATCTGCTGCCATTGGGCTGAGATGGCTGGCAACGCGGCCTGTGTAAACCTGAGCAACAAAGCCATTGCGGCCACTTTGGGTGCCGCCGCAAAGAAAGCCGTCACGGGCGTCGGCGCGCCCTCGTAAACGTCCGGCGTCCACATGTGGAACGGCACGGCGGAAATCTTGAATGCCAAGCCAACGAGAACGAACACAAGGCCCACTATCAGCCCAAGATTGGCGCCCATGCCGTCTGCCTTCACAGCTGCGGCTATCGCTTCGTACCCGGTTGAGCCTGTCACGCCATAGAGCATCGAGGCGCCATAGAGCAACATGCCGGATGACAGTGCGCCGAGCACGAAATACTTCAGCCCCGCCTCGCTCGACTTGACATCGTCCCGCTTAAAGGCCGCAACGACATAAAGCGCGAGCGACTGCAGCTCGAGCCCGAGATAGAGCGCGATGAGGTCATTGGCCGAGACCATCATCAACATGCCAAGCGTCGCCAGCAGCACAAGCACCGGGTACTCGAAGAACATGATCTTCGCGCGCGCGAAATCGTCAAACGTCAACAGCAACGCCAAGGCGGCACCTGCGAGCACAAGCACCTTCAAAAACCGCGCCGTGCCATCCGCGACGTATGCGCCTTCAAACAGCGTCACGCGCCCTGTCCCTTGCCCGAGTACGACAACGAGAGCCAAAGCAAGTATCCCAAGCGCCAGCCAGCCAACCAACTTGCCAGCCACCACGCCGTTGCGCGTGAAGGCGCCCAGCATCAACAGCGCCATGGCGCCGGTAGCCAGGATGATCTCGGGAAAAACTGGAGCGTAAATAGAGAAATCCATGTCGTCCCCTACTTCGCCAACATGGCGGCGGCCGGCTTTACCGATACTTCGTAATGCGACACGAGATTTTTGACCGACGCCGCCGTCACATCGAGGATGGGCGCCGGATAGAAACCGTAAAGGATTGTCAACAACACCAGTGGCGCCAGAACGGCAATCTCGCGCAGCGACAAATCCTGCAAGCCCCTGAGGCTCGGCTTTTCAAGCGCCCCAAAGATCACGCGGCGATAGAGATAGAGCGCGTAAGCTGCCGACAGGATCACGCCGAGCGTCGCAAGAATCGCCACCCAGGTATTCGCCTTGAAAGCCGCGAGCAGCGTCAGGAATTCGCCGACGAACCCGCTCGTGCCCGGCAGGCCTACGTTGGCCATCGTGAAGATCATGAACGCGAACGCGTACATCGGCATGCGTTCGACAAGACCGCCATAAGCCGAAATCTCACGCGTGTGCATCCGGTCGTAGACCACGCCGACGCACAAGAACAGCGCCGCCGACACAAGACCGTGCGACAGCATTTGAAATATCGCGCCATCGATGCCTTGCTGGGACGCGGTGAAAATGCCCATCGTTACAAAGCCCATATGCGCGACCGACGAATATGCAATTAGCTTCTTGATGTCTTCCTGAACCAGCGCCACCAGCGAGGTGTAGATGATCGCAACAATCGACAGCGCGAACACCAGCGGCGCCAGCTCTTGGCTGGCAAGCGGGAACATCGGCAGCGAGAAGCGCAGGAAGCCATAGCCACCCATTTTCAAAAGAATGCCAGCTAGAATAACCGAGCCCGCCGTCGGCGCTTCCACATGCGCGTCGGGAAGCCAGGTATGCACCGGCCACATCGGCATCTTGACGGCGAAGGACGCAAAGAACGCCAGCCACAGCCACCACTGCATGTCGGCTGGGAACTTCGTCGTCAGCAGCGTTGGAATATCCGTCGTGCCCGCGTGCCAGTACATCGCCATCATGGCGAGCAGCATCAGAACCGAGCCAAGCAATGTATAAAGAAAGAACTTAAAGCTCGCATAGACGCGCCGCTTGCCGCCCCACACGCCGATGATGAGAAACATCGGAATGAGGGTGCCTTCAAAAAACAGATAGAACAGCACGAGATCAAGCGCTGAGAACACGCCGAGCATCAGCGTTTCCAGCACGAGAAACGCGATCATGTATTCCTTGACGCGATCCTCGATTGCTTCCCAGCTCGCCAAGATGCACAGCGGCATCAGGAATGTCGTCAGAATGACAAACAGCATCGAAATGCCATCCACGCCCATCTTGTATTTCAGCGGACCCAGCCAAGCGTATTCTTCGACAAACTGGAAACCTGGATTGGTCTTGTCGAAATGCAGCCAGATGAGCAGCGAAACCAAGAATGTGATCAGCGTGGTCCAGAGCGCAATCCAGCGCGCGTTTCCTTTGGCGTCCTTGTTCAAGAAAGCGATGACAATCGCACCAGCCAGCGGCAGGAAAGTTACGACGGAGAGAATGTTATTCATCGCCCTGCTCCCCCGCCAATCAATCCGCCGCCATACATCAGCCACGTGAGAAGTGCGGCCACGCCAATCAGCATCGCGAAGGCGTAGTGATACATGTAACCTGTTTGTAGTTTCACTACGCGCCCCGTCACATGCCCGACACCCGCTGCCGTGCCATCAATCGCCGCGTCGATCACGCCCGCGTCGCCGCCCTTCCAAAACAAGCGGCCGATGGCAAACGCCGGCTTCACGAACAGCCAATCGTAGAGTTCATCGAAGTACCATTTGTTCAACAAGAAGAGATACAGCGGGCGGAACTTGCGCGCCGTTGCTTCGGGCAGCCATGGCGCCTGAATGTAGTAAACGTAAGCAATCACAAAGCCAGTCAGCATAGCGAGGAACGGCGCGAACCCGACCCACGACGGGATCTCATGCATCGCGTGCAGAATGTGATTGTTCTCAGCCCGGAAAAGCGACGCACCCCAGAATTCCTTCTCGCCATGACCGATGAAGTACGGCGCAAAGATCATGCCCGCAACGACCGCCCCAAGCGCCAGAACACCAAGCGGGATCAGCATCGAATTCGGGCTCTCGTGCGCGTGATCATACGTCTCGTGATCGGCGCGCGTGCGCCCATAGAACGTCATGAACATCAGCCGCCACGAATAAAACGAGGTCATGAGCGCTGCGATAACCAGCAGCCAAAAGGCATAGTTGGACGGCGTGTGTGCGGCGTAGGCCGCTTCGATAATGGCGTCCTTGGAGTGAAAGCCGGCAAAGCCATAGAAGTGCGGAATGCCGACGCCCGTCAGTGCCAGCGTGCCGATCAGCATCGCGCCCCATGTCAGCGGAATTTTGGATCTCAGTCCGCCCATGTTGCGCATGTCCTGCTCGTGATGCATGGCGTGGATCACGGAACCCGCGCCTAAGAATAACAGCGCTTTGAAGAACGCGTGCGTGAAGAGATGGAAGATGCCGGCCCCATACGCGCCAAGGCCGCAGGCAACGAACATGTAGCCGAGCTGCGAACACGTCGAATAGGCGATAACGCGCTTGATGTCATTTTGCACGAGGCCGACGGTTGCGGCGAAGAACGCCGTAATCGCGCCAACGAACGTCACGACCTTCAAGGCGTCCGGCGCAAACTCAAAAACCGGCGACATGCGCGCGACCATAAACACGCCGGCCGTCACCATCGTTGCCGCGTGGATCAG
Organism: Hyphomicrobium sp.; assembly: GCA_031419475.1. GTDB lineage: Bacteria > Pseudomonadota > Alphaproteobacteria > Rhizobiales > Hyphomicrobiaceae > Hyphomicrobium_B. The sequence goes on along the minus strand of JANOKW010000314.1, from coordinate 1,848 downwards.
CGCCGACACAGGCGTCGGGCCTTCCATCGCGTCTGGCAACCAAGTGTGCAGCAAAAATTGCGCCGACTTGCCCATAGCGCCCATGAATAACAGCAAGCTCAACGTCGTCAGGATATCGACGTCATACCCGGCGAAAATGAAGGTCTTCCCGGCGAACTCGGGCGCCGCCGCAAACACAGCATCCAGGTCGAGCGTCTTGAAAACGTAGAACAGGCCGAAAATGCCGAGCGCGAAACCGAAGTCACCGACCCGGTTGACGACGAAGGCTTTGATGGCGGCCGCATTAGCTTCCGGCTTCTTGTACCAAAATCCGATCAACAGATATGACGCGAGACCAACGCCTTCCCAGCCGAAGAACATCTGTAACAGGTTGTCACTCGTCACCAGCGCGAGCATGGCGAACGTGAACAGCGAGAGATAGGCGAAGAAGCGCGGGCGGCTATCGTCCTCGTGCATGTAGCCGATGGAATAGAGATGCACGAGGGATGACACCGTCGTCACGACGACGAGCATCACCGCCGTCAACGTGTCGATGCGGAGCGACCAGCTTGTGTCAAGTTCGCCCGACGTCACCCAGCGCATGAGCTGGATCTTCTGAGTTGTATGGCTGAAGCCAACATCGAAGAACACGATCCACGATAAGACCGCCGCGACACCAAGAAAGAGCGTCGTCACGATTTCGCTCGGGCGCGGGCCGATGAGCCGTCCAAAGAAACCGGCGATGAGCGCGCCGAGGAGGGGGAGGAATACAATGGTCGTATAGATCACGGCCTAACCTTTCAGCAGCGCGGTGTGCGCGGGATAGAAGACGGCAACACTCACTAGCGCCGCGATGGCCGCACCGATGACCCAAAGCCAGTACTTCGGATTAGTCAGCCACTCGAAGAGCACTGAAAAAAATGCGTCGATCATGCCAAGGTTCAACCCTTCATCATACTTACATCGTCCACCGCAATCGAGCCTCGGTTCCTGTAGTAAACGACGATAATCGCGAGACCAATCGCAGCTTCTGCCGCCGCGACCGTCAGGATGAACAGCGCGAACACCTGACCCACGAGATCGCCGTTAAAATACGAGAATGCCACCAGATTGATATTCACCGCGAGTAGCATGAGCTCAATCGACATCAGGATGACGATGACGTTCTTCCTGTTGAGAAAGATGCCAAAAATCCCGAGCGTAAACAGACACGCCGCGACTGTCAGGTAGTGGCCGATGGTGATGGTCATGATGCGCGTGCCTCTAGCTGCGCCTCTTCCCGTCGATGCGAAGCATCGCTCCGCAATGGGCGGGAGAGGGAGTTGCGGGAAGAATAGCCTCTCCCCTTGGGGAGAGGCCGGCGCGGCCATCGAACTTCACCGTTGAACATGGAAGCCTGCTCCGCGCCGGGTGAGGGGGGCGTTCCACGTATTGCGGGATCGATAACTGCCCCCTCACCCCGTCCCTCTCCCCGTCGATGCGAAGCATCGCTCCACGATGGGCGGGAGAGGGTGTTTGCGCACGCCATAATTTTTCCAATCACTTGCTTGCCCCCGCGACCAACGACGCGAGATATCCAATCGCCATCAGCACAATCATGCCGCCGATGACCCAATCACGCGGCGTGTTCGGTCCACGCCCACCAGTTGCCCGCTGCTCTGCCTTCGCTTTTGCAGCCGCACGGCGGCGAGCTTCATCAAGCGAGGTGACGTTCGGGTCGCCATGTCCGTTCGGCTTGTTCACTCCGACGCCTCCTTGTGCGCAGCCGGGGTCAGACCCCACACAAGAAAGTTTGAAGTAATACACCGGCCAATTATGTGAGGGGTCTGACCCCCGTAAGAGATAACACCGCCACCACCAAGTGCGTCG
>JANOKW010000313.1:0-9611 GCA_031419475.1 Hyphomicrobium sp. | reverse complement strand
GCAGCATTTCCGGGGCATATAGGCGCCGTCGAACACGCCTTGGCTCACTCTAAGACAGTGCTACCGCCTGCCCTAAGACGTCTCCATTGCGCGATTTGATGGCCTTCCGGGTATATCACCAGGGAGGATGCCAAAAGGCTTTGGAGGCATGAATGGCAAACGGCACTGTTAAGTGGTTTAATGGTCAAAAGGGTTACGGCTTCATTCAACCTGAAGAGGGTGGTAGCGACGTTTTCGTCCACATCTCCGCCGTGGAGCGCGCTGGCCTGCAGGCGCTCCGCGAAGGACAAAAGGTTTTCTTCGAGACCGAGCGTGGACGCAACGGCAAGATCGCAGCAGTCAACCTGCGACCGCTCTAAACGTAGAGCCACTACAGAATGCACGGGGAGCAGACACGTCTGCTCCCCGTTTTTCATCAAGTGAATTATGAGGTACGGCGCCGGACCCGGCGCGACACTGCAAACGCCGCAATGCTGGCGAGGGAGACTGAATGGCTAAGGAAGAAATGCTCGAGTTCGAAGGCGTGGTGGCGGAAGTGCTGCCCGACGCCCGCTGCCGCGTGAAACTCGACAACGGCCACGAAGTCATCGCCTACACCTCGGGCCGCATGAAGAAGAACCGCATTCGTATTTTGGCGGGCGATAAAGTGACTGTTGAAATGACGCCCTACGATTTGACCAAAGGGCGCATCAACTTCCGCCACAAGGACGCGCGTTCCGGTCCAGGCGGCGGCGGACCGGGCGGTGGACCCGGCGGCGGCAGCGGAGGCCCGGGCGGTGGACCACGCCGCGGCGGCGGCGGGGATAGAAGGTAGGTTTTTGTTTGCTGCGGGCGCGGGGCTGGCGGTTTTAATTCGGTGGCGCGCCCCAAAGGCGCGCCATTTGTTTTGGGGGATGGCTGAGAGCGAGGGCCTCAACAACGTCGCGGCGTAGACAGGGGCCGTACAGACGCCCGAACGGAGTGCTTCGTCTCTATTGTCTGGCTCGCCCTTCGGCAATGGACGGCCGCAGTGGCGGATGACACGATTGATCAACACGGACATCGTGGCCTGCAGCCCGCTGCTGATAACGCTAAACGTGCGGTAGAGTTTCCATACATCGTGTGTCTGCTCGATAAATTGCCAGCGGCCATGCCAGATAATGACCGTAGCACTTCAGAAAGCGAGCCCGGTTGGACGCTTGATGATCCGCAGATTTCTCACGGTGGTGAACGATTACTTGTTGCACTGTATCCCGAATCGGGATCGCGCTTACTACGCGACCGACATCTCCCCTACAGATATCGGCCACTATGGAACTTCAAACCAAATTCGTGATCAATGAATCCAAAAGCTTTCATATCGTATAGCTGGACGTCACCCGAACACGAAGCTTGGGTGCTGACCCTCGCGACTGAACTCCGCGAGGTAGGCGTCGACGTTGTGCTCGATAAGTGGGACCTCAAAGAGGGCCACGATGCTATCGCATTCATGGAGCAGATGGCCACCAAGCCTGACGTCAAAAAGGTGATCCTAGTCTGCGACCGAAAGTATGCTGAGAAAACAGATGGACGAGCAGGGGGTGTTGGAACGGAAGCGCAGATCATCTCGCCTGCGCTCTATGCCCAGTCAGACCAGAACAAGTTTGTAGCGGTGACCACCGAAATTGGCCCGGACGGAAAACCCTACTTGCCGACATACTATCTAAGCCGAATCTATATCGATCTCAGCAGCGCTGAAATATATCGGCAGAATTTCGAACAGCTCGTTCGTTGGATTTATGACAAGCCCGTACACGTGAAGCCAGTACTTGGGAAGCCGCCGTCGTTTCTGACCGAAAGTGACGGCCCTACACTCTCCAACGCCGCGCTTCAGCGCCGCGCCATAGACGCCGTCAAAAATGCAAAGCCATACGCGAGTGGCGCCGTCAGCGAGTACCTCAATTCAATCGCAGTGGGGCTTGAAGCGTTTCGCATCAGTGGCAGCGAGAACGACTTCGACGATAAGGTGGTGAAGAGCATCGAGGATTTCCTGCCGCATCGTGCGCAGATCATCGAGCAATTTATCGCGCTCGCGCGGTACCGTGACACGCCCGAGACGCGGCAAGAATTGCACCGCTTTTTCGAACAGCTACTGCCATATCTCGATGCGCCCGAGAACGTAAACCAGTACAGCGAATGGAACTTCGACAACTACAAGTTCATCGTGCATGAGCTGTTTCTCTACTTCATCGCAATCCTTTTACGTCACGAAGCGTTCGATTTTGCGGCGCACATGATGCGCCAGCCCTACTACAAATCCGGCGGCTCACGGAGCACCAGCGCCACCGTCCAGTTCCAGGAATTTCGCCAATATCTGCGTTCGCTGGAGCATCGCAACAATCGCCTAACGAGCAACCGCTTGTCGCTCCATAGTGATCTCCTGGAGCAGCGGTCACACGCGTCTGGTATCAACTTCCAGCACATCATGCAGGCTGACTTCATTCTCTTCCTGCGCGGCTGCATGGATGTGCTGCGGTCCTCGGGTGAGCAGTGGTGGCCCGAGACACTTCTCTATTGCCGCGAACACGACGGCCCGTTCGAGGTATTCGCACGCTCACGCTCGCGGGCTTACTTGGCTAACGTGACCAACATGTTGGACATCAAGAATAAAGAAGACCTGGCGACCGTGCTGGAGGCGTTGCGCGCGAAGAAACTTCGTACGCCCAAGTGGAATTTCACCAGTATCAATTCCTCTCGGTTGATGGACTTCGACAAGTTGGGCACCATTCCCTAGGGCTTCGCTAGCAAGTAGCGCGGGCCTAAATCACTTGTAGGTTGCGGTCGAGCGACGCGATGACCCAACGACCCTTCGTGTGGCTTGTCCGTCGGGTCTGCACTGACAGGGATGTGCAGCCCTCTCAGATCATCGTGTTGATGCTTGTCGTGGGCCCCGTCCTTCGACGGGGTGACGGGTTTTGTAAGCCTCGCTCCGATTCCTACGCCTTCCCCGCCCCCACCTGCGCCTTCGTCTCATACGCGCCGCCCAGTTCCTTCGCATTCCAGAACCAGAGTGCGGTGAGCGGCAGGGCAACGAGCGGTACGGCGGCGGCGGCAAAGCCAAGACTGCCGCCGATCAGTGCGAAGACCCATCCCGCCGCCGCGTCTCCGCCGCGATAGACGACGGTATCGATGAAGCTCTGCACTTTGTATTTCTCATCCGGCGCCGCCAGCGTGTACATCACCTTGATGGCCGGGTTCGAGAGCGAAAACGCAACGACGCGCTCGCCAACCATAACAGCGGCCACGACCCACAACAGCGGCTGATAGGTGATGGCCAGCGTGCCGATCGTTGCCATGACAGGGAGCGCCGCAAGTGCCACCGTCAACCCGAAGCGGCGCATGACGGCCGCCGTACCGAAAACTTCGATCACCAGCGTCGCAACGCTGACGATGAGATCGCGGCTTGCGAAGAAGTTGACGCGCTCGGCGCTGGTCGCGAAGGCATCCGCCGCAAGACGCGCCTGCTCCAGATAGAAGAATGTGCCAACCACGTTGGCGAGAAGAATGAAAAGCGCGATGCGGCCGAAGTAGGGGGACGTGATGACCTTCGCCGCGCCGTCCAGAATGCCGCCGCCAGCCGGCTCTGTTTCATGGCCCGCCGCTCCCGGCCGGAGTTTGCGAAGCGCGAGGCTCATGAAGAGAGCAACGACGAGAAGTGCCGCCGAGACGGGCAGTAAATCAACTGGCGCCAAGGTTGCAATGAGCTGCTTTGTGATGAGCGGGCCTGCAACCGCACCCGCCGTTCCGCCTGCAGCGACGAAGCCGTAAAGCCGCTTGGCCTCGCTGTTCGACCACAGCTCCGACATTAAGCTCCAGAACAGCGAGATGACGAACAGGTTGAACACGCTGCCCCAGACGAAAAACGTGCCCGCGATGTGGGGTGGCGTGCCGTATGTCTTAAAGGTCAGCCAGAAGCCCAGCATGCACGCGACGAAAAACGAGTAGATCGCTGGCAGGACGAGGCGCCGCGGCAGCTTCGAGGCAACCAAGCCGAAGAACGGCACTGCGCCCAGCATGACGAAAAACACGACTGTGAAGAGGTGGTGCAGCTCGCCCCGGCCGTAGGTGACGCCCATCTCGTCGCGCAGCGGCCGCACAATGTAGTACGCGGCGAGGAGCGAGAAAAACATGACGAAGGAGGCCAGCAAGGCCGCGATTTCATGGCGTTCGACGGCGACGAAGCGGTTGAGAAGGCCAGGCAGCTGCAAGGCTTTAGAATCGTTGATAGACGTCATGCCGGGCCTTTCGGGGACAGCGATTGGGTTCGAATCAGTCTACCAAATTAGCGCTGGTTGCAGAGCAGCGAGTGCACAGCGGCGAAGGCAGCCGGAACTTGCGAGTGGGCCTGGGTGTTGTGCAGTTGCGGCATTGTCGTAACTTTAGCTATATCCGTGCTTTCCTGATTGTGGTGAACACCATTCCGGCTATACTCTCGCGTTGCAGCATCACCATGCTGCTTCGCCCAAATGGGACGGAATTCTTAGAAGGGCGACCGCGATGCACTATTTTGCCTATGAGTTGGCCCATGCGGTGGTTTCGCCCATGCGCTTTGGCATGCAGGCGCTGCGCCACAGCATGGAATGGCCTCTCAACCCTTGGTCCAAGACGTCGTTCGGCCGTAACATGGCGGCCGCTTGCGAAGTCTTCGAAAACCTCACGCGGCGCTACGGCAAACCGGAATTTGGCATCAAGTCCGTCAGCATCGATGGCCAGCCGGCGGACGTGCGCGTAGAAACGGCGCTCGTCAAACCGTTCTGCAATCTATTGCACTTTGCGCGCGATAGCGAAATCACCGCCAAGCGCGGCGACCCAAAAGTTCTCGTTATCGCGCCGATGTCCGGCCACTACGCGACGCTGCTACGCGGCACGGTCGAGGCCATGCTGCCCGACCACGACGTCTACATCACGGACTGGGCTGACGCGCGCGAAGTGCCCATCGCCATGGGGCGTTTCGACCTCGACGACTTTATCGATTACGTCATCGAATTCGTGAAATTCATCGGCCCGAACACGCACGTCATCGCGGTCTGTCAGCCAGCTGTGCCAGCCCTGATCGCAACGGCGATCATGGCGTCGCGCGGAGAAGATGGGCAGCCGGCCTCTCTCGTGCTCATGGGCGGGCCGATCGATACGCGCCGCAACCCAACGAAGGTCAATGAACTGGCGGGCGCGCGCTCGATCAATTGGTTTGAACAAAACGTCGTTTCGGCCGTGCCCTTCCCGCATGTTGGATTCATGCGCCCTGTCTATCCGGGCTTCATGCAGTTGACCGGTTTCATGACCATGAACCTCGAGCGCCACATGAGCGCGCACGTCGATCTCTTCAACGACCTCGTTAAGGGCGATTGCGATAACGTCAAGCAGCATCAGGGCTTCTACGAAGAATACATGTCGGTCATGGACCTGACGGCGGAGTTCTATCTGCAGACCGTCAAGACCGTGTTCCAGGATCATTCGCTGCCCGACCGCACGCTCTATCATCGCGAAGAATACGTAGACTGCTCGGCCATTAAGCAGACCGCGCTGATGACGGTTGAAGGCGAGAAGGACGACATTTGCGGCCTCGGCCAGACGGGTGCCGCGCACGATCTCTGCACCAGCATTCCCGATCGCGACAAGGTGCACTATGTGCAGATGGGCGTTGGCCATTACGGCGTTTTCAACGGCACGCGCTGGCGCACGGAAATCCAGCCACGCATTCGCGAATTCATCCGCACGCTTGAGTTCCGCCGCAAGGAACAAGAAGCCGAAAAGCGTGGGTTGATGGGATATGTACAGAGTGCCGTTAGCGCCGTGAAAGAAGTCGCGAGCCCCGCACCCGAGCGCCCCTCCGAACGCTCAAAGGTAAAACCCAACGGCCATTTGAATGGTAAGAATGGCAAGCACGCGCCACCTGTTGTGGCGGGGGAGTAGGTCTCCTCGCGGGGCGTCCGTGTTCATGCCGTCACCCTTGAGGATGTTGGAACATGGCTCAGGTTCAGCCAACTGACCTTGAAACACTGGCCCGCCTCGGCACAGCTCTGTTTTGTGGCGGTTTAATCGGCCTTGAGCGCGATTACCGGCAAATGTCGACGGGTTTTCGAACGATGGGGCTTCTTTGTCTTGGCTCGTGCATTGCCGTCCTCGCAGCCATTAAAGCAGGCGACTCCGAAGGATTTAGCCGCGTCGCGCAGGGCATCGTAACCGGAGTCGGGTTTCTCGGGGCCGGCGTTATTTTTCAGACAGGCGAAAAGTGGGACGTAAAGGGCCTGACCACGGCGGCGGCGAAATCTCCCTCTCCCCTTGGGGAGAGGGTTGGGGTGAGGGGGCAGTTATCGATCCCTCAATTCTTGGAACGCCCCCCTCACCCGGCGCGGACGATACCAACTCAAACAATCTTACATACGCGGGCCGCGCCGGCCTCTCCCCAAGGGGAGAGGCCAAGTGCGACCTAATGCGCCTCATCCCAATTCAACGCGGCCTTGGCGTCAACGTGTATGGGGACTGAAAATTTGACAGCCGGTTCGGCGGCTTTTTCCATGACGTCGCGCGCGGTTTTGATGAGCGCTGCAGTGTCGGCTTGCTTCACTTCAAAAACAAGTTCGTCGTGCACCTGCAGCAGCATGCGCGCCGATTTGAGGTTGGCCTTCTCAAGCGCTGGCCCCATGCGGATCATGGCGCGGCGGATGATGTCAGCTGCTGACCCTTGAATCGGTGCGTTGATGGCCGCGCGTTCAAGAAAGCCACGCATCGACGGATTCTTGGTGTTGATCTCGGGATAGTGAATGCGCCGCCCGAATACGGTCTCCACGTAGCCTTGCGCGTGCGCGACCTTTTTCGTCGATTCCATATAGTCGCGAATGCCGGGAAAGCGCTCGAAGTACGTCTTGATATATTGCCCCGCTTCCTCGCGCGAGATGCCAAGCTGATTGGCAAGACCGAACGCCGAAATACCGTAGATGATGCCGAAGTTGATAGCCTTCGCCCGGCGGCGCACGTCGCTCGGCATGTCTTTGACCGGCACGCCAAACATTTCGGATGCCGTCATGGCGTGAATATCGAGCCCGTCGGCGAAAGCCTTTTTCAATTGCGGGATATCGGCTATGTGGGCCAGCACGCGCAGTTCGATCTGGCTGTAATCGGCCGAGACCAGCGTGTGGCCTACTTCCGCGATGAAGGCTGTGCGGATTTCGCGCCCCTCTTTGGTGCGGATCGGGATGTTTTGCAAATTCGGTTCAGACGACGCCAAGCGGCCGGTCGTGGTGGAGGCCAGCGCATAGCTCGTGTGGATGCGCCCCGACGCGTCGATGAATTCGGGCAGCGAGTCTGTGTAGGTCGATTTCAGCTTGGTCAGTTGGCGCCATTCAAGCATCGTGTTGATGAGCCGGCGCGCGTCATCGGGCAGGTCTTCGTTGGCGGCAAGATCGTCCAGCGATCCCGCGCGCGTTTCCCATTGCCCTGTTTTCGTTTTTTTGCCGCCAGGAAGTTTCAAGTTGTCGAACAGGAATTCGCCGAGCTGCTTGGGCGAAGCCAAATTGAACTTGTGGCCGGCCAACTCATAGACTTCCTCTTCGAGACGGGCGGCGCGCTGCGCGAACGTACTCGACAGGCGTGATAAGATTGCCCGATCCACTTTGATGCCCGCGCGCTCCATCTCGACGATGACCGGAACCAACGGCCGCTCCAGTGTTTCGTAGACGCTTGTCATGCGCTCGGCCGCAAGGCGTGGCTTTAGTTTTTGCCAAAGGCGCAGCGTGACGTCGGCGTCCTCGGCGGCATATTCCGTTGCCTTTGCGATGGGTACGCCAGCAAAAGTTTTCTCGGATTTCTTGGCGCCCGGCGCGTATTCCAGCGCCTGGTCGAACGACATGCACACGTGCCCGAGATGGCGAAGTGCCAGATCGTCCATGCCGTGCGAGCCCCGGCCGCCGTCGAGCGAGTAGGAGAGCAGCATGGTGTCGTCGATGGAGTGGATCGCGATGCCGTGGCGGAACATGACCAGCATGTCGAACTTCAGATTCTGCCCGATTTTCAGAACACCCTCGTCTTCGAGTAGCGGTTTCAAAAGTTGCAGCGCCTCGCGCACCGCCATTTGACCCGCCGCCATGCCGCCGCCGCCAAAGAGATCGTTTGCGCCTTCCTGGTGCCCGACGGGCACGTAACAGGCTTTGCCCGGCTCGGTCGCTAAAGAGAAGCCAACGAGATCGGCAGCGTTGGCGTCTAACCCTGTGGTTTCGGTATCGAAAGCGACGTGGCCGGCGTCCTCAGCCGCGCGGATCCATTTCTCAAGTGCAGCTTTGGTCGCGACCGTTTCGTATTTGGTGCGGTCGAACGGCATCTTCATGACCGTGGAATGCGCGTGCGCGACGCCGGCGTTGGGTGTGCCCGTCGCCGCACCGGCGCGTTCTGGCGCGCGGCCGCCCTTTGTCTCGCCCTTGCTCTCATCGCCCGGTTGCAAGGTCGATCCGACCGATTTTTCCAGCGGTGCCGGCGCCTCAACACCCAAACCTTCGGCGATACGCTTGGTCAGCGAATTGAATTCCATTTCGCGGAGGAACCCGAGCAGTGTATCGGGAATGGGATCACGAAGCGCAAAACGCTCGACGCCGATCTCGGTTGGCACATCTTGCTTCAGGGTGACGAGTTCGCGGCTGATGCGGGCTTGCTCGGCGAATTCGATGAGCTTTTCGCGGCGCTTGGGTTGTTTGATTTCGCCCGCGCGCGCAAGAAGCGTATCGAGATCGCCATATTCGCCAATCAGTTCGGCAGCTGTTTTGACGCCAATGCCGGGGACACCTGGGACATTGTCGGTCGAATCGCCTGCAAGCGCTTGAACGTCGATGACTTTGTCAGGGGCGACTCCGAATTTCTCGCGCACTTCATCGGGGCCGATTTTCTTGGCCTTCATGCCGTCCAGCATGACAACGCCCGGGCGGATCAACTGCATCAGATCTTTGTCGGACGATACGATCGTGACGTCGCCGCCCGCATTGACAACATCGCGTGCGTAGGTGGCGATAAGATCGTCGGCCTCAAAGCCGTCCAACTCGATTGACGCGACGTTGAAAGCTTTGACCGCGTCCCGGATCAAAGGGAACTGCGGCACGAGCTCTTCCGGTGCGGGCGGCCGGTGCGCCTTATATTCGGGGTAGATCTTGTTGCGGAAGGTTTCGCGGCCCGCATCGAAAATGACAGCGATGTGAGTTGGCGCTTCTGACGTTTTGCTTTCGCGAATGAGTTTCCAGAGCATGGCGCAAAAGCCATGTACCGCCCCGACCGGCAAACCGTCCGACGGCCTCGTCAGTGGTGGCAGCGCGTGGAAGGCCCGGAAGATGTAGCCCGAACCATCGATCAGGTAGACGTGGCTGCCCTTGGCAATGGGCGCATCGTCGCCGTCGGGGTGGGTGGAGTTGCGTTTGGTGTTTTCTTTGCTCATGCCGGGACTATAGGCTGTCTCGCACACTAGAGCATCATCGGACCGGACGGAATCGCTGATGCGATTTACCGGTCCGATAAAGATGCTCTAGCAGGCTGTTGAACTTGGGGCGACCGTAGACTGTTTTTTTCGTCTCTGTCGTCCGATTGAACGTTTTTGGTCTCTTGGTCTTTGGGTG
>JANOKW010000312.1:0-11997 GCA_031419475.1 Hyphomicrobium sp. | reverse complement strand
GCTCGATTCGGCGTACTGCTCGTAAGGGCTATAGCCAGGCTTCACGAGCGCAGAGACCGTCTTCGTCTTCGAATGCGCCGCAAGTTCGCCGCGCGCCGCGCCGAAGTCGATCAAGACCGGATCGCCGGACTTGCGGATAATGATATTGTCCGGCGCGATATCGCGATGCAGGAAGTCGGCCTTGTGGATGGTCTCAAGTGCGTCCAGCAGTGGCGCGATGATGCGGTCTAGCTCTTTCTGACGCGGCGCGCGACCGAGGGTTTTGAGCCATGATTTCAGGCTTTGTCCCTCTTCCCATTGCAAAACCATGTAGGCCGTGTTGTTGGCCTTAAATGTGCGGTAAACTTTGACGATGTGCCTGTGATCGAATTTCGCAAGCGTCTGCGCTTCGGCAATGAAGCGGTCCAGACCCCACTTATAATCACCGGCGCAGTCTTGCGAGCGCGGGCTGGCATCCAGGCCATTTGTCCGCGCTGCAAAGTCGCTCGGGAAATATTCCTTGATGGTGACGGCGCGCGACAAAGACATCTCGTCTGCGAGATAGGTCACGCCAAAGCCGCCCGCGCCGAGGACACGGTCAATGCGGTAGTCGCCAGCCAGCTCTGTGCCGCTCGGAAGAGCGATCAGGTTTGTCATATACCCGGTTTGCCCGCAGTCTGTTGCCCGGTCTGTCGCCGCCGGACTTCGGTTTTGGTCATGGTTTTTTAGTCATGGCCGCTACGAATACGCCTTACGCGAGTCATACTTGGCGCAACAATATGGCACCGCAAAGGGCGGTGAACCAGAGATGAACAAATCCTCAGGGTGTCTCTTTCTGGCCATTTTGCCGCCCGCATCGCCGCGCCAAATATAACGAGATCGGGGGAGCGGGATAACATGCGCCAGCAAAGTTCGATTTCAGTTGAAACAATCGCGGTTTGCGTCGCAACCCGGCTCACGCTGCAGAGCGCTCGTATATGACAGAATTTGCTGATGTGTTGAAATTTGCGGACGGAGCCATATCGAGCGGATACCGCGCGGCACCGGCGCTTATGCTCGGCTTGGCTCTGCTTCTCGCAATTCCGTTGATGGCGCTTGCTAGCCGGATTTGGGTGTGGTCGCAGCGCGCGTCCGAGGCAACACGGCGGCACTGGCAGCGTGCTAAGTTATTAGAACAAGACGTCAGCGCAACGATCATGGGAGAAACGCCAGATCTTCCCGGCCACGCTTATCTCGAAGTTGTCGGCAGCCGCGGTGCGCGCTTCACAATTCTGCGCGACATGCTGCGCATCGGCCGCGAGGAGGACAACGATATCAGAATTCCATCCGGCGCCGTGCACCGCTATCACGCCGCCATCCACCGTGTGGACCTCGGCGCCTACCGCATCACCGATCTCTCTGGAATCGAAGGCAATGGTGTCGTCGTCAATGGCCAGCGCTGTGCCGATGCGCGGCTTTACGATGGCGATATGATTGAACTTGGACCCGGCCGCCTTCGCTTTCACGCTGGACTTGTCTGACGAACACGGGCGCGAGGCAGCGCCCAGCGTAAGTGTGCGTGCGCTTTCTCTGAACAGAAAATTCAACCATGGAGGACTTTTATGACGATTGAGCGGGGTGGAGCCAGCGCCGGGGCAGGCGCAAAAGCCGGGAGATTCTTAGGTTCCCTCAAAGATGCGTTGCGAGCGGCTAGCCGCGATGACGTGCCCCCCCCACCCGAGAATTACGTCGCGCAGATTGAAGTGATTGCGCCGCCGCCGTTCAGTCCCGCCATGAGCGCTGCAGCGGCGGCACGGCAAGCGCGTGGGTTGCCGGTCACAGACATAGAGGAGCGCCACATTGAGGCCAACGAACCGCCGACCACGCGCGTCGTTCGCGGTGCGCAACCTGTAGCCCAGACGCAGCGTACCCAGCTTGTGCGCGGGCGCCAGAAAATAACGCGCGGTACGTTCGTCCAGGACCCGGTTGTTGGGTTCCTCGTCATTGTCGGCGGTCCGGGGCTTGGGGCTTCGCGCGCCATTTTCGAGGGTAACAACACGATCGGGCGTACGGCCGCCAACCGGATCACCTTGGATTTCGGCGACGACAGCATTTCGGCGGATGCGCAGGCCTATCTTCGCTACGATTCGACCGATCGGTCATTCCTGTTCGTGCCAAACCTTGCTAAGACCAACGTGGTATCCGTCAACGAAAAGCGGCCAGCGGGTGCTGTTGAACTCAAGTCCATGGACGTCATCACGCTCGGGCGCACGCAAGTCGCGTTCGTTCCTTTCTGTGGCCCTGAGTTCGATTGGTCCGAGATTTCTGAAACCAAGGACGAATGACGCCCTTCGAGCATGCAGTCGCCGCCACCCGCGGCGCGCGCGATTATCAGGAAGACACCGCCGCCTTCTGGCCGGACGGTGAAAACGTCTTTCAGCCGGCCTCTGGAGCAATTCTGCTTCCAGAGGCCGGCGGATTTGGCGTGCTCGCCGACGGCATGGGGGGGCACGCTGGCGGCGCGCTCGCCAGCCGTATGGTGTGCGAGAAATTTCTGGCGACCGCAGCACTTCATCACGGCGCCCCGCGCGAACGGCTCTATGCCGCGCTCAATGCGGCGAACGAGGCGATAGCGTCGAAGGTGACAGATAACCCCTTGCTGCAGGGTATGGGGTCGACGCTCATCGGCACGGCGTTCGGACCGCGCGGCATCGAGTGGATTAGTGTTGGCGACAGCCCGCTCTATCTTTTCCGTCGCGGCGAGGTTGTCATGTTGAATGAGGATCACTCTCTTGCACCCGAGCTCGACCGGCTTGTCGCTGCTGGAAGCTTGACCGAAGCCGAAGCGCGGCGCGATCCACGCCGGCATATGTTGCGCTCGGCCGTCACGGGTGAAGAGATCGACATGATCGACATGTCGCGTCAGCCGCTTGTGCTGGAGAGCGGCGACTACATCGTGCTCGCAAGCGACGGCGTCGATACGCTTGAATCGGCTGAAGTTGCGCGCATCATCCAGGGCTACGCCCGCGACGGCGCTGCGTCAGTCGCCAAGGCCATCATCCGCGCAATTGAGGCGCTGCGCGAACCGCACCAGGATAACGCGACGGTGCTTGTGGTTAGGCCGGTTGGGTAGGGATCGAATCCCCTCTCCCTATTTCTGCACTTAACGGGGAGAGGGTTAGAGCCTGCAAAGTGGAGAAAGCGAGCCGCTTCCCCAAATCGGCTTTCCGTGATAACATCTCTTAATGAACCGCATCGACCGCATCGCGCCGCTGATCGACGCCCTTCCTGACGATATCTTTGAGGATTTCGTCGCAGCCGCAGCGCATGCAGCAAGCGATGAAACCATCTATGCGAAACTCTCCACAACCGAGCGCGCCAAGATCGATGCGGCCATCGCGCGGCTCGATGCTGGCGAAGGCTTGAACTACGACACAGTCAAAGCGCGCATCGATGCTAAGCTCAAGGCGAAGCTTGCATGAGGATCGTCTTCGATCCCCGCGCTGCCGGCGACATCGTTTCCCAAATTGACTACCTGATTGAACAGAACGCCGTTCAGGCCGCGACGCGTCTCAAGCTTCGCTGCGATGCGTTCTTCGAAGACTTCCTTGCGCTTCATCCGCGCGCGGGTAAACACATCGCCGCGCGCGATATTTGGGAATGCTGGATACCGGGCACGCGGCTCGTTATCTGGTATCGGTTCACGGAAGACGAATTACAAATCATCCGCATCTGGCACGCCGCACAGGATCGGGAGCGTGGGTAGGTGGGAGTTGATGGGCGCTGACCCGTGGACGTAACCCTCTCCTTTTAAGGACGGGAGAGAGTATACGCGCCGATTTGATTGAGTGACTCGAATCTTGTCGTGGGTCCCGGCCTTCGCCGGGATGACGATGCTTCGAGTGCCCCCCCCTCACTTCACGTCCAGCAATTCGACATCGAACATGAGCGTGGCGTTGGGCGGGATGACGCCGCCGGCGCCGCGTGAGCCATAGCCAAGAGCGGGCGGAATGATGAGCGTGCGCTTGCCGCCAACCTTCATGGTTGCCACGCCTTCGTCCCAGCCGCCGATGACCTGCCGCTTGCCAATGGCAAATTCGAAAGGGTCGCCGCGATCTAAGGAACTGTCAAACTTCGCGCCCTTGACGCCGTCTTTGTAGAGCCAGCCGGTGTAGTGCATGACGCACGTCTGCCCGGTCTTTGGGCTGGCACCCTCGCCAACTTTGCTGTCTGTGAACTGTAGGCCGGATGATGTCGTGGTCATGGGTTGCCCTGTGGTTTCGGCGAAAGCTGAAGTTGGTGACATGGCCGCGATACCGCCAGCCAGTGCAATTGAAGTGATGAGTGCCCGAAGAGTGTTTGAACACAGAGTTGGTCGCATGAGGTGCCTCCCGGGACTATTGTGCTGAACCGTTCGCATAGGCGGCCGCTCCCGTCCAGCCCCGCTCTCACTCTGCCTTGCGACAATAGGCGGGCCCGTAGCTGGCCAGTATTTTTGGGATGAAGGCTTGGCGAGCGTAACCCAAAAGTACAATATCGACGCCGCCGGGCCCTTTTGGCCGGCCCAAAAACGATGGCCGGTCCAAAAACGACGTCCAATCAACAAAAGAACTTAGAGGGAGATGCCCCGTGTCCGTGAAGTCCGACATCGAAATCGCGCGCGAAGCGAAAATGCAGCCCATCGCAGACGTCGCCGCCAAGGTCGGCGTTCCGGCTGACGCGCTTGTCCCTTATGGCTGGACCAAGGCCAAGGTGTCGTTTGATTTCATCAATAAGATCCAGGGCAACAAGGACGGCAAGGTCATTCTGGTGACGGCGATTAGCCCGACGCCGGCTGGCGAAGGCAAGACGACGACGACGGTCGGACTTGGCGACGGCCTGAACCGCATCGGCAGACGAGCCATCATGGCGCTGCGTGAACCCTCGCTCGGTCCGTGTTTTGGCGTCAAGGGTGGCGCGGCGGGCGGCGGCTACGCTCAGGTCGTGCCGATGGAAGACATCAACCTGCATTTCACGGGCGACTTCCACGCGATCACCAGCGCGCACAACTTGCTCGCGGCACTTCTCGATAATCACATCTACTGGGGAAACGCGCTTGGTATCGACCAGCGCCGCATCCAATTCAAGCGCGTGCTCGACATGAACGACCGGGCGCTGCGCTCGATTGTGAATTCTCTTGGCGGCGTGACGAACGGGTTCCCGCGCGAAGATGGCTTCGACATCACGGTTGCCTCCGAAGTCATGGCTATTCTGTGCCTGTCGAAAGACCTGAAGGATCTGCAGAACCGCTTGGGCAACATCATCGTCGCCTACACGCGCGACAAGAAGGCGATCACGGCCCGCGCCTTGAAGGCCGATGGCGCGATGACAGTGCTCTTGAAGGACGCGCTGGCGCCGAACATGGTGCAGACGCTCGAAAACAATCCCGTGTTCATCCACGGCGGGCCTTTCGCGAACATTGCGCACGGATGCAACTCGGTGTTGGCCACCCGCACGGCGATGAAGCTTGCCGACTACGTGGTGACCGAAGCCGGCTTCGGCGCGGACTTGGGCGCTGAGAAATTTTTCAACATCAAGTGCCGTAAGGCCGGCATTGCGCCGTCCGCCGTTGTCATCGTGGCAACTGTCCGCGCACTCAAAATGCACGGTGGCGTCGCGAAAGACGACTTGAAGACGGAGAACGCGGCCGCTGTTGCAAAAGGCTGCGACAACCTCAAACGCCACATCGAGAACGTGAACAAGTTCGGCGTTCCGGCCGTCGTGGCGGTCAACAAGTTCATCACCGACACGGATGCTGAAGTTCAGGAAGTCATGAAGGCGGCGGAAAGCATGGGCACGCGTGCTTTTATGTGCACGCACTGGGCCGATGGCGGCAAGGGCACGGAAGCGCTCGCCCATCACGTCGTCAAGGTCATCGACGAGGACACGGCCAACTTCAAACTACTCTATCCCGACGACATGAAACTGCGCGACAAGGTCAAGACCATCGCGACGGAGATTTATCGCGCTGCCGACATATCGTGTGACGCCAGTGTCGAGACCCAGTTCAAGGATCTCGAAGCGGCTGGCTTCGGACACTTGCCTGTGTGTATGGCCAAGACGCAGTACTCGTTCTCGACGGATGCTTCCAAGCGCGGCGCGCCGACGGGGCATATCGTTCCCGTGCGCGAATTGCGTTTGTCGGCGGGCGCTGAATTCGTTGTCGTCGTCACAGGCGAAATCATGACCATGCCGGGCTTGCCGAAAGTGCCGGCGGCGGATTCGATTTGCCTCGATGATAAGGGACAGATTCAGGGGTTGTTTTAACGAACCCCTTCGCCCGCGATCGGTGTCTGACCCTCCGGATCAGACACCGCGCGGTTTCAGCGCCGTTGCACTTTGCACGGGAGGCGCTGCGTCATGCCTTCACGAAAATCGGCGAGTTCAAAGTTTGAGCTTAGGCGCGCGCTGCGAGAGATGACGTGCAGCGGCAAGTCGAGAACGCGCAGCTGATCTATTCAGAACCCATTGCCGCCGTGTCGCGCATCAGATAGCGCTTTGCACCAGGATAAGAACTGCCGGGGACTAGCCCATGAAAATCTGCATGATTGGCGCAGGGTACGTCGGGCTCGTTTCTGCCGCCTGCTTTTCGGAATTCGGCTGGCACGTCATATGTGTCGACAAAGACGAGGCGCGCTTGGCGGAACTCAACGCCGGACGCTCGCCAATCTATGAGCCCGGTCTCGACGACCTCATGCAGCGTAACATGCGCGCCGGCCGCTTGATCTTCACAGCCGACCTGACAGAGGCTGTTAAAGGTGCCGATGTCGTCTTCCTCGCGGTCGGCACACCCATGCGGCGCGGCGATGGCTATGCGGATTTGTCCTACGTCTACGCGGCGGTTGATGAAGTCACGCCGCATCTCGAAGGGTTCACAGTCGTCACCACCAAGTCGACGGTCCCCGTTGGCACGAGCCGCGAGATTGAGGCGCGCATCCGCAACCTGCGGCCGGACGCCAACGTGGCTGTCTGCTCAAACCCGGAATTCCTGCGTGAAGGTTCTGCGATCCAAGACTTCACCCATCCCGATCGCGTGCTCGTCGGCACCGATAGCAAAGCGGCTCAGGAAGTCATGGACCGGCTCTATAAGCCGCTCTCGTTGCGCGGGTCGCCGGTCATGTTCGTATCGCGCGAGTCTGCCGAACTTGCCAAATATGCGGCGAATGCATTTCTCGCACTCAAGATCAGCTTCATCAATGAAGTGGCGGATCTGTGCGAGCAGGTTGGCGCCGATGTGCAGCAGGTGGCGAGCGCCATCGGCAAGGACAAACGTATTGGCGATAAGTTCCTTCATCCGGGGCCGGGATATGGCGGCTCGTGTTTCCCAAAGGACGTCGAAGCTCTGATCCGCACGGGCCGCGAGAACAAGGCGCCGTTGTCGCTCATCGAGCAGGTGGAGCGTGTCAATCGCGAACGCAAAATTGCCATGACCGGGCGTATCGAAGAGGCATTAGGCGGGACGCTACGCGGCAAGACCATCGGTATTCTAGGTGTCACGTTTAAACCGAACACCGACGACATGCGCGATGCGCCGAGCCTCGTCATTCTGCCGATGCTGTTGGATCGTGGCGCGATCGTCAAAGCCTTTGACCCACAGGGTCAAAAGCACGCAGTGCAGCTGTTACCGGGCGTCAAGTGGTGCAACAGTGCGCTTGAGACGGCTGACGGCGCCGACGTATTGGTTGTGCTGACGGAATGGAACGAGTTCCGTGCGCTCGATCTCAAGGACGTGCGCAAACGTATGAAGGGCACGAAGCTCGTTGACCTCAGGAACATTTTCGTTCCGCGGGCAGCGCTGGAGGCCGGGCTTCATTACAAAGGCATCGGCCGTTAACGGCGAAGCTTGGCGCCGCGCCTCAACGTTCCTTGAAAGCTTTAGCGAACTGATCTTCGATCGGTTTGGTGAGATAGGAAAGCGCGGTGCGCGCCGTCGTGACGATTTGCACGTCGGCTGGCATGCCGGGCACCAATTTCAAGCCGTCGATCTTTTTCATCTCGCTGTCGGGGATCTCGATACGTGCGACGAAATATGAGATGTTGTTCTGCTGGTCGAATGTTGCGTCGGCTGAAATCGTCAAAACGCGCCCCTGCACGGTTGGTGTGGTGCGTTGATTGAAAGCGGTCAACCGGATGGTTGCCTCGTCGTGCGACCGGGCTTGTTCGATATCTTGCGGCGCGATCCGCGCTTCGATCAGAAGGCGATCGCCTTCGGGAACGATGAGCATCAGAGGGTCGGCGGGATTGATCACGCCGCCGATTGTCGCAACGGCCATCTGGTGTACCACGCCATCAACCGGGCTCTTAAGATCGATGCGCCGCAGCTGGTCATCTGCCGCGATGCGCCGTTCGCCCAGTTCGGAGAATTTCCCTTCCGCTTCGCGCAGCTCTTTGACGACCTCGCTTCTTGCCTCGTGATCGATGCCGATCTTCTGCATTTCGATCTCTGCAATTTTACCCCGGCTGGTTCCTGCAGCTGCCTGCAAGTTGGCCTTTTCGCCATCTAGGCGTGCGCCTTCGCGGCGCAGTGCGTTGATCTTTGTGGTGGGCACGAGTTGCTTGGCTTCTAGCGTTTCTAGGCCCGTAAGTTCTTTGGCGATGAGGTCGATTTCACGCGTCTTTGCGGCTGCTTGAGAGACAAGCCCGGAAATTTCTTCGTCAAGACCTGCAATTCTTTCGCCCAGCTGGCCTTTCTGGGATGCGCGCGTACTGACGCGAGTCTCAAAATGCGTTTTCTCGCCATTCAAAATTTGAGAGACTGCAAGGTCGCTAGTGCGCTTCAAAAGTTCTTCGGGAAACGCTACGCTCGTGGCGTCGTCGCGTTCAGCGCGCAGGCGGGCAATGCGGCCCATCAGTTCGTCCATCTGCCGTGTGATGACCTGAAGACTTGCACGTGTCATGGTTTCATCAAGACGCACGAGCACATCACCGGCCTTCACTTGATCGCCGTTCTTGACAAAGATCTGCCCGACGACGCCGCCGGTCGGATGCTGAATTTTCTTGACGTTGCTGGCGACGACGACCGTGCCCGGCGCCAGTACGGCTCCCGCAAGATCGGTCGTTGCGGCCCAGCCGCCCATGCCGCCTATCAAAAGGACGAGTGTGGCGAAGCCGAATGCCACGTAGCTCTTGACCGAGGTCAGCTTATGGTCGAGGCGGACTGGCGGCTTGGGTAGCTTGGCACCCTCTGGCATCGCGACGATTTCTTGGCTCATGCCGAATCCTTCGCTTGCTTTGGAAGTTGCTGCTCGTGACCTTCGATGCGCGGCGGTGCGCCGTCATTAGATTGCGGCACGGTTTGTAAAATGTTGCGCAGAACTTCATCCTTGGGACCGAAGGCGCGGGTTTGCCCGTTGGCCAGAACCAGAACCTTATTTACGGCGGCCAGGGCTGAAGGTCTGTGCGCGATGACGACGGCGATGCCGCCGCGGCGGCGCACCGAGAGGATAGCTTCCGTCAAGGCGGCGTCGCCAGCAGCGTCGAGACTGGCGTTCGGTTCGTCCAGCACGACAAGGAACGGATTGCCGTAGAGCGCGCGTGCAAGAGCGACGCGCTGGCGTTCGCCGCCTGAAAGCGAACGGCCGCTTTCGCCGATGCGGGTTTGGTAGCCTTGCTGGAGGCGAACGATGAGCTCGTGCGATCCGGCGGCTTTTGCGGCCGCGACAACGGATTCGCTCGTCGCGTCGGGATCGAAACGCGCAATGTTCTCCGCGATTGTGCCATCGAAGAGCTCAACGTCTTGCGGCATGTAACCGATATGGCGCCCAAGTTTTTCCGGCGTCCATTGATCGAGTGCTGCGCCGTCGAGACGGATGGAGCTTGCGGGATTGAGCGGCAGCCAGACGCCGACGAGAGCTCGTGCGAGCGAAGACTTACCCGAGCCGCTCGGCCCGATGACGCCAAGTGCGTCGCCCTTCTCAAGACCAAAGCCGACATTCTTGACGATCGAGTCATTCTGGCCGGGGGGGCCGACAAACAAGGCTTCGACAAGTAGTTGACGTTTCGGTGCGGGAAGATCGACAACTTCGCGATCAATCGTGCCGGCGACGGTCAGGAGCTCGCCGAGGCGCTTGGCGCTCATGCGGGCGGAGATGAAGCTTTTCCAGTGGGCGATCGCGGATTCGATCGGGGCGAGCGCGCGGGATACTGTGATTGATGCAGCGATGATCGCGCCAGGTGATAATTCCTGCTTGATAACCAGATAGGCGCCGAAACCGAGGACTGCCGACTGCAGAACCATACGGATGACTTTGGTCAAGTTGCCGATGCCGCCCGCAGCGTCGGAGGCTTTGAGTTGATAGGCGAGGTACTCGCTGTTCAATGCCTCGAATCGTTTGCCGATATGCCCGCCCAGTCCCATGGCAAAAATGGCTTCAGCGTTGCGCCGTGAAGATTCTGCGAGCGCGATGCGCTGGCCGCCGGCCTGGCTCGCGGCCTTCATCGGTTTCGAACTGCGCACTTCCGTGAGGACGGTGAGCCCGATGAGGAGAAGGGCACCTATGACGGCAATGAGCGCCAACGAGGGGTGTAACAGATAGACGAAGAACAGGTAGATCGGCATCCAGGGAAGATCGAAGAGTGCCATCAAGCCTAGTCCGCCCATGAAGGAGCGGACCTGATCTAAGTCGCGAATCGGCTGCATGCCGTCACCGCCGCCACGCGTTCTGAGCGGCAGGAGCTGCACGGCAGCAAAGACTTTAGGGCTCAAGTTCTTGTCTATGCGCACGCCAACCCGGCTCATGATGCGCGCGCGAATGAATTCGAGGGCGCCGTTGATGGCATAAAGCCCGACCATCAATACCGACAGGCCGATGAGTGTTGGAACAGATTGGGAAGGCAGCACCCGATCGTAGACTTGGAGCATGTAGAACGATCCAGCGAGCGCTAGAAAGTTGATAACGCCCGAGAACAGCGCCACACTCGTTAGAATGGGGCTGTACTTCAGGAGCAAAGAAGCAACCGGGTGTTTCTGCGCGTGTGTTGCCGCTTGTCGATTGATTGCCATGGTGCCTTCGGCGTTCCGTCTGTGGTGGGACTGTCGTCGAAAAGTGATTTATTGCTTTATATCATTTACGCGCTATTCCGTTTGGGAGCACGCGAGGTCATTTTTGAGGCTCGGCGTCTTTAGGTTTGATAAAACCCACAGCCATGCGGCCATCGGGCATAGCGGCCCGGATCTTTGCGGGCATTGCCTTGAACGACCCCTCGGCGAGTTTCTTAAGGAGCTCACCAACGATTTTCGGATCCCCGACCGTGTCGATAACCCAAGGCTGGATTCCGCTCTTCCAATCCTTGCCTTCAACATGAAGGAATTCACTTGTGCTTTCGGACAGGCGCTTATCGACCTCTGGTGAGACCATCGCCCACCACGCAACCGCTGCGACCGCCATCGGTCCGCCCTGCTGCTGCTGTGCGCCGACAATAGCGAATTGGCCGAGCGCGATCGCGGGGGTGACGTAGGTATTCAGTTCACGCAGGGACAATTTGCTGTGGCGATTGGATGCGGACATGATGGCCAAGATCCGGCCAAACGCAGCTGCGCGCTGTTCGCTGGCCTCGGCCGCTTTGCGAGCGGCTTCGGGCGACAAAAGGGGCTGGCTGCCCCCAGGGGCGCCGACGTTAGGTTTTGTGACTTCCGCAGGCTCAGGTATGGCGCCCGGAAGGATTTGCGATTTGGTGCTGAACATTGCGCAACATTCCTCTGAAAATCTAACGAATTAACTAACAACCGTATTGATAGATAGCAGCAGACCAGGGAGGCGACCATCCGCGGGCCAGTATTTTAGGCTCGCTGCATGGTTTTCTTGAATTCCTTGTCTATGCACCAAACCCGTTGACAGCCAAACAAGTTATCTCGCGTCTGCGACCTAAGGAACCTCTGAGCAACGCTTGTGTTTGACGATTGGCGGGCTGTGGCGATGTTTTTTCGTCAGCGGCAGGCGTTTTTGCTCCGGCACGCACGCTCGCAGGGAAGCTTTCGCCTCCTCCGGCCTCACGCGGGCG
>JANOKW010000311.1:0-3407 GCA_031419475.1 Hyphomicrobium sp. | reverse complement strand
CCGCGGCGCATCGGCCCAGCCGAGCAGGCGAAATCCTACTTTGCCAGGGGGTAGAATGACAGCTTTTGGCCGTTAGCGGACCGGCAGGTTCTGGAATGATAACGCGGAAAGACGACGAGCGGCATACGTTTGAACCGCTTCCTTGTTTGCGGGTTGCCCACCACGGGCTACAAACGCTTGCGCCTCCAATGGGGCGTGTCAGAAGGAAGTGTGAAGATAGGATACGCCAAGCCCTCTGCGGATGAGCACCACATCGGCCGGCAGCTCGTTGCGCTGCAGGGCGATGTTACGCGCATGTTCGACGATTATCGTGCTTTGCGCGCCGATGGTACGCCGGCATGACAAAGCGCATCAAGGCAACGGTAAACCCTGCGCTGCTCATTTGGGCGAGAGAGTCAGCCGGTTTCGATCTTGCGACCGCTGCCGGCAAGCTAGACGTTGACGATGAAAAGCTCGCCGGGTGGGAAACGGGAGACGACCAGCCGTCGATCCCGCAGCTTCGCAAGCTGGCGGAATTGTATAAGCGGCCGCTCGCCGTGCTTTATCTGCCAGAGCCGCCCGTTTCATTCCTGCCGATGCACGATTTCCGTCGTCTGCCTGATCTTGGGCTGCGTCGGTTCTCGCCTGAACTCACGCTCGAGATTCGCTTCGCGCAACAACGTCGTGGACTTGCGCTCGAGCTGTTTGAAGATGCGGACGAAAAGCCCCCGAGCTTCACGCTTGACACGACGATCGCGACCAACCCGGAGACAGTGGCGACAGCGATCCGGGGCGCGCTCGGCGTCAATCATGCCCTGCAATCGCATTGGCGCGATCAGCGTGTCGCTTTCCTGGCATGGCGATCAAAGATCGAGGAGCTGGGCGTTTTGGTGTTCCAGGCTTCAAAGATCGAAAGCGATGAAGCGTCGGGCTTCGCGTATTGGTCCGATGTGCTGCCCTTCATGGTGGTGAACCGGAAGGACGCCTATGCGCGTCGTATATTCAGCATGTTCCACGAACTGGCGCACCTGATGCTGCGCCAGACCGGCGTTTCTGATTTGGATATGGACGGCCCTCGGCCGCCTGCTGACGAGAAGATCGAAATCTTCTGCAACCAAGTCGCCGCGGCGACGCTCATGCCGCGCGAGACGTTTCTTTCGGAAGAGACGATTGCGGCACGCGGTGCTGGTCGCCACGAATGGGACGACGCCGATGTTCAATCGCTGTCGCTCACCTATGGCGTCTCACGCGAAGCGATTGTGCGCCGGCTGCTGACACTCAACCGCACGACGGAAGCGTTTTACACTCGCAAGCGCGCTCAGTACGCGATCGAGTTTCAGCAACAGCGACAACGCGATCGCGAGAAGAACGCCGGCAAGCCAATTCCGCGGAACATGCCGCGCGAAACGGTCGCCGACTACGGCAAGCCGTTCGTGCGCCGGGTGATTGAGAATTATCACCTCGATAGAATCAGCCTCTCCGATGTTTCGGGATATCTGGGCGTGAAGGTTCGCCACGTCTCCGGCATCGAACAACAGCTAGGCTATGTCTGATGCCGGCTGGTGATCCGCCAATCTACTGCATCGACACTAGCTCCTTGGTGCATGCGTGGCGTCGGGCATATCCACCGAAGCGATTTAGCGGCCTGTGGGTGGCGATCGACAAGCTGATCGAAGACGGCCGGCTGATCGCCACGATCGAAGTCTATCTCGAGCTGAAAAAGAAGGATGACGATATCTTCGCCTGGGCGAAGGATCGCAAAGAGACGATGTTCGTCGAAATCGACGATGACGTTCAAACCGAAGTCGTCCGCATCATGCAGAAATATCCGAAGCTGGTTGATACCGGCAAAGGAAAGTCGGGCGGCGATCCCTTCGTGATCGCACAGGCCCTAGCCGGCAATCCGCGGCTGGTCGTCGTGACACAGGAAGCTGGCGGCACGGCTAACAAGCCCCGCATCCCTTATGTATGCGATCGGGAAGGCGTTCAACATATCGATCTGCTGACACTGTTCGAAAAAGAAGATTGGTCTTTCTAACTTAGAGGGTCGAACCGACCGGACATCCGCGTCCGCTCCGCTTTCATGCTACGTTCGTATGAGCGTTACGACTATGTGCAGCTTGGGATTGCTGCTTTATCGGACGCTGGTGACTGGTCTCGATAGGCCGCCAATGTCCATGCGCGATCGGACATCTGCGACTTATCGGCTCGCTTTGAAATCGCAATTTTTGGTGCCATATTCCGATCATCGAGGAAACGCACCATGACCGACACGACAAACATACCGCCCCCACCCCCTGTGCAGCTAATGCCGCCTGTGCCAGCACCACCGGCGCCGCAGAGTTGGCCGATTCCTGCTCCGGCAGCACCGCCCTCGCCGACTGCTGGTTGGCCGGTTCCGCCCGCTCCGATTGCGGCCGTTTCGCCGATGCCAACGGCGTCGATCATCCAGCTCGCCGCGACCGCGAAGAAGGTCGATACGCGCAAGGCGTCGGAAAAGAAGTACGGCAAGCCGGTGATGGACCTGGGGTTTTGCATCGTGCCGTCGTTGCTGATGTGGGCACAGGCGCGCCTCGGCATCAACACGGTGCAGTTCAATATCATCGTGCAATTGGCCGATTTCTGGTGGGACCCGGACCGCAAACCCTATCCGGCAAAGAAGCTGCTTTCGGATCGCATCGGCATGAGTGAGCGCCAGATTCAGCGCCAGATTGCCGAGCTGGAAGCGGCTGGCCTGGTGACACGTATCGGCCGCACTCGGCCGGGTCGTGGCAAGACCAGCAACGAATATGATCTCGGTGGTTTAGTGGCTCGTCTGAAGGAACTCGAGCCGGAATTTACCGCAGTTCAGGAGGAGAATCGCGAGCGGCGCAAAAACGTCGCTCTGCCAAAGCATCGCCGTAAGGCGTAGGTTCCGGGGGCGGGCCTCACCCGCTCCCGCGTCTCGTACATCAGGTAACAGCCCCGGCCATGTGCCAGCATGATCGGGGAGAGGTTTCCGAGGCTCGAACCGTTCAGGGGCGGCTCGTGAGCGATCACGGGCCGCCTTTCGTTATATGAATCGTTTGCGGCAATGCCAACCGTCCAAGTTCGAGTCACGCGGCTCTCGAACGACGGCGGCTTTCGAAATGATCTCGAGCGCACGTAAACGGCAACAATGAGGCGCAAACTGGACTCATCAAAAAACCCCGCCGGATCGCTCCGGCGGGGTCTTTTGAAACTCAGACCCTCACCCCTGATAGGGGAGAGGATACGCAGGCTTGCAAGCTTGCTTGCTAGCCGGAGTTGGAGAGGGGTGGTTGCGGCGGCGCGCACCCCTCTCCAAGCTGCGCTAGCTCCTGCGGAGCAAGCTTTGCTATCCTCTCCCCTTTCAGGGGTGAGGGTTAGGCAGGTTACTCCGCCTCGCCCTCGCCGATGTGCTCCTTGTC
>JANOKW010000310.1:0-3027 GCA_031419475.1 Hyphomicrobium sp. | reverse complement strand
CTGACACTCGCCGCCGTCAGAACACCCCCGGTCACCTACTATGACCTCAAGGGGGCTGACTATGGTGCGTAATCAGGTCTTTTTTTGTGCGGGCTTATCCGCTGTTGCCACTGATAGTTTGGACATTGATTGTTTGGCCATTAATAGTTTGGCCATTGATCGCCTGTGAAGAGCGACTAAAATGCAGCGATGTTCACCACTCTATTCCATGAACTTAAAGCGGCCCGGCTTCCGGTCACGCTGAAGGAATACCTGACGCTCCTCGAGGCCGTCGAGGCGGGCGTTGCAGGGCAGCGTGTCGAGGATTTCTATTATCTGGCACGGACGGCGTTGGTGAAGGACGAGCGCAATCTTGACCGGTTCGATCAAGTCTTTGGTCACGTATTCAAGGGGCTCGATCTCTTGGCGGACGCGTCCGCTGCCGAGATCCCGGAAGAGTGGCTGCGTCTCGTCTCGGCGTTGCACCTCTCGGATGAAGATAAGCAGAAAATTGCCGAACTCGGCGGCTGGGAAAAGATTATGGAGGAGCTCCAAAAGCGTCTCGCTGAGCAAAAGGAGCGCCACCAAGGGGGTAGCAAGTGGATCGGGACCGGCGGCACCTCACCTTACGGCGCCTATGGCTACAATCCAGCTGGCGTGCGCATCGGACAGAACGAGAGTCGCCACCGTCGCGCGATCAAGGTCTGGGACAAGCGCGAGTTCAAGGACCTTTCCGGAACGGCGGAAATTGGCACGCGCAACATCAAGGTTGCACTCCGGCGCTTGAGGCAGTTTGCCCGTTCCGGAGCGCCATCTGAACTGGATATGGCTGGCACGGTGCGGGGCACGGCCGAGAAAGGCTTTCTCGACCTGCATTTACGGCCCGAGCGGCGCAATACGATTAAGCTTTTGATGTTCTTCGATATCGGCGGGTCGATGGACGATCACATCAAAGAAGTCGAGGAGTTGTTTTCTGCCGCGCGCTCGGAGTTCAAGCATCTTGAATATTTCTACTTCCACAACTGCCTTTACGAAGGCGTGTGGAAAGACAACGCACGCCGTTACACCGATAAGACGCCGACATGGCAGGTATTGAATACCTATCCGCACGACTACAAGGTGATATTCGTCGGCGACGCCTCGATGAGTCCTTACGAAATTACGGTGCCGGGAGGATCGGTCGAGCACATGAACGAGGAGCCCGGCGCACTCTGGGTCAAGCGCGTCAGCGATATTTACCGGCATTGCGTTTGGCTCAATCCGTTGCCCGAACACCATTGGGACTGGACGCCGTCGATAGGTCTGATGCAGCGGTTGCTCGGCGGGCGGATGTATCCATTAACGCTACAGGGCCTGGACGCGGCCACCCGCGAATTGATGCGCTAAGGGCCGCACTTGCCGCAAAAACGGCTGTTTGCCGTGGGAACAACGAACCGGGGTAGTTGACCACAGACCGCATTAGGGTCAATCGTGTTGAAGGGTCAGCCGGATGGGGTTCACACGGCCATGAAATACCACGCCATACTATTGCTCATTGGAGCCGCTCTTGTTGCGGGATGCTCAGGCGGCAGTCCGTTGACGACGAGTGCGTTGATGGGCGGCAATAGCGCTAAGGCGCCCGAGCCCGCACAAGCCCCGAACGATACGGTTTCTCGCGCCCTGCAGGTCGGCACCACGTCGGCGCGCGCGCTTAAATGCGGGTTTAATATCGATCCTGCAAAGATGAGGACGCAGTTCCTCACAGCGGAAACGGCAACAAACCCTGCCGACGCGGCCAAAATTACACAGGTCTACGACACGGCCTATAAAGGTGTGAGCCGGGCCGTTGCGAGCCAAGGCGAGATCTATTGCACTGAAGGCAAAGTGGCACAGATCAAGACCGCACTGACACGCCATCTGGCCGGTGACTACACGCCAGCACCGCCCGAAACTGAACCGGAAGAAGAAGGCATGTTCAGCAGCTTGGGTTCGGGCTCAAGTGGCGGAACGGAAGGAATGAGCAAGTTCCAAAAGCCCATGAACGAGTGGTGATCGCGATCTGATATTTATGAAGCCGATCGGTTCGGCTTCGGATCGGCGGACGCGGTCTTGAAACCGTTAACCTTGTCTCCTCGAGCGCACCATATCGGCGCAAGCGAATTCTCATTCCGATATCTTGCCGGGCGTTTCCGCCCCTTCCCTCCATTGAAATCGCTCGCATCCAGCGAACAAAAGCAATTTACCACCATGGCATGTTGTTTGCTTGATTTCGGCCAGGGGTCTGCGACGATCCCATAAGTTAAACCGGCGATGGTCCCGATGATTGCCACGACACCCGTGAAGCACACACCCGTTCATCTTGCTCCCGAGCTGCATGGCGAGACCGCGTCATGTTGCGCTGATCCCGCTGCCGCCAGCCTTGCAGATATCGAGATCGAACTCGTCACGGACCGCAGCGCATTCGATGCACTCGAAGTCGAATGGACGGCGCTGTTTGAACGTGCTGGCCGATCCGCCCAAGTGTTCCAGTCCTTCAATTGGAATTGGCACTGGGCTAACAATTATATTGACGACGCGCCGGGCGGGATCAGGGGCCTCAAGCTTTCCATCGTCGCTGGACGCAGAAACGGAGAGCTCGTCATGCTATGGCCCCTCGTTTCCGAGCGGGTACGCGGGATTACGCAGATTTTCTGGATGGGCGAACCCGTCAGCCAGTACGGCGACGTCTTGATCGACAACATTCCCGACGCGCTCCAGTGCTTGAGAGCGGGCTGGCAATTTCTCAAGGCGCACGCGCGGGGCGACGTCGTGCGTTTGCGCCGCGTGCGCGCCGATGCCATCATCGCACCCCTCCTCAATGAGATCGGCGCCCTCGCCTCAAACAAACAGGTCGCGCCATTTCTGGATCTCACAAGCGCCACAGATTTCGCCGCCTACGAGCAGCGTTATTCCTCCAGAAGCCGCCGCAACC
Source organism: Hyphomicrobium sp. (assembly GCA_031419475.1). Classification (GTDB taxonomy): domain Bacteria; phylum Pseudomonadota; class Alphaproteobacteria; order Rhizobiales; family Hyphomicrobiaceae; genus Hyphomicrobium_B. Next base: position 98 of record JANOKW010000310.1, on the reverse strand, counting down.
GGCGCCGGCTGGCACGGCGGCTTGATGAAACCCATGAGGTGAAGTTTAAGCGCTACAAGGGCGGGGCTGAAGCTGCTGCGCTTGCCGTTCACGCTCTC
>JANOKW010000309.1:0-2977 GCA_031419475.1 Hyphomicrobium sp. | reverse complement strand
GTTTGAGGAACCGCCAAAGCGTGTCGCAGGAAACGATGATGTCACGCTCGCGCAGTTCGTCAAGCAGTGCGTGCAGCGTCAGATCGGGCTTGTCTGCAAGACGCGCGAGCAGCCAGTCACGCGCGTCCACGAGTTTACGTTTGAATCAGATTTCAGCTGATTTGGGAATCCCCCGAGATTCCATTAAATGCGGAAAGACTCTAAACTCTGACCGCCACATTTACCGTTTGCGCATTGCCCGATGTGGCGCCGGCTTTGTCAGCGACGATGATGTCGAACCTGGCTGTGTCGCTTCCCGAACCGTCGTGCGCGAAGAGAACCTTGCCACTTTCGAGATCGGCTTGCGTGAAGGTGCTGATGGGTAATCCCGGAGCCGACGCGAACGTCACAAAGCCGTTCGACGCATTTGAAACCGAGAACGTGAGATTGACAGCTTTGTCGTCGGGATCGATTGCCGTCAGATCGGACGTGGTGATGCGCACGCAACGGCCTTTGTTGACGGAGAGATCGAGGTCGCCTGAAACGCTCGGGGGCACGTTACGCACGGTTGCGGCGAGTTCCGCGCCCTCTTCCATGGCGAGGCGCCCGTATTTGACGTTGCCGTTGACGGTACCAGTACTGCGGATCGAGATAAGCTGCTTGATGCGCGCGTCGCCCTGCATATGCCCGTGAATTACGGCGCTCTCGGCTTTGACGGTGCCAAAGAGGCTGCCCTGTTGGTGCACGATGATATTACCGGCGTCCAATTTGCCATCGACGTGGCCGTAAATTTCAATCTCGCGGCAGTTTTTGATCTCGCCGGTGAGAACAGTTTCCTCGCCAATGATTAGCACGCCACGATTGTCGGACACAGTGCACCCCACTCTGAGATTTTGGACAGGCTCTCGTTTCTGACAAGCCCTAGTCTCTGACAGACCCAAGTTTCTTAGGCCCTAGTTTCTGACAGGCCCTAGCTTCGGCCAGGAATGTGTCAGCTTGTCGGCTGGTATGATGTTGCGACTCGGAACGGCTCTAAATCAGCTTCAATTCCCGCATTGAGCGGATGGCATCGCGAATGGCCGTGTCGCTGTCGCGGAACTTCAGTCCCAGAACGTCCTGTGCTTTGGCGTTAGAGCACTTCTTTTGCCGGCCAAGCTCGGGGAGGATGGTGCGCAGCCGCTTGTCGAAGATTGCGAGACCGCGAACCGCTATATTAGGTAGCTGGAATTTGGGCACCTTGGACTTGAGATCGGGGCATTCGGCGGCAAGCGCCTGCCCCAGCGCGAAGAGACCCGTTTCGCCGTTAGCAACGATGAAACGTTCGCCCGCGGCTTTGGGGTTTGTCAGCGCTGCTGCGTGGGCGGCCGCGACGTCGCGCACATCGCAAACGGGAAAGCGAATGCGGGGCGCTGCCGGATAAACGCCGCGCGCCATGAGCCGGTAGAGCTCGTGCGAGGTCGATAGATCTGCGTCGAGCGCCGGACCTTGCACGAAGCCAGGATTTATGACGCTGAGTTCTGGCGCACCAAGTTTTGTGCGCACGAAATCCCAGGCAACTTTTTCGGCAATTGTTTTCGATTTTATATAGGGCGTGATGCCCTTGGTATGTTCGTTGGTGACGTCGTCCTCGGTAAATATGTGATCCCGGGCATAGGCTTCGGGGTACATAACAGCGACGGTTGATGACGTCAGGACGATACGTTTGACCGCGTTGCGGTGTGCGGCTAGCAGCACCCGCAGCGTTCCTTCGCGCGCCGGACGAATGACGTCTTCAGGATCGTCGGGCTGCTGCATGGGAAAGGGCGAGGCTGTGTGAATGACGTATTTGGCACCACGCGCCGCCGCATCCCAGCCGTCGTCGGATTCAAGATCGGCGGCGGCAAACGAGAGGTCTGCCACATCGCTGCCCGTCGATTCAATGGTGCGCAGAACTGGCTGCGTCTTGAGATAATCGCGCACCGTTGCGCGCACGGCAAAGCCTTGGCGCAGGAGTTCAACGATAATGTGCTTTGCGATAAAGCCCGTGGCTCCCGTGACGAGGACCAAGTCTTTGCTCATCGCGCATCCCTCCCGGCCGGCGTTTCGGGCCGATTTGAAGTACTCTAGCCTTGGAACAACTCCGGGGCCAGATGGACGAATAGCGAGTCTGTGAAATTCGCGCTGTCTCAAATGAAACACGCCCCAGCGCGGGAAGCACCAGGGCGTGTTAGAATAATCTGACCCGGAGGACCGGGCACCAGCAATCCCGAGATTAGGCCGAGGCTTGATCCTGCGATTTCAGCATTTCTTCGTGGCGGGCCTTGTCTTCCTTGCCCTTCACCGAGACGTCGCGATCAACGAGTTCGATGACGGCGCGCGGTGCGTTGTCGCCATAGCGAAAGCCGGCCTTGAGCACGCGGCTGTATCCGCCCATGCGGGTCTTATAGCGCGAGGCAAGCACGTCGAAAAGTTTCTTGACCATATCTTCGTCGCGCAGACGCGAAGCCGCAAGACGGCGTGAATGCAAGTCGCCCTTCTTGGCGAGCGTGATGTACTTGTCGATCACGCGCTTGAGGTCTTTCGCCTTGGGGAGCGTGGTGACGATCTGCTCGTGCTTGATGAGAGCGGCAGCCATATTCGAGAACATCGCCTGGCGATGGCCGGGCTGGCGGCCAAAACGGCGGCCAAGTTTTCCGTGACGCATTTGTAAAGTTCCTTTTGGAGTGTTTGTTTAGGATTTGGGAGGTTCTATGGCCTCGCCTTGTGAGTGCTCTGTATCCCTCTCCCCTTGGGGAGAGGGTTAGGGTGAGGGGGATGTTACAGCCCACCCCCTCATCCACCCCTTCGGGGCACCTTCTCCCCAAGGGGAGAAGGAATTCTTAGTACTGGTCTTCGAACCGCTTCGCGAGTTCGTCGATGTTATCCGGCGGCCAATTCGGCACTTCCATGCCGAGATGGAGACCCATGGTCGCCAAGACTTCCTTGATTTCGTTGAGCGACTTGCGCCCGAAGTTTGGCG
>JANOKW010000308.1:0-6849 GCA_031419475.1 Hyphomicrobium sp. | reverse complement strand
ATCCGATCCGCGCATCGAAGCCCCCTTGCATTCCAAAGGGCAACGGAATCATATTCGCGAACCCTTGTCAGCAGGCGAGAAGTTCAACAGCCTGCTAGGGTGTTTTTTGCGGTGCGGCAGATTCGAGCGCAATCCTGCCGTCCACCCCGGGGGCCTCGGCGAGACGCCGGTAGAAACACGACGTCGCACCGGTATGACAGGCAACTCCAGCGCCCATGATGTGAGCGCTGATCAACAACACGTCCTGATCGCAATCGGTTCTGATTTCAGCGACGCGCAAAAGGTTGCCACTCTCTTCGCCCTTTTTCCAAAGCTTGGCCCGCGAGCGGCTCCAGAAATGGGCGAAGCCTGTCTCAAGCGTGAGGCGCAGCGCATCCGCGTTCATGTGCGCGAACATCAAGACAGCGCCGCTTTCTGCGTCCGTAACGATGGCGCCGATCAAGCCATCGTTATCGAACCCGGGCTGGAATTGGTTGCCCTGTTCAATCGCCTTTGCATCGCCGCAGCGTGTGAAAATCTCAGATGCTGGCGTGGTGCTAGAAGACTTGGTCATGAATGCTTTGCTCGGTTGAACGGGTAAGGGGTGGGGTCAACTGCCACGCGGCGTGTCCGCATGCGGGCCCTGCACCATTGAAAGGAAGCGGTTTCGCCAAGCGTCTTCAGACTGAAACGCTCCAAGCAGGCGCATCGTGATCGCTTTGACGCCGTGCTGGCGCACGCCCCGCATGCTGACGCATTGATGCTCGGCCGAGAGCATGACGGCGGCACCTTTGGCATCCAGCCCGTGCATGATCGCGGACGCGATTTCGCTCGTCAGGGCTTCTTGGGTTTGCAAGCGGCGCGCATAAATTTCAACGACGCGCGCCAGTTTCGACAAGCCAACGATACGCCCCGAGGGGATATAGGCGACATGCGCAATGCCATAGAACGGCGCGATGTGGTGCTCGCAGTGGCTTTCGAAGCGAATATCCTTCAACAGCACCATATCGCCGTAGCCGGCGGGATCTTCAAACGTCGTCGCGAGTTCGGCCGCAGCATCCGCCTTGTAGCCGGAAAAGTATTCGCCATAGGCGTCGGTTACGCGCGCGGGTGTCTCGCGCAGACCTGGACGGGCGGGATCGTCGCCTGCCCACGCAAGAAGCGTGCGCACGGCCTCTTCCGCCTCCTGGCGTGTTGGACGGCGCCGGGGTAGTGCTTCGGCAGCGGGGGTCAGGTTTGACGCCGCAATAGGCACTAAGGGGCTATTCTTCATCCCGTCTTGCACTCAGAATTTCTCATTGGAGCCGCTAAGGCACTCCGGAACACCTCGCGCCGGACTTCGTCACCCCTTATATACGCAGAAAGCAGACTTTGGACGAGAGTGCATCGAACGCGTTAATGTTTGGGCGACATCAATCTAGAAACGACATGCTAGGAACGACATGGCTGATTTAGACGACATCTACAACACACGCATCATCGAGCTGGCGGGCGCAATGACCCGGGGCACGCGCCTTTCCGCGCCGGACGCCAGCGCCAGCGCGCATTCCAAGATGTGCGGCTCCAACGTCGCCGTCGATCTCAAGGTCTCAGACGGCCGGGTCAGCGATTATGGCCAAACTGTCAAAGCGTGCTTGCTGGGGCAGGCCGCATCCTCCGTCATGGCGCGGGAGATCGTCGGCTCGACGCCAGCCGAACTGCACGATGTCGCCGCCAAGATGCGCCGCATGCTCAAGGAGGAGGGGCCCCCTCCGAATGGGCGCTGGGCAGATCTCGGCGTGCTCGAACCCGTGCGACACTACAAGGCGCGGCACACATCGACGCTCCTCATCTTCGAAGCGGTCGAGAAGGCGCTCGATGAGATTGCGGCAAATCAAACGCCGGCCAATGGAGCAAGGACATGACAAGAGAATTTACAGTTGTGATCAAGCGCGATGACGAAGGGTACTATGTGGCGTCCGTACCCGCGCTTCCCGGTTGTCACACGCAGGCCCGATCAAGGGATGAACTCGATTTACGGATCAAGGAAGCCATCGCCCTTTGTTTGGATGCCGGCGGAGCAGATATTCCGGCTTTAGCACTCGTTGGTGTCGAACGCATTACGGTCCCAGCATGAGCCGTAGGCCCTCGCTAACTGGCAAGGCGTTGGTGCGGACACTTGGAAAGTTTGGCTTTGACGTACACCGCGTTAGAGGCAGCCACCATATCTTGAGGCATCCCGACGGGCGCGTCAAACCGTGGTGCCGGTCCATTCAGGCGAAAGCATTGGGCCTGGTCTTCTGGCAAAAATTCTCCGGGACTGCGATGTTTCCCGGACGGATTTCGATAACGCGATCTGAAAAATACTAATTGGTGCCAAACATGGCGTTCGCCAAGGCTATCCTCAAAGCTCCCATCTATCTCTACCGCTACACTTTCAAAGCCTTCGCCGGCCAGAACTGCAGGCACTGGCCGACGTGCTCGGAATACGCGCTTCAAGCCATCGACACCAACGGCCCGTGGCGCGGCTTTTGGCTGATAACTTCGAGGCTAGTCCGCTGCGGCCCCGGCGGCACGCATGGCGTCGATCCTGTGCCCGACATCAAAAGCGAGCGCCACACTTTCGCGCCGTGGAAATACGGCCGTTGGCGTTAGAGACGTTCGCCTACGCCGCCATATCGGCAGCCATTCGCTCAAGGCGCTCAACCGCGTTGTCGGCCGAAAACACGATCGGCGCGACGGCTGCAACGCCCTCGTACACGAGTTCGCAATTCAGTTCTGCCGCCGTCGTGGCAATCGCCAAGAAGTTCTCGAACGCGAGTTTGGCGACCAATTCGAAGCTCATCATTTCCCACACCGTCGCGCCCTGGTGCAGCTGGCCCTGAAGCAAGGTCTTGACCGTGATTTCGGGGCAGGCATCGTTCTTCAAAAAGTTGTTGAGGGAGGGGGCCAAAGCGGCCGGCACAGCCAGCGCTCCAGCCGGCCAGAATTGGGCATATGCCGCGCGCTTAAACAAAGACTCGTTCAGGAAGTGCTCGTCTAGAGCCGCGCGCATTTCCGGTGCGACATCGGCCTGCACCCAGCAGCACGGGCGCACTTTGCCCTGAATAAACTGCATGCGCTTTCTGATGACAAGCTTTGGCGCGGCCATTTGATGAATTCCCCACGTGCAGATGCGTCACCTAAACCGGAGGGTAACGGCCTAAGGTTTGCAAACGGCGCCAAAATTACTTGCAAGTTTATCGATCGGCCAGACAAAAGGCAGCCTAGCCCTTATTTCTTGGCTTCGCCGGCCGCAGCCTCGAGCAGTTTGAACGACGCCAGATACCTCTCGGTCGTCTCCGAATGTTGTGCATCCTTCGAAATGATCGCCACGATCTGATAAAGCCGGTTTCCGGCGATGGCGATGCGGCCCCGCCAGACCATGCCCCCGAGATCAGCAGTTAAATCGCGCGCCGGGTGGCCGCCGATCTCGATCTTCGCGTCAGTTCTCAGTTTAGCTGACAAGCCTTCGATATTTCTGTCGCGGGCGTTATCCAGAACCTGGGCCACGTTCTCAGGTCCGACGGCGCCTTCCGGCAGGTCCCAGATTGTCACGTCGTAGGCGGCAGCGGGCGAGGCGACGACGTAGGTCCGGATTTTGCCGCCGTCATCGCCTTGCTCCTCTTTGTATTCGGGCTTGCCCGGAAACTCGACCTCAAAACCGAGACGATCGGGCTTCACGAGTTCCCAGGGTTCGGCGGCGCATTCGGCCGTTTGAACTGCGAGTGCGAGAATGATTGCAATCAAATTACGCATTGGAGCCTCAATGGCTAAAGTTGAAAATGGGTCAATCTAACTGCCGTCAAGCCTAGCGGGCTTGGCGGCAGGCTCAAGGTCCACCTTTGATTTTCCGGGATGATTTCGTCCCGGCTTTCAGGCGTTTTTTTGCATCCTTGACGTGCTCGACCGCCGCGTAATTCTCGGGCATCGTGCCACCGATCTCGGCAATCGTTTGACGAATTTTTACGCCGACGCCGCGATGCGTGCGATTGGCATTGTCTTTCCCTTTGATGTTCTCGCGTCGAAGTTCTCTTCGGTCTGAGTTGCAAGAAACAGGTTGGCTGCAAGCTCTCCGCTTGGCATATGATCGAGGATATCGGCCTTATCCGGCAATTTCTTGCGCCGCTGAATCCCGGTGCGGTCGAGCCCACCGTAAAGGCCCTTGTAGCCCTCGCTTTTGAAGATCGCATAGTCGAGCGGTTGCACGACACCGGCAACCTTCGCGGCGCTCGCTAGTGATTTGTTGTGGCCCTTGATTTCGTCGCGCAAAAGCACGCGTTTCTCGTCTTCGCTGAGTGACGAACCTGCTGTTTGATCTGCAACTTCTTGGCGCCTGGTTTGAACGGCGAAGTACGTTTGAGCGGCGGAAATCTCTGGTTTCCCTGGATCGCCGTTCATTGCGATGAGATAGCCTGCAAATCGCGTAAGTTCGCAGTCGGCTATTTCTCGCCCGGCGCCGGACCCTAGGCCCACCATTTTCGTGACGTCACGAAAATGGTCCTCGACCGTCTCACCGCTATTGGCGCACGCAAGTTTTGCGCGATTGATTGCGGCGACAAAATTTTCCCAACGCTGGTACCCCAGCAACGGCGCCAGCTCGCGGGCTAGCCAAAATTGCGCGCCATCGTCATCCGCATGTGCCGCCGCCTCGAATGCGTCGAGCAGTTTGCCGATGGCCTCGCCCTTGGACGCGCGTTTGGCAGGAATCATGGGATCGTCCGGCACCGCAGGCCTTTTTGGGTTGTTTCCATCCTCACACAATGTTCTTATAATGTTCTCGTGTTGACTTCAAGCCCAAATCCCGCGATTTCCTCAAGCGACATCGACTTACGCCGCGCTGGTTTGCGGCGAGTGAGCAACAGGAGGCTTTGATGACTGACGTCACGATTACGTTCCCCGATGGCAACACCAGGCAGGTAGCCGCCGGCACGACAGGCCTCGACGTCGCCAAGGGCATTTCCCCGTCACTCGCCAAGCGCACCGTTGCCATGCAACTCGACGGCATCTTAAGCGACCTGAGCGATCCTATTCTCAAAGATGCGAAAATCAATTTCGTGGCGCGCACGGATGCCGCAGCCCTCGAGCTCATTCGTCACGACGCGGCGCATGTCATGGCCGAAGCCGTGCAGGCGCTCTGGCCCGGCACGCAAGTGACGATAGGTCCCGTGATCGACAACGGCTTTTACTACGACTTTGCCAAGGCCGAACCCTTCGTGCCCGGCGACATGGCGAAAATCGAAAAGAAGATGCACGAGATCATCGCCAAGAACGCGCCTTTCACCAAGCAGGTGTGGTCGCGCGACAAGGCCAAGCAGGTGTTCCGCGACAAGGGCGAGCTGTTCAAGATCGAACTCGTCGATGCGATCCCCGCTGATCAAGATTTGAAAATTTACAGCCAAGGCGAGTGGCTCGATCTCTGCCGCGGCCCGCACATGACCTCGACGGGCTCCATCGGCAAGGCCTTCAAGCTGCAACGTTTCGCAGGCGCGTATTGGCGCGGCGATAGTTCCAAGCAGCAGCTGCAACGCATTTACGGCACCGCCTGGGCGACCCAAGAAGAACTCGACGCTTACCTCAAGCAAATCGAGGAAGCGGAGAAGCGTGACCATCGCAAGCTTGGCCGCGAAATGGATCTCTTCCACTTTCAGGAAGAAGCGCCGGGCTCTGTCTTCTGGCACGCGAAAGGCTGGACGCTGTTTCAAACTCTCATCAACTACATGCGCCGCCAGCAGCAGAAGGCCGGGTACCAGGAAGTCAACTCCCCCGACATGATGGAGAAGCATTTCTGGGAACTCTCAGGCCATTGGGAAAACTACGGCGAGAACATGTTTACAACCACGCTGCCCGACGAGCGCGTGTTCTGCTGCAAGCCGATGAACTGCCCGGGGCATGTGCAAATCTATAAGCACGGCCTCAAGAGCTATCGCGATTTGCCGTACAAAATTGCCGAGTTCGGCAAGGTGCATCGCTATGAACCGTCGGGCGCGCTGCACGGCATGCTGCGCGTGCGCCACTTCACGCAGGACGACGCCCACATCTTCATCACCGAAGATCAGATCATGGAGGAATGTCTCAAGATCAACGATCTGTTGCTGTCGATCTACAAGTACTTCGGATTCGAGTATATTTTCATCAAGCTATCGACGCGCCCTGAAAAGCGCGTCGGCGCCGATCACCTATGGGACAAGGCGGAAAAGGCACTCGGCGATGTTTTGGACGAAGTGAAGCGTCAGTCGAACGGGCGCGTGAAAACCGCGCTGCAACCGGGCGAGGGCGCGTTCTACGGTCCTAAGTTAGAGTATGTGTTGAAGGATGCCATCGGGCGCGAGTGGCAGTGCGGCACGACGCAGGTCGATTTCAATCTCGCCGGCCGCCTCGGCGCGTTCTACATCGACGAGCACTCCAACAAAGTGACGCCGGTGATGATCCACCGCGCGATGTTTGGATCATTGGAGCGCTTCACCGGCATTTTGATCGAGAACTATGCAGGCCATTTCCCGCTATGGCTTGCGCCGCTCCAAGCCGTCGTCGCTTCGATCACTTCGGACGCGGACGGCTATGCCAACGAGGTCGTCGGGCAATTGCAAGCCGCGGGCCTGCGGGTCGAACTGGATCTGCGCAACGAAAAGATCGGCTACAAAGTGCGCGAGCACTCGCTTGCCAAAGTCCCGCTCATCCTCGCCGTTGGCATGCGCGACGCGGAAGGCCGCTCCGTCTCCGTGCGGCGGTTGGGTTCGCAAGATCAGATCGTCATGCCGCTCGATGAGGCGGTGGCGGCGTTCAAGGAAGAGGCGAGGGAGCCGGGGTAAAACTCCCTCTCCCCTGGGGGAGAGGGTTGGGGTGAGGGGG
>JANOKW010000307.1:0-9537 GCA_031419475.1 Hyphomicrobium sp. | reverse complement strand
CCCGGCTTTCAAGGTCAACATAAGAGAATAACGAGCCTGAGTTCTGATCCGATCCGCGCATCGAAGCCCCCTTGCATTCCAAAGGGCAACGGAATCATATTCGCGAACCCTTGTCAGCAGGCGAGAAGTTCAACAGCCTGGTAGTGCAATTTCATCCGATCGGTTGATCGCACTTGTCACTCACAGATATTGCGATGCTGCTTGGCTTCTCGGAGCTTTCGGCATTCACACGGGCCGCCCAGCGATGGTTCGGGCACGCGCCAAGTGCGCAGCGGCAGCATCTCAGATCGCAGTTGAAAGAATAGAAGACGTCCTGCCTAGAAAAGATCACGGCCGTGTTGCGTGCGGCACGCTGTCGGTCGAAGCAAAATAGGGCTTCAAATCGATCAGCGGTGTTCCGTCAATGCAATCCATGTTGCGCACGCGCAAATTCCGCCCTTCGCATCCCAGTATTTCGACGACGGCGAGGCCGATTGGGTTCGGGCGAACGGGTGATCGCAACGCGAAGACGCCGCGCGGTAGTGTCAAATGACTAGGCAGCTGTTCGATGAGGTTACGCTGAGCTTGGTGCAGCCAGTAGAGCGCAATCGCGTGCGAGAGAAGCGTCATGTCTTTGAGGCCAGCTGCGAAGCGCGGGAAGATTTCGATTGTCGCGTCGCCACCCCCAGCGCGGGCGCGGCTCCCCTTTGGACAATCGGACGTCGTCTTCCAAAGCGTGTGAATTTGTCCGATGAAGTAAATCCCTGCGTCGTAGTTATCCGGAAGGTCAATCACAACCTCACCCAGGCGTGGCGGCTTGAAGTCCGGCATGACGATGCACTCCCTTTTTCAGATATCGTGGCCGCTTACGCCGAGCCCATAGCACGTGATGGAGATCGACGGAATTGTGCTGTGTCTGCGTCAAGACGGGCGGCCGCATGGCGTAAAAGTGACGGTTAGAACGCGCGTCTCGCGAAAGCGGCTTTATCGTGCGGTCAGCCCGTTGACAGGCCGGTGGGGCCATGGCTCACTTGCAACGTTGCAAGGGCGCTCTGACGTACTGACGTCCTGACGTTGGATGAAGATGTATTGAAACCAGGTTTAACGGAGGTCCTCATGATTTCGAAGACAACACTGGCACCGGTTTTGGCGCTGACGGCACTCGCCGTCATTGGCGGATCTTACGACGCAGACGCCCATAAACGGCGCGTCAAGCATTCGCATTATGCGTCAGTCTGCAAGGACCGCATGTTCGGATTTGCGACCGGACAAGGTATTCTTGGCCTCGGCACACAACAGGCCCGCTCCATTGCCATCGCCAATTGGCAGAGTAAGGTCGCGGATCGATATGGCAACCGCTACTCTAACATGTCGAACGCCCGCAACGTCGTGTGGACGTGCAACAAGCTGGCGATCCTTCAGGCTAAATGCACGGTATCGGCGAAGCCTTGCCGCTAAAGCCGTGCCAAAAACGTCCCGGACATGGCGGATGATGCGTCGCGCGGGTTGAGGGCCTTAGGTCCCTCAACCTGCACCCAGTCAATCTGCACCCCAGTCAATACGCGCCTCAGTGAAACGCACTTCATCGATGCGCACCACGTTTATGCGTTGACGCCGCCTTCCTCATTCATTCATTTGCCGTTGAGCGGCGCATGGAGTATCACTCCCCTTCCAGGCACCCGTAGCTCAGCTGGATAGAGTGTTGGATTCCGAATCCAAAGGTCGCAGGTTCGAATCCTGCCGGGTGCGCCACTGGTTGATCTTAAAAGAACATCTACCTGATATAAAACAATAATTTATACAGATCCTGCGGCATCTGTCAGACTATTTATTAAACTTCTTCGACGCGGGCTGACCGTCCTTATTCCAAGACTGACCGTCCTTATTCCAAGAAAGTTTCCCGGGTTTGCCACACTCGCGGGGCGTATCCCCCGCAACGCGGGCTTGACGCTGGCAATTTTCCGTCTCATATTTCTGTCATGACAGAAGCCGCAGGCACATCTCGATCTCTCCCGCCGGCCGTCGAGCGCTTCGTTCTGAAATGGGGCGACATGGGCGGCGAGTGGGGCGTCAACCGCTCGGTCTCGCAAATCCACGCCCTGCTCTTCCTGTCGAGCGAGCCCCTGACGGCCGAAGACATTGCCGGACAGCTCGGTATGGCGCGGTCGAACGTCTCAAACTCGCTGAAAGAACTTTTGACGTGGGGACTCGTTACCCGGTTGCCGGTGCGCGGTGACCGGCGCGATCACTACGAGGCAGAAGGCGACGTATGGGAAATCATGACCCGCATCGCCATTGGACGGAAGGCGCGCGAAATCGATCCTGTTATCGCGACATTGCGTTCCTGTTTAGCCGACGCGGATCGCGACAGCCGGATCGATCCGCTGGCCAAAAAAAGGCTGCGCGAAATGTTGGAGACGACGTCCGCTGTTGATCGCTGGTTCCAGCAGATGCTTGGGCTGCCGCGCGGCAAACTCAAGTTGCTGCTTCGCCTTGGCGCCAAAGTGGCGGCGCTACTGCCGCAGTCCAAGACTTGAGGGGAACATTGCCAATGACCCCCGCGCTGAAAACGTACGCCAATCCAGCGCCGTCCTCCTCCACCACCAGTCGACGAGTTCGCAGCCCGGAAATTGACGATCTTCGGTTTCGTGCCCTTCTTACGGACGACGCTTGGGCGAGCCTCCCGCCCGCCATACGCAAAAGGTTCTCAAAACGGCGGAGTAGCGGCGCAACGGCGATCTATTCCGGACGCGTGACAGAGATTAGAGTTTCAAGGCTTGGCCGCGTTCTGGCACAAATCCTGCGCGTGATCGGCGCGCCCCTGCCGCTCTCATCAACGATCAACACGCCAACGGTCGTGACCGTGACGGAGGACGCAGCGTCAGGCGGGCAAAACTGGACCAGGCTTTTCGCCCGCGACCGGGGCTTCCCCCAAATCATACATTCGGTGAAGCGTTTTTCCGGGCCAACGGGCCTTGAAGAATACATCGGGTTTGGCATTGCCATGGCACTCTCGATCGGCGTTGAAAGCGGCGTGCTCGTATTTCGCAGCACCAAGTACAGCCTAGCGTTTGGCCACTGGCGCCTGCCTCTTCCACGCTGGGCCACGCCCGGAGAACTGACCGTTTCGCACAATGAAGTGACGCCAACCTCATTCCTATTCACGCTGCACCTCGAGCATAGAGCGTTCGGCACACTCGTGCATCAGGAAGCACTTTACGATGAGGAGCGGCTGTGACCCGGCGCATTGTGCTGATTGGCGCAACGGGATTCTTCGGTCGAAAGCTCGCCAAGCGCCTGGCAACCATCGACGCAATCGAACTCGTCGTTTCGTCGCGCGACGTTGCGCGGGCAGAGGCGCTGGCGATGAACCTGAAGTCCGGTGATTTCTCCAGCGCCATTTCAGGGATCGCATTCGACAGCGGCGTGAATGCCAAGGCGGCACTGTCGGAACTCAAACCTTTTTTAGTCATCGATGCGTCCGGGCCGTTTCAACGTGCCAATTACGAATTGGCACAGGCTGCCATCGATGCCGGCGCCCACTGGATCGATCTTGCGGATGCCAGCGGTTACATCACCGGATTCGCGACCGTACTTGACGAAGCCGCCCGCGAAAAGGGCGTCACAGCCATCGCGGGCGCCAGTTCCACTCCCGCACTGTCAAACGCAGCGGTCGAAGATCTGACGCGGCAATGGCGGCGCATCGATACGATCGATATCGCTATTTTCCCCGGTGGCGGCGGGCAAGTTGGGCTCTCGGTTATTCAAGCGCTTCTAACCTATGCGGGGCGGCCAATCACCATTTGGCGCAACGGGAAACTTCGAGAAACGATTGGGTGGGGCAGCGTGTTACGCGCGCGCGTGCCAAACCTCGGCGTGCGATATCTGTCGCCTGTTGAGACGGCCGACGCACGCATCATGCCCCAACGCTTTGCGGTGACGTCACGCGTGATGTTTTACGCTGGGTTAGAATCCCGCCTTGAGCAGTTCGGCCTGCTGGCGTTGGCGCAATTGCGCGCGCGACAATGGCTCAAGTCTCTCGATTGGCTCGCCGCAACGCTGAAAATTGCGCGGCGTGTGACGCGTCTCGCAGCGTCCGACCGGGGCGGTATGACAGTTGACGTGGCGGGACTTGACGCTGAAGGACAACAGACGTGGGCGCGATGGCGGTTGCTTGCAGAAAAGGGCGAAGGTCCAAACGTGCCCATCTTACCGGCGCTTGCCATGACACGGGCACTTCTCGCAGGTGGCATCGCACCCGGAGCACGTACTGCTGCGGGCGAACTCGCGCTCGCTTTGATCGAAGCCGAAATGCGCGCCTCTGCCATTCAGACGGCGCGCACTGTTGTAACCGCGGGATCAGCGGGCCTTTTCGCCCTCTCATGCGGGACGGTCAGCTACCGCGCGCTGCCATCGGCGCTGCGGGCTTTCCATGATAGCGACGGCGCACCCCTCTGGTCGGGACGGGCTGATATTGATGCGGGAACCGGGATGCTTGCACGATTGATAAGCCGCTCGTTCGGTTTCCCCCAAGCGGGCCGCGGCATTCCCGTCACAGTCAGCGTAGATCGCAAAGGCCTGAGCGAAACGTGGACGCGCGATTTCGACGGCCGGCGCTTCACGTCGCAACTCTCATACGAAAGCGGCGGTCAAGTTGCAGAGGCCTTCGGCCCATTCAAAATACGGCTCGGCGTTCAGGCTGTAGGGAGCGAAATCACAATGCCCGTCATTGGCTGGCGCGCGGGTCCGGTAAAGCTTCCGCGCTGTCTGGCACCGCTTTCGAATGCACGGGAATACATGGATGGCGATGGCCGGTTTTGCTTCGACGTCAGGATCACCGTACCGCTTGCCGGATTTCTCGCCCACTATCGAGGCTGGCTAAAACCTGAAGCAGGCGACACATGACGTTTTGCAACGACCGATTGTTGAAAACACGCGAAATGGCGCGGTTTCCGCCGCAATGAGGCCGGAGTTCCGGCGTTCATTCGCCATTCAACTGAAATGTTCCATGACATTGCTCGCTACGCCGCAATGCCCGCGCTTTGACAATTTGAGGTCACGATGACGAAGACGCATGGCCGTTCCCACATTTCGCGGATTTTTCTTAGCATGACGGCAGGGATCGCGCTTATCGCCTTTCACGGTGGTCCCTCTCAGGCACAAAATCCGTCTTTGATGGCACAAGCGACGCAAAAGGTGCTGACACCTGCCGAGCGCGCCAAGATCTTGGAAGAGAAACGGCAAGCCTGGAAGAACCGCAACAAGGGTGCGGCAAATCCAGATGCCGTGCCTCCTGCAAAAGTCATCGTCAAAAAGCCGGTTGTTCCAGTAGCGCCGCCGAAGGCCATCGTCACGAAGCCCGTCGCGCCTGTAGCACCGCCAAAGGCGATCGTCACGAAGCCCGTCGCGCCCGCAGCACCGCCGAAGGCGATCGTCACCAAGCCCGTCGCGCCCGCAGCACCGCCGAAGGCGATCGTCACGAAGCCCGCCGCGCCCACAGCGCCGCCGAAGGTGATCGTCACAACTCCGGCCGCACCGAAGGTTGCGCCTAATGCCGGTTCGAAATCGCCAGCAGTCGTTATCGGAAAGCCACCAGTCGCAGTCCCACCGCAAACAGCGCCAGCCGCAGTCCAGAGCGGCCCACCCAGGAGCCGGCGCTGGCAGGCAGTCACGCCGCAATTGGTCAAGCCTGTCACTGGCACCGCCGCAACAAAGGCAACGCTTCCAGCAAATGCGCCGCTGGTTGTGCGCATGGCGAAGCAACCGCGCAACTTGAACGCCATCAAGCAGCAGCGCACACGCACGTTCGATAGGGCCACGAACCAAGTCATCATCAAAGAACCCGGCAATCGCACGATCATCCGGCAAAACAACAAGGCCGTCATCATCAAGAACGACAGCGACCGCATTGTACGCGTTGCCAAGACACGCAGCATCACGCGCAGCGACGGCACCAACGTCACCATCATCCAACGTCCGAATAACAGCTCGGTCTACAATGTGACCGACACCAACGGCCAACTCGTACGCCGCTACCGCCGCGATGCTCAAGGCCAGGAACAGAACATTATCGACAATCGCCGCCGCGACAAGTTCGGCCGCAACCTCGCCCTTGGCGTCGGCATCGGTGCCGGCGTCGCCGTTGGCGCGCTGCTGCTCAAATCCATTGTCGATGTGCCGCCGCCGCGGGTTGACGTTCCGCGCCGCAAGTACATCGTGGACTATGATCAGGCCAACGACGAGGAGGTCTACGAAGCCTTTAGCGCGCCGCCCGTCGAGCGGCTCGAGCGGCGCTACACGCTCGACCAGGTTCGCGCCACGCCGCGCCTGCGCGAGCATATGCGCCGGGTTGACTTGAACGATATCAATTTCGACACAGGCTCGTGGGAGGTCGAGGAAAGCCAGTATAGCAAGCTCGATCGCGTTGCCCGCGCCATGATGCGTGTGATCGATCGCGATGCCAACGAAGTGTTTATGATCGAAGGCTACACCGACGCCGTCGGCTCGGAGAACGACAACCTCACTCTCTCCGACCGGCGCGCGGAATCTGTTGCCGTCATTTTGACCGAACAGTTCCAAGTGCCGCCGGAGAACCTGACAACACAAGGCTTTGGCGAAGAATATTTGAAGGTCGAGACGGACGATCCCGAGCGCCTTAACCGCCGCGTTGCCTTGCGCCGCATCACACCGTTGCTCTCGCAGAACGAAGGCGAAGAGCAGCCGCAGCAATAATGGACGCTGCAACAGCGTCCCTCCAAACAAAAAGGCCCGCCAGAAATAGCGGGCCTTTTATTTTGCTGTGAGTTTCAGCGTTCAGCTCTCTGGATTGACGGAGAACTTTTGCGACCAGCTGCCGCCATCCGTATCCTTCAGCGTCACTTCAACTCCGCTGGCGCCATTGCGCTTCATGTCGAATTCAATCATCGGATTCTGCGAGAAGGCGATTGACCCTTCCGCACGGAAAATCAATTCGCCGCCTTGCTTCACGGTGATCTCAGAGACCATCATCATCGGGGTATAGAGCAAGGTCTGTTGATCCATAACCATGCCGGTGTGGTTGGGATGGCTGAAATCGACGCGGGCGCGCTGAAGCGACGACGACGAAGTTCCAGCATTCGGTAGTTGCGTAAATTTCATCTTACCCATGTTGGCGGCGATCTCGGCCGGATCGCCCGTTGGCGGTGCTGAGCATGAGGCCTGTCCGCCGGCAAACTTTACGAGCCGCGAGACCATATACAGTTGTCCATCGCTAGCTTCGACCACAGCGCGGATATCGGATTGCTGGTTGATGCGGAAATTGGATCTGAAGGCCACAGAATCGCGGTTCGCGCCCATGTTGTAAACGGCGACGACGGGAGTGGGATTTTCGTCAATAATGACGGACACACTCTTGATCGTGCGCCCATCCTTCAAGGCAGCATCAACCGTAAAAGGAACGTTCCGCATATCAGCCGGACGGATCTCTGCGTCGAGCGTCACAACACTACGTCCGTCTTCGATTTTTCTGTCGCCGTAGACGCTGCCTTTGATCTCGTCCCAGATCGTGCCAGCGGACGCCGGCACCGCTGCAAACGAAACCAGGGCGGCCATCGCAAGGGCGCGGGTTTTTGTTGCCAAGACGTGGTGCATCAAGACGTGGTGCATCGTGACGTGGTGCATCGTGATCCCCGAATGTTGGACGTTAACGAACAGCAGTAGTCGCGCACGAAAATGGTGCGGCCTCGTAATCCATAACGCAACTTTTGCTGCATCAGAGCGGCGTGTCAAGAAGATCTAGGCCAATCGGTCCAGAGGCCGTTTCGAACGTCCGCTGACAACCTGGCTAATCGAAATCGCGAACCAACTCAACTAAGGGCTTTCGGCAGCCCGCCACCCCGCCGCTATTGCTTCGCCTTCCGAGCAGAACCAGCGCTCGCCGCGGCTTTCGTCAACCTTGACCTTGCCGTACCAAGCACTCGTCTCAGTATGGTAGATCTGGCCCTTCTTGGACACGTTGCCTTTGATCAGGCATCCTTGAGGAGCACGCGCCTCAGCGACCCGATCAGGGCGATGGCGGAACTCCCAAGCGGGTATTGCCGCGCCCTGCCAGATGCCGGCTCGCAGCGCTTGGGCTAGTTTCTCGACCGCTACATAAGCTTGGGAATACTTGACAAAAGCCCAAGCGTAGCCGGTTCTAACCATGGCTGCGTTCAATTCGTCAGCGTCCGCGAAGCAAATCCCGAGCGTCCGGCCGTATTTATCGAGTCCGGATCGGTCGCAAGACACGGATTTATTAGAAATGAGTGCGCGCAGAACTTCGCTGGCCTCAAGACCGCAATCCCACGGTTCTCCAGTGACCTTGCCACACGTCTGCGCAACCTCGGGAGCATCGATACCCTCAAGCCGAACGCGCTCGCCGTTGATTTCAATGGTATCGCCGTCAACGACCACAGCCGAACCCTCCAGGGACTGCCCCGCATCAATGAGGGCTTCCACGGGGATCGTGAGGCCGAAAAAAATAAGCGCAACAGCGACGTATCTGCTGCGCTTAATGTGACCGGACGACATGTTGAAGCTGCACATGCCAAACACGATCACTGAGTCGTGTGGCACAACCTAGGCGGACTCGTTGAGCACCTATACAACCATTAGGTGTTGTTGCAACTCGAATCGTTACGGGGCCCGGAGGCGGCTGAGGCGGCAATCGCATGAACAGGGTTTACGCGTAAGCGCGTGCTGGTAAAGGCCGGGGAACGGCTCTCACCATCGACAACGCCGCCACAGATTTGAGCATGCTCGAAATATCGCGCGGCACTAAAACGTCAACGGCGGCAGCAATGACGACAGGAAGAGCGACAGGTATCTCGACAACGATTGGCCGGCGTTCGGGCACGGCGATGGCGTCTGGCTTCGCGGCTATCGCTTTGGCGGCGTTGCGCCGCAAAGCCACGAGTTCGGAAGCAGCTGTACCGCGCCCGGTTTCAGCCGGCGTTTCAGCGCGGCGCAGCACGGGCAACGGTGCCGTCGCGTCAGCGGGCGCGGCGACGGGCCGAGCGGCAAGTGCGATATTGCGCACGAACTGCACACCAATGCGGTTACCGCAGGCATGACGCGCTTCACAAATGATTTCTTGGCCCGAGCCATCGACGCTCAAGCGCATACGGCCGGACAGGCTTACGGTCGCCGGAAATTCGAGGAGCGCACCGCCTTCGGAAATGTCCCGGATGACACACTCAAGGGTGACGTGGTTCGATAAGCGCAGCAAACCCGGCAAGTTGGCATCGCGCCGGTCAAAGGCGCGCCGGTCGGAACCTGTTTCGACTATATTTTTCGTTGCAACATGCATGCTCGCCGGCCGCGTTCCACAAAGCGGCCCCTCCCGAGAAGCATGGTTACCAGAGAAGCGTTGCCAATGACTGCAACGCGGATCCAGCAATTGGTCCTAATTCATTTATAATCTATCAATCATTGAGGGATGCAGCTGCGGCAGTTCGGCGTCAGTTCAGTTTTTCAGCCAGCACAGAGATTGTTTTGACGTAGACTTCAGCCTTGTTCCACTCACGGATGACGTCATAGTTG
>JANOKW010000306.1:0-2207 GCA_031419475.1 Hyphomicrobium sp. | reverse complement strand
ATCAGGGCGAGGCTCCAGGCCATGAGCCGAGAGGTGTCGGATCGCGTCAGCCACACCCACATGGCGGCCGACGCGATGACCGCGAAACCGGCCAGCATATATTGCCCCGCTTGGCTCTGCTGATCGAACAGCGAATAGCTGATGCCGGTGTTTTTCACGAACACGAGATCTAGAAACGGCGTGACGGCAACTTTGCCCCGCCCGGCGATGTCATAAACGTAGAGCATCCAATACTTGTGCGCCTGATCGAGCGCGAAGGTAGCAAGCGCCACGGCGAGGCCCAGCGCTGAATGTGCGCCCCAGAGCCAAGATTTCTCAACCTCTCTAAGCATGCGAAAGCACTCTCCACTGCGTTCCCGGAAGCTGCGTGTGACGCGCAGCGAAACAATGCGGCTATCCGGGATCACGTCCCATCGGCATCGCTCAAATCTCGACCCACGTGATCCCGGCTCTCCACTTCCGTCCTGCGGACGCTCGCTCGGCCGGGAACGCAATCAGAGAGAAAGCGTGCTGCCATCCTCATCGCCATCAACTCACCGCCTGTTTTTCGATCTCGCGCACGGCGGCGGCGTCGCGCGCCGACAAGTCGGGGTAAGTTTTGTCCGAGCCCACATCCTTGGTGATGCGCCACGAGCGCGCGCACTTGATGCCCTCGGCCTTGTGCACGACGACCGCGACGCCCGGCTCATTCGGTAATGTGAAAGCCCCAGCAGGGGCCGCTTTATCGCTGACGCTGATCGCCGAGGTGATGCACACTTCCGCCATATCGACGCCGTCGAGGCCAACCATCAAATCCGGATCGGTAACATAAACGCTTGGCGCCGCCTCAAGGCTCGACCCGATTTTCTTGTTCCCACGTTCGACTTCGAGCGCGCCGGTCACGACGCTGCGCACTTCCTTCACCCGATCCCATTTAGCCGCGAGATTCTCATCGCGCCAATCCCGCGGAAATTTCGGGAACGGCAGCAAATGCACGCTCTCGGTTTCCGATTTGGTTCCTGGGGGGCGATACTGCAGCCACGCCTCTTCGCAGGTAAATGACAGGATCGGCGCCAGCCATTTGATCAGCGCATCACACAGGTGATCGACGACGGTCAGCGCCGCCTTGCGCTTTTTGCTCGATGGCGCTTCGCAATAGAGCGTGTCCTTGCGAATATCGAAGTAGAACGCCGACAATTCGGTGTTCATGAACTGCGACAGCAGCGCCACCACTTTGCGGTAATCATACGTCTCGTAGGCCTTGCGGACCTCGGAGTCGATTTCGGCCAAGCGGTGCAGCATCAGGCGCTCAAGCTCGGGCATATCCTTGTGCGCAACCGTATCTTGCTTGGCATCGAAGTGCGCGAGCGCGCCGAGCATCCAGCGCAGTGTGTTGCGCAATTTGCGATAGCTGTCCGCCGCCGCCTGCACGATTGCCGGCCCAAAACGGATGTCGTTTGTCGTATCGGACGAGGCCACCCAAAGGCGCAATATGTCGGCGCCGCTTGATTTCATGACGTCCTGCGGCGAAAGCACATTGCCCTTCGACTTGGACATCTTCTCATCGCCCTTCTCGTCGAGCACGAAGCCGTGCGTCAGCACAACGTCATAAGGCGCAACGCCGCGCGTTCCGCAACTCTCGAGCAACGACGAATGGAACCAGCCGCGATGCTGATCCGAGCCTTCCAGATACATGACGCGGTCTTGCCCGCCCCCCTTGTGTGTCGAGCCGACGTGCGACTTGCGTGAAATGCCTTTGAGGCCCGGAAATGACTCCGGGTCTTCGAGCGTGAAGGCGTGCGTGCAGCCGGAATCGAACCAAACGTCGAGCACGTCTTTAACCTGCTCCCACTTGGCCATCTCAGTGTCGGGTATAAGCCCCGCCAGAAAGCGTTCCTTCGCGCCGACATCGAACCAAACGTCCGCGCCTTTTTCAGCGAAGGCCTTTTCGATGCGCTGCATGAGTTCTGCAGATTTCGCCGCGTGCGCGCCGTTCCCTGGAAGCACTTCATCGGTCTCGACATTGCGGAACACCGCAATCGGCACGCCCCACGCGCGCTGCCGCGACACGACCCAGTCGGGCCGGCCCGCGATCATGCCGGTGATGCGGTTTTCTCCGGCTTCCGGCACCCACTGCGTTTTCTTGATCTGGTCGAGGGCTGTTGCTCGAAGGGTGTCTGACCCTCCGGGTCTGACACCGTCACCCGGCGGCGCAGCACTTCGCGGTG
>JANOKW010000305.1:0-11369 GCA_031419475.1 Hyphomicrobium sp. | reverse complement strand
GCGTCCTTCAGACCCATGAACACCATCTTGTTGCCTGGAATGGCCGTTTTCGGGTTAGCGAGGTATTCCTTGAGGGTTGCTTCGTCCCAGGTCTTGCCCGATGCCTTCATGGCTTCCGAATAGGTGAAGCCTTCGACCGTACCGGCTTTGCGGCCGATGATGCCGTTGAGGCTCGGACCGACGGCGTTCTTCGCGCCTTCGCCGACCTGGTGGCAGGCTTTGCACTTATTGAAGACGGTCTTGCCGGCTTCAGCGTCCGCAGCCGAAGCAGCGACCGGCATTGCAGCGATCATTGCGACCGCCAGAACGAAATTGCGCATTCTGTGTTTCCTCTCCGTTTCGCCAGCCCTGGCGCTATGTTAGGCGCCAGACTTGTAAACTAGCCGCGGGAATTTGGCAGATTTTTTGTGAATGGCGGCTGAACCAAATGCCGCACCTTGGGAAAACACCTTCCCAGCCCCCGGGATAAGGAAACAGGGTCAAGAATTGGTAACCCCCGTCCCCGGTTGTGTCCCGGTCTGACCGGTTACTCGGCTTCCGAGCCACCCTTGGCGCCGCCCAAGCGGCGGTAAAGGAAATTGGGCGGGTTGGCGACGCCGCTTTCGGCCTCGGCCGCCGCCACAAAGGCGGCGTGATGGGGCGAGAACTTGCAAGCCGGGTCCGTGTTCGTTGCGTCGCCCGTAAAGGCCATGGCCTGGCAGCGGCAGCCGCCAAAATCGATCTCAGCGCGCGGGCAGCCCTTGCACGGCTCCTTCATCCAGCTCGTACCGCGATACATCTGGAAGGCTTGGCCTTGGAGCCAGATATCGGCGAGGCGCTTCGTCTTGACGTTGTCGAACTCGAGACCGGGCACGCTCTCGGCGGCGTGGCAGGGGAGAACCTTGCCCGACGGATTGATGTTCATGATGCCCCGGCCCCAGCCGCCCATGCAGGGCTTAGGCGTCTTGGCGTAATAGTCCGGAACGACGAAGTCGAACACCAGAATACCTTTGAGGCGCACTTTGGCTTCTTCGACAATTTCGCTCGACTTGTAGACTTGCGCGCGTGACGGCATGAGGGCTGCACGGTTCTTCAGCGCCCAGGCGTAATACTGGATGTGCGCGACTTCGAGTCGGCCAGCGCCCATCTCGACGGCGAAGTCGATGATTGCCGGGATGTTCTCGATGTTATGGCGGTGGATCGGTGCGTTGATAGTCAACGGCATATCGAACTCGCGCACCCACTTGCCGAGTTCGCGCTTCTTGGCGAGGCCGTTCTTGTAAGCTGAAATCTTCTCAGCGTTGGCTTCATTGACGTCTTGGATCGACAGCTGGACGTGATCGAGCCCCAGGTCTTTCAATTTCTTCAAACGGTCACGCGTCAGCGTCACTCCGGCGGTAATGAGGTTCGTGTATAGGCCAGCCTTGGCCGCCACTTCGACGATATCTTCGAGATCTTTACGTAGCGTCGGCTCGCCGCCCGACAAATGAATTTGCAGGATCCCGAGATCGGCGGCCTGACGCATGACGTCCTGCCACTCGGCCGTTGTGAGCTCTTGATTGACGCGATCGAGTTCAAGCGGGTTCGAGCAGTACGGGCACTGCAGCGGGCAGCGATGCGTCAGTTCCGCCAAGAGGCCGATCGGAGCACGGCTGCACGCCGCCTCGACGGGGGCGTTGGCAAATTGCTCGAGAGGGGCGATTTCATTCATCTAGGCTCTACCCTTCATTGCATCGGTCTTTAAGTGTGCCTTAGGCCTTCACCACGCCCTTGTCGGCCAATTCCTGCAGCATCGCGATGACGTCTGTGAGAATATTTTCTACCGGGGCGTTGTACTCGGTCGCCAGTTCTTCCGCGATACTCCGCACCGTCTTCTGGTCATCACATCGCTTCAAGATTTCGACAGCGATGGCGTCAGGTTCAAAGACGCGCTCTGGTGCCAGAACGTGCCAGCGCCCGCGGCCCGCGTCGTGCCTCAACCTAATATGGTGCGGCAGTCCAGGTTTGGAAGTGGCACTGATTATCGTTCGGGTGCGCTGTAGGGAAGCGGCCATCTTAAGTCTCCGGACGGAAGGCGCCCGGCGGGATATTGCCGGCGACATAAGCGTTATAGAGCGCGTCGAGTTGAACCCAAAGCACATTGCACTTGAAGCGGACGGCATCAACGCAGGCTTCTTGTTCTTCGCGCGTTTTGGCGTTCTTCAGGACATATTGGAGCGCGAAATCGGCGTCGCGCGGGGCTTGCGTCAGGCGACGCTTGAAATAGGCAAGCACGCTGTCATCGATGAAATTGTAGCCTTCGAGCATACCGACGATGCGTTCCTTGTGGATTTTCGGCGCGAAGAGCTCCGTCAATGACGAGGCGACGGCAATGGTGAGCGGCTGTTCGCGCACAAAAGTCACATAAGCTTCAACGGCAAACACAGTCGCGGGCAGGGCGCCGCGCCTCGATGTGACAAATTCGCGGTCGAGGCCGAGGCCGTCTGTCAGCAAGAGCCAACGTTCAATGCCGCCGATTTCGTCAGGGGGCTGGCCATCGTGATCGAGGACGCGATGTGTCCACTCGCGGCGCAACTCGCGGTCATGCACGCGGCTGATGAAGGCTGCGTCTTTGCGCGGCACCGCCGCCTGATAGCAGTAACGGTTTAGGGCCCAGGCTTGAACCTGTCCTTTGTTCAGTTTACCGCCGTGCAGCATGTCATGGAAATGATGCAGGTCGTGATAGCGCTCGGGGCCAACCGCGCGGATCGCAGCTTCAAAATCAGCGACGCTCAGTGGGGGCTCATGGCCGCGCAGCTCGGTCGTTTTCTTCTCTAAGCTCAAGGGGTTCATAGCCGCACCTCCATTCCATCGTATCCGACTTCCCAGCCAGCCGTTTCCACATGTTTGCGCTCTTTCGAGCCTTCATCCAAGACCGGATTCGAATTGTTGATGTGTACGTAAATGCGGCGCTTCACGTTGAGCGGCTCGAAGGCCGCGACCGAGCCATCAGGCCCTGACATCGAAATGTGCCCCATGCGCTTGCCGGTTTTGTTCAGCAGCCCTTGGGTTAGCATCTCGTCGTCCGTATAGAGTGTTCCGTCGAAAAAAATGAGTTCCGCGCCTTTAATTCGCTCTGCAAGCGGCGGATCAACTTCGGCACAGCCCGGAACATAGAAGAAGGACTTACCGGTTTTGTTGTCCTTGATTTCAAGTCCGATGGTGTCGCCGTCGCGGCTGCCATAATTCCCACCAGCGCCGCCCTGCTCAAGAAAGAGCGCGATTTTGCCGGACACGGCGAATGGTTCGATTGTGATGCCGAGATCGGTTCCCGCGCCTGACACGCGGACGGCCTTATCAAGAGCTAAGGGAATGCGGGGCACGACGTCGGGCGCACACACATTGAAAATCGAATTGGCGTTGAGCGTTGCGAGCACACGTTCGGAACCGTAGATGGCGAACGGTTGGCGCTCACGCAGATTGATGAGACCAATTATGTGATCGACGTCTGCGTTCGTAACGACGACCGCCTTGATTGGGCTGTTGCGCAGCGGGCCATTCGCGACGGGATGAAGTTCGCGATTATCGGCGATTTGCTGGCGCAAATCGGGGGATGCGTTGAGGAGAACCCAGTTCTTGCCGTCGGCCGAGATAGCGAGGGACGACTGCGTCCGCGCCCGGTATCCGGCTTTGCCCGATCTTACATTCGCAGAATGGATACCGTTGCAGTTCCACTGCGGAAAGCCGCCGCCTGCCGCAGCCCCGAGTATCTTAATGATCATCGAATAATTTCTGTTGACGGCGCGTTGGCACCGGAGTTCAACTGACGCCGATTGTAAATGGCAGCGGCGGCGATGCCGACATCGGCCGCCGCGCCTAAACTCACGCGTTACGTGAGTGCGAGCACATCATACCTATGACGTCGATCTCGGGTGGGAGGTAGCTCGTTACTTCGAGACCAGCTTCCTGCTCACAAACTTCAGGCTTCGACCAGATCTTCATAAGTTTCCTTCACAAATTTTAAATCTGCCGTGCCCGGCCAATCTGCGGATCGGTTTCAAGTTGGCAAGGTCATGCCGCTTTGAAATCGTTTACACCACAATTCGATGACCCGTTGAATTCAATTCGGCTCACGACTGCGTGTGAGAATTGCCTGAGTGGTAAGTGTGATTTTGTATCACTCGCGAGCCGGGACGAAGGTGTTTTCCGGGCATTGCGGCTTAACCTATTTCGCACGAAAACTACTGAGCGGCCGCCCACGCAGCCACCGACTGGTGCGTGGCCATCGGGCGCAACATAGTGCCGGACTTTTGCGGCGGTTCGGGTCGTCGTGGCAGGCCGCAGAATGAGCAACTCAGGCTTCTTTGGCGGCTATATTTAGAATACTATGCCTATTTTATATTAGTAAAGTCTATTTAGTGGAATATAGTTCTATTATAGTGTATGATACACTGACATGAGAGCGGTAGCGCCTGGGCTTATGCTTTAGGTCGAGGACACGACAAGCGGCGCGATTGTGGCGGCGCCAGTGCCGTCGGCCAACGAAAGCGGACAAACCGATGCTTTGACGCTATGAGTTGAGGCTGTTTTCACGACGCGTATCGTGTGCCGCATCGTCTCGTGTCAAGCCAACGTCGGCTGCCGCCAAGGAGATCTAAGTGACGTCTATTCCGATGCTTCCCAAGAACGCGCCGTTTGCGCCGGAAGATATTGATGCTCTGAACAAGGTGGTTGCCAAAACGACGCCACTGCAGCGGAGCTGGCTGGCGGGTTTTTTCGCGGGCTTTGAAGCAGCACAAGGCGCTGGCACACCGCCGGTCGCTGCCGCAAAACCCCGCGCGCCGTTGACTATTCTTTACGCCAGCGAAAGCGGTAACTGTGAATCGTTGGCTCTAAAGGCCAAGAAGGTCGCCCAGAAGCACGGTCTCGATGCCAAGGTCTTTGACATGGCGGATGCTGATATGGCGCTCCTGGCAAAGTCAAAGAACCTGATTGTTTACGCGGCAACCTGGGGCGAAGGCGATCCGCCGAGCCGCGCCATTGATTTCTATAACGCCCTGATGAACGATGCCGCGCCACGACTCGATGGCGTGCGCTTTGCGGTGCTTGCACTGGGTGACACGGCTTACGCTCAGTTCTGCGAAGTCGGCAAAAAGATTGATGCACGCCTTGAGGCGCTGGGTGCGACGCGCGCTGCCGATCGCGTCGATTGCGATTTGGATTTCGCCAAACAGGCAACAGCCTGGACAGATGGCGCGCTTGGCAAACTTGCACCCGCCGACACAGGCGCAGGCAGTGCCACAGTCGTGCATGTCGACTTCAAAGGCGGCGGCTATCAGGCCGAAGACGACGAACCGCAGTTCTCAGCCGAGAACCCGCTTGAAGCCGAAATTTCCGCACTCGTGAATTTGAACGGCACCGGTTCGACGCGCGAGACGTGGCATGTTGAACTCTCGTTTCAAGAGCCGGGCTTCACCTATCTCCCGGGTGACGCGATTGGCGTTATGCCCGAAAACGATCCGGAACTCGTCGATCAGCTGTTGCGTGCTGCGGGCCTTGGGTCCGACGCGGCGCTGCTGCTCAAAGTTCAAAAGGGTTATGACGTCACGACGCTGTCAAAGGCGGTCGTTGAAAATTACGCGAAACTAACGGGCCGCGCGGACGCAAAGAAGCTTCTCGAGGGCGACGCTTACACGAAGTTTGCAGCCGATCGCCAGCTCGTCGATCTGTTCGAAACCCATTCTGAAAAACTCACAGCCGAACAGCTCCTCGGCCTCTTGCGCCCTTTGCCTGGGCGGCTCTATTCGGTTGCCTCAAGTTTGATGGCGCATCCGGGAGAAGCGCATTTGCTGGTCGGCGCCGTGCGCTGGGACTCCCACGGCAAGAAGCGCAAAGGCGTGGCCTCGAGCTATCTCGCGGATCGCCGCAAGATGGGCGACACGGCCCGCATCTATGTCAAGCCAAACCGCCACTTCCGCTTACCCGAAGATGGTAACAAGCCCATCATCATGATTGGCGCGGGCACCGGCGTGGCGCCCTATCGCGGGTTCATTGAAGAGCGTGTCGAACTCGGCGCCAAAGGCAAAAGCTGGTTGTTTTTCGGTGAGCGCAACTTCACCAATGACTTTCTGTATCAACTCGATTGGCAAGACCACATTGCGGCGGGCGCTTTGACCAAAATCGATGTGGCCTTCTCGCGCGATCAGCCGGAGAAAATCTATGTGCAACACCGGCTGTGGGAACGGCGCACGGACATTCAAAAGTGGGTCGCTGATGGCGCGCACCTCTACGTCTGCGGCGACGAACAAGGAATGGCCAAAGACGTTGATGCGACGCTCGTTAAAATCCTGGCTGAAGCCGGCAAGGGCGACGAAGACGCAGGCCGCGCCAAGCTTAAAGAGCTGACCAAAGCGGGCCGGTATCAGAGAGACGTATATTGAGAATTGATCCCCTCTCGCCATGCCACTGCTCTTGGCATGGGGAGATGGAGTCGTATCGATGCAGCGAGACCCCATGACCGAAGACAAACGCGCCAGAAACGAAATCATCAAGGAAAACAGCCGGCAGCTGCGCGGTACGCTGGTTGAAGGGCTGCAGGACGTCGTCACCGGCAACATTTCCGAGGACGATCATCAGCTGATCAAGTTCCATGGCTCCTACGTTCAGGACGACCGCGACGTGCGCGGCGAGCGTGCGAAGAAGAAGCTTGAGAAGGCCTTTTCATTCATGCTGCGCCTGCGCATCCCAGGCGGCTTGATGACCGCCCAGCAATGGATCGCGCTCGATGACATTGCAACGACCTACGCCAATGGCACTTTGCGCCTCACCACGCGCGAGACGTTTCAATATCACGGCGTCATCAAATCAAACCTCAAGCGCACGATGCAGGCGATCAACAAAGCGGCGCTCGACACGCTCGCCGCCTGCGGCGACGTCAATCGCAACGTGATGACGGCAGCCAATCCGCATCTCTCGAAAGCGCATCGCCAAGCCTACGACCTCGGCAAGGCCATCAGCGAACATCTGCTTCCGAAGACCGGCGCTTATCACGAAATTTGGCTAGACGGCGAAAAGGTCGAGGACAAATCCGGGGCCGCCAATAAGGACACAGAACCGCTTTACGGCGTCCACTACTTGCCGCGCAAATTCAAGACCGTTGTCGCCGTTCCACCGGACAATGACGTCGATATTTATGCGCATGATCTTGGATACATCGCCATCGTCGAAAAGGGCGACGTCGTCGGCTGGAACGTCACGATCGGCGGTGGCATGGGCATGACGCATGGCGATCTCACTACATTTCCACGTACCGCAGACATGCTCGGGTACTGCACGCCTGAGCAGGCCATCAAAGTTGGGGAATGCGTCCTGACGGTTCAGCGCGACTGGGGCAACCGCGAAAATCGCGCCCGCGCGCGACTCAAGTACACGATTGAAGATCGCGGCCTCGATGCTTTCCGCGCGGAGGTTGAAAAGCGTGCAGGCTTCAAGCTTGGCAAAGCAAAGCCGTTTAAGTTTTCAGGCACTGGCGATCCGCTTGGGTGGCGCCAAAGCCTCGACGCCAAAAAGGGCGACGAGAAAAATTGGCACCTGACGCTGTTCGTCGAGAACGGGCGCATCAAAGATCGTGCTGGAACGACGTTGCGCAAAGGCTTGCGCGCCATCGCAGAAGAAGGGCTTTGCGAATTCGTTGCGACATCGAACCAGAATGTGATTCTCGCCAACGTATCGGCAAAAGCTAAGCCGAAGATCGATGCGATCCTCAAAGAACACGGCATCACGACTGAAGTCTCCTCGCGCCTGCGCGCCAATTCGATGGCGTGCGTCGCGCTGCCAACGTGCGGCTTGGCGCTTGCGGAAAGCGAGCGGTACCTGCCGGGCCTCATCACACGTCTCGAAGACAGCCTCGACAAGGCGGGTCTGCGCAACGACGACATTGTTATGCGCATGACCGGTTGCCCCAACGGCTGCGCACGCCCCTATCTCGCTGAGATCGGGCTTGTCGGCCGCAATCCCGGACTCTACAACTTGTATCTGGGCGCGGCATTTGACGGATCACGCTTGTCGAAACTTTACGCGCATGATGCTGGTGAAGAAAAGATCGTGGCCCTGCTGGAACCCATCTTCGTTGCGTACGCCAAGCAGCGCAAAGACGGCGAGCGGTTCGGCGATTTCTGTGTCCGCGCCGGATACGTCAAAGCGACGCTTGCTGGCAACCAATTTCATGCGGATGTGAAGCTGGCCTAAAATAGTTCGACGGCAAGCCAATCAGATCTTAATATACAACTGATAGGCTGCAAACATCAGCACCCCGGCGAGGGCGATACGCAGGATCCTGTCGGGCAGTTTTCCGGTGAGGCGAGAGCCGAGAGCTATGCCTGGAATGGATCCTACCAAAAGCATTCCGAGCAGAACTAAATCGACGTTGCCCATGCCCGCGTGCCCGGCGCCGGAGACGAGCGTCAAGGGAATGGCGTGCACGATATCGGTGCCGACCAGGCGTCGCGTCACAAGCATCGGATAAAGCGCGGTCAGCACGACGACGCCGATGGCGCCAGCGCCGACCGACGTCAGTGTGACCACCGAACCAAGGCCAAGTCCCAGCAAAACTGTTGGTAAGGGCCGGGGCGGTGTGTCGGCCGTCTCCGAGAGCATTTGCATGCGTTCTTTGGCGATTACCGGGTAGAGCAAGATCGCGAGCGCACTGAGTACGAGGGCGCCGGCTAAGGATGCCTTGATGATACGGGCAATCGCGGCCATGTCTGGATTGAGAAAACTCAAGAGCGCCAGCATGGCGATTGCGCCCGGCACACTGCCCGCCGCCAGCCAGCGCACGATCGGCCAGTTGACGTTGCCGAAGTTGTGGTGGCGCGCTGCGGCGCTCGCCTTAGTCAAGCCGGCGAACAACAAATCCGTGCCAACCGCCAGAGTTGGTGGAACGCCGACTTGGGTGATGAGGAAAGGCGTCATGAGCGATCCCGCGCCGACGCCAGTCATGCCGACCAGGAAACCGACGAAAAATCCACCAGTCACGATGATCGGCCACACGTCAAGGAAGGGTGTATCGAACATGTGGCTTATGGATCGACCGTTTCTGATTGCCGCAATCGGTAAGGGAGATTTGGCGCGCGTGCAACGTTCATCATGCGCGCAGTGCACTCAGAAGTGTTCTGAGGCTTAGCAGGATGACAACACAGCCCACAATGATCATAAGGGCTTTGTCGGGCAGGTGCTTTGTCGCGTAAGCGGCGAAGGGTGCAGCTATCACGCCGCCGAGGATCAATCCTGAGATGATGGGCCAGAGCTCGAAACCGATGGTCAGGAAAAAAGTTCCTGATATTGTCGCCGTAACAAAGAACTCGGCAAGATTAACTGAGCCGATTGCGTAGCGAGGGGTCGTGCCCTGGCCTATGAGCGACGAGGTGACGATAGCTCCCCAGCCGCCCCCGCCGATGGCATCCATGAAGCCGCCGAACAAACCGAGAGGCGCGACGCGGTGCGGCGGTTCGGAATTTCCTATCTGGGTCTTAATGGCTTTCCACACGATAAAGATCCCCATCAGCAGCAAGTAGCCGGCAATGTAGGGTTTGATAATATTGCCGTCGATGTTCGAGAGGAGATAGGCGCCGACCGCGCCGCCTATCATGCCTGGAATCGCGAGGCGGCGGACGAGGTTCTTGTCGATGTTTCCTAGTTTCCAGTGCGACGCCCCGGAGGCCGCAGTGGTGAAAGTCTCGGCAGCGTGAACACACGCGCTCGCCGTAGCGGGCGGCACGCCAAGGCTCAAAAGCACAGTCGTCGAAGCGACACCATACGCCATGCCGATGGCGCCATCGACCATTTGCGCGGCAAAGCCAACTGCTACGAATAGCAGAAAATCTTCGGACATTTAAGGTGTTCCCTCGCTGATTTTCTATAGTCCGGGATCCATGCCGTCGTCGATCATCGGCGGAGGCTCAATGGCGACCGCGACACCCGCCGCGCGCAGCAGAATTGCGGCTTCGTTTGCGCGGCGCATGAATTCCTCCCGGTCGGCAGAGCTTAGCGATAGATCGCGGCACAAACCGTTGGCCAGCATTTCGCGCGTGAGGATAAAGTGCCCGTCACCATGCTGCTCGCTTTTCGCCGTCACGCCCGTTGCCACGCCGCCAGCAATCGAGGCACCCGAAACGGCATCAACCAGCATCAAAGTGCCGGTCTCGGAAATGTCGTTGAACAAATCGATAGCGGCCGGACGGCCGAGAGAAATCTTGGCGATCGCAATATCGTTGACGCCGCAATGTGACGCTGGATGCGACGACATCGTTTCGAGATCGAGCAGAGCTTTGATTTCGATGTTTGAGATCGGGATTAAATCCGTGACCGTTCGCAGCAGATATCCCGCGCGCGGATCAAAGGCGGTTTCAGAAAGCCATACGAAGCGACCTTCGATGGTCTGCGCCGCCACAGGTTTTGAAGCGACCGACGCCAGCACAGCGCCGCGTGACACGTCGATGTCGTGATCGAGCTGAAGGGCGATGGCTTGCCCTGCCTGTGCCGAAGCCAGATCGCCGCTCATCGTCGCTATGCGCTCGACTTTGGCCTTTTTGCCACTCAAAACGTCGGTGATTTCATCCCCGACCTTGATGGAACCGGAACTGACTGTGCCAGCGAGCCCGCGGAAATCGACGCCGTCACGCAGAACGGTTTGTACAGGCAAACGGAACGGGCCGTCGAACGCAGTGCCGTGGCTCGGCGCCTTTTCCAAATGTTCGAGCAGATACGGGCCCTGATACCACGGCATGGTCGTCGATGGGCGGGCCACGTTCTCGCCGTAGACGGCAGACAACGGAATAGCGGCCGCATCCCAAAAGCTGAATTTCCAGCACAGAGTGCGGAAATCAGCTTCGATTTTGCGGAACACGTCCTCCGAGTAGTCAGCAAGATCCATTTTGTTGACGGCGAGCACGACGCGCTTGACGCCGACGAGGTCGAGGATGGCGGCATGACGCTTGGTCTGGCGTTTTACGCCCGCGCGGGCATCGACCAGCAAAATGGCCACATCGGCATGAGATGCGCCCGACGCCATGTTGCGCGTGTATTGCTCGTGGCCAGGTGAATCGATGATGACGAAGCGGCGCGTCTCGGTATCGAAATATTTCCATGCAATATCGATGGTGATGCCTTGCTCGCGCTCGGCAACAAGGCCGTCAAGCAGCATCGAGAAATCAGGAAGATCGGAATCGGCGGCTTTACGGCCAGATTTACGCACATTTTCGCGCTGATCTTCATAGAGATCAGACGCGTCCCAAAGCAGGCGGCCGATCAGCGTCGATTTACCGTCATCAACCGAACCGCAGGTCAGCAGATGGACAATACCGTTAAGGTCGCGCTCCAGTGTATGCTGGACGACGGGCCGGACTTCGGGTTTC